>JBBSQZ010000152.1:0-7942 GCA_038243565.1 Rhodothermales bacterium | reverse complement strand
GCCGGGCTACAAGAGCGCCGCGCAGTTCCACGCCGCGCCGCCGGTCCCCGAGGCGCGCCCGCAGGCGTTGGACATCGCGAAGCGCGAGCGCGCCCTCCGCCGCGAGTGCGCCACGCTCGCCCGCGACCTCGCCTTCGCCCTCGACGCCCCGGCGCGCCCCATCTCGGCCCGCGACGTGCACCGCATCGCGAAGGAGCGCCTCGCCAAAGCGCAGGGCGACCTCAGCCTCGGCGAGCTCGAACGCAAGAGGCTCTGGCTGGAAAGGTCGATCAAGGCGGGACGAATGGTCTGAGGGGGATGGGGTTTTCTCCCATGGCCCATGCCTCACCCCTCATGGCCCACCTACCCCAGCCAGCCCATGAGCCAGGCGACGACCGAGGCGGCGCCGGCCATCAGCGCGATCATGAGCCACGCCGAGGGGCGCGTGCCGCGGCGGGCGACGGGGAACTCGTAGCCGCAGAACGAGCACTCCGCCGCGTCGGCGGGGCCGTCGATGGCACAGGCGGGGCATTCGCGTAGCGGCATTTCGATTGGATTCAGGGCGATTCGTAGCGACGCGCCACGGTGCGCCTCGGTCCGGGCAGAAGATCTTAGAGACGCGCCGGCGGCCTGTCTCCGCCGAGGCCAGGCTCCACCCCAAAACCAACGTCATCCCGAGCTTGTCGAGGGATCTCGACGCGGTGGGTCAGAGCGCAGCGCCCGCAGATGAGCGTCGAGATTCCTCAACTGCGCTCGCCGAGGGCTCGCTTCGTTCGGGATGACGTTGATAGAGGGCTGTGTTGGTTCGAGGAGGCCGCAGCGCGGGACGGCGTTGCATTGCGTCGCTATACCACTCGCTTCAACGCCGCCGCGTCAGAGCGTCGGGAGGGCGAGGAAGTCCGGGTCCGCCTCGGGCGGCGTCGCGGCGCCCGCCGTGGCGATCCAGCCGCCGGCGAGCACCGTCTCCGTCTCGTCGTACAGCACGACGGCCTGGCCCGGGGCGACGGCCTGCCGCGGCGCCTCGAAGACGGCCTCGAGCGTGTCCGGCCCCGTCTGCCATGCAAGCGCCGGCTCGGCCGGGCCGTGCGCGCGGACCTGCGCCCAGACGCGCGCCTCGCCGTCGAACCCCGCCGCCTTTCCCCACACGACGCCGTCGGCCGTGAGCGACTGCGCGGCGAGCGCCGTTCGAGGGCCGACGCGGACCGTGTTCGTCTCGGCCTCGATGCCCGTCACGTACAGCGGCTCGGGGCCCGAGAGGCCCAGCCCGCGGCGCTGCCCGACGGTGTAGAACGGCGCGCCGCGGTGCCGCCCGAGCGTCTCGCCGGTGATGGCGTGCACGAACGGCCCGCCGTCGACGCGGGCGTCGAGGCCGGGGACGCGGCGGCGGAGGTAGCCCCGGTAGTCGTCGTCGGGCACGAAGCAGATCTCGTACGAGTCCTTCTTGCGCGCCACGGCCAGGCCGGCCGCCTCGGCGAGGGCGCGGATCTCGGGCTTGGTGTGGCCGCCGAGCGGCAGCAGCGTCCGCGCGAGGTTCGCCTGCGCGACACCCCACAGGACGTACGACTGGTCCTTCGCGCGGTCCAGCCCGCGCATCACGCCGACGCGGGCGCCGTGCTCGAGACGCGCGTAGTGGCCCGTCGCGATAAAGTCGCAGCCGAGGGCGTCGGCGCGGCGGACGAGCGCGCCCCACTTCACGTGCGTGTTGCACAGTACGCACGGGTTCGGCGTGCGCCCCGAGAGGTAGTCCGAGACGAAGCGGTCCGTGACGGCCGTCCCGAACTCCGCCCGCAGGTCGACCACGAGGTGGGTCGCGCCAAGGTTGACCGCGACGGCGCGGGCGTCGTTCATGTCGTCCAGCGAGCAGCAGCCGGAGACCTTCTTCGTGCCGCCGCGGGGCGCCCCGGAGCCGCCGAGCGACGACTCATAGTCCCACGTCTTCATCGTCACGCCGACGACCTCGTAACCCTGCTCGTGCAGCATCACCGCGGCCGCCGACGAGTCGACGCCGCCGCTCATCGCGACGAGGACGCGGCCGTGGCGGCTCATGAGATCGGGCGTTTGTGGCCTTCAAGATAGCGAGAACGGCGTTAGGACCCGGTTCGGGTGTCGAGTTGCACGCGTCTTCGCTTTGCCGGGGCGGCAGATCTGCGGAGCTTTCGGCTCACACGTCTCGCCCCGCCGTGGCCATTCCCCCGCCGACGCGCCGCGAGCGCATCCACGCGCCCGGCGCGCCCGCCGAGATCGGCCCGTACAGCCAGGGCATCCTCGTCGGCGACACGCTCTACGTCTCGGGCCAGATCGCGCTCGACCCGGCGACCGGTCAGCTCGTCGCCGGCGACATCCAGGACGAGGCGGCGCGCGTGCTCGACACGCTCGGCGCCGTCCTCAACGCGGCCGACATGGACTTCCGCCACGTCGTCCAGGCCACGGTCTACCTCCGCCACGTCGCGGACTACGCGCCGGTCAACGAGGTCTACGCGCGCTACGTCTCGGCCGCGCAGCCCGCCCGCGAGACGATCGAGATCGGGACGCTCCCGCGCGGCGCCCGCGTCCAGATCAGCTGCATCGCGGTGCGGTAGAGGGATGAGGCATGGGGCATGAGGGAAAGGCCTTTGAACCCATGCCTCTTGCCCCATCCCCCATGGCCTTCACACGGTCAGCACCGCCTCGACGCGCGTGCCGTCCGGGAGGAGCGCGCGGCCGTCGAGGGCGGCGATCTCGAGGACGACCGAGACGCCGACGAGGGCCGCACCCGCCTCGGCGACGAGCGCGCAGACGGCCGCGCCCGTCCCACCCGTCGCGATGACGTCGTCGTGGACGAGCACGCGCGCGCCGGGCGGGAGCGCGTCGGCGTGGACTTCGACCGTGTCCGTCCCGTACTCGAGCGCGTAGGCCACGCGGCGGACGGCCGCGGGCAGCTTGCCGGGCTTGCGCGCCGGGACGAAGCCCGCGCCGAGGCGCTGCGCCAGGCTGGGCCCGAACCAGAAGCCCCGCGCCTCGGTCCCGACGACGTGCGTCACGCCGGCATCCATCCACGGCGACGCGAGGCGGTCGACGGTGAGCGCGAACAGGGCCGGGTCGGCCAGGAGCGGCGTGAGGTCCTTGAAGGAGATCCCCGGCGCGGGGAAGTCCGGGACGGTGCGGATCGCGGCGAGGAGCGGGTCGGGCACGGGCGGCAGGCGGGTGGTGGACCGAAGATAGGGGCCGCGCGTACGCCAGGCTGTTCATCCAGAACTCCATGACCACGACCCACGACGTGCTCGTCATCGGCGGCGGCTCGGCCGGCCTCACCGCCGCCGGCATCGCCGTCAACCTCGGCGCGAGCGTCGCCCTGATCGAGCGCGCGCGCTTGGGCGGCGACTGCACGTGGACCGGCTGCATCCCGTCCAAGACTCTCCTCCACGCCGCCGACGTGGCCCGGCTGGCCGCGACCGCCTCGCGCGTCGGGCTCGCGGACACGCCGATCCCGGTCGACTTCCCGCGCCTGATGGCGCACGTCCGCGGCGTCCGGCAGGAGGTCTACGACGAGGCGGACGACCCGCAGATCTACGAGACGATGGGCATCGACGTGCTCCACGGCGACGCCCGCTTCGTCAGCGAGCGGACCGTCGAGGTGACGGCGGACGACGGGACGCTCACGCGCCTCTCGGGGCGCACGGCCATCGTCGCGACGGGCGGCCGCCCCGCCGTCCCGCCCATCGACGGCCTCGACGGCGCCCCGTTTCTCACGAGCGACACGCTGTTCGAGATCACCGAGCAGCCCGAGCACCTCGTCGTGCTCGGCGGCGGCTCGATCGGCGTCGAGATGGCGCAGGCCTTCCGGCGCCTCGGCTCGCGCGTGACCGTCGTCGAGCGCAGCGACCGGATCCTCGACCGCGCCGAGCCCGAGGCGGCCCTCGCGCTCCAACAGGTTCTGGCCGACGAAGGCGTCGATTTTCGCCTCGGCGCCACGGCGATCCGCGCGGAGAAGACGGCGGACGGCATCGCGCTAACCGTCCGAGACGCCGCGGGCGAGTCGCAGATCACGGGCGACGCGCTGCTCGTCGCCGTCGGCCGAACGCCGAACGTCGAGTCGCTGAACCTCGCCGCGGCGGGCGTCACATCCACCAAGGAGGGCATCACGGTGGACGACCGGTGCCGGACCAACGTCTCGCACATCTTCGCCGTGGGCGACGTGACGGGACGCTACGCGCTGACGCACATGAGCGAGCACATGGCCAAGATCGCCGTGATGAACGCCGTCGTGCACCTGCCGAGCAGCATCGACACCGGCCACGTCCCGTGGGCCACGTTCACGACGCCCGAGCTGGCCCACGTCGGCAAGACGGCGGCCGAGCTGGACGATGCGGGCACGCGCTACACGACCTTCCGCTTCCCGTACACGAAGCTCGACCGCGCCCTCACCGAGGGCGAGACGACGGGCGAGATCCGCATCCACGCGACGCGCTGGGGCACGATCCTCGGCGCGAGCATCCTCGGCGCGCGGGCGGGCGACCTCATCGGCGAGGTGGCCGTCGCGATGAAGGCCGGCGTCTCGCTGATGAGCCTCTCGAGCACGATCCACCCGTATCCGAGCTACGGCCTCGGCGTCCGCCGCGCCGCGGACCAGTGGGTGGCGTCGTTGCAGACGAAGACGGCCATCACCGCGCTCAAGTTCGTCTTCCGCCTCCGCGGCCCCGTCAACGCCCACGTCCCCGGCCGGATAGTCTGAGGGCAGCGGGCGGCGGGCGGCGGGCGGCGGGCGGCGGGCGGCGGGCGGAAATCAACCACTGCCCTCCCTACTTTGTCATCCTGAACTCGTTTCAGGATCTGAATTTCAGGCAGCCGGAGCAAGGCGAGATGCAGATCCTGAAACGAGTTCAGGGTGACGATTTTTAATTGGTGCGGCAGGTGTGGTGGGCGGTGCACGTTTGGAACATTCTGAGGCGCTCGGTACAAGCCTTCCGCCTTCCGCCTTCCGCCTTCCGCCTCTCACGCCTCGCCGTCCAACAAGAGAACCTCCTCGACGGGCTGGTAGGCCTCGCCGTAGAACTCGCGGTCACGCCACGTGTGGACGTGCTCGTAGATCGCCGTCATGTGCGCGTGCACATCGGCGTCCGACGTCTCAGCGTCGGGGGACCAGTAGAGGATCTCGAGCTCGTTGTCCTCGCCCGTCGCGAGCGAGCGGCGGCGGTAGGTCACGCGCTCGGCGCGGCGGAAGCCCTCGCGGGCGTAGAAGCGGTGCCGCTTGACGGTGTCCGAGTCGTCGTAGTCCTCGGCCTCGACCTCGAGCAGGACGGGCTTGCCGATGGCCTTCATCTTGTCCAGCAGCGCCTTGCCCATGCCCTGCCCGCGCGCGGCGCGCGAGACGAGCAGGTAGTCGATGAACACGAAGTCCGTGCCCTCGACGTAGAGCAGCACGTGCGTCGGGCCGTGATCGATGCGGTACACGTCCGAGCGCTCTTTGAGGAGCGCCTCGACGTGCTCGCGGGACTTCATCTCTTCGACGGGGAAGTAGTCGTTCAGCGTCTCGTACCAGGTCATTCAGAATCGGGAGCGTGTTGGGTTTTTGGATACGCGCTCCGAGCACGGTCCGGCGTGCATGCGTCGTGAGGCGCCCGCCAACAGCCCGTGAAGGCACGCGGCCCGCCCGAATCCGGTTAGCTTCTCGGCGTCCACCCTCGCGCCTCGCGTGTCCACGTTCCGCCGCCTGTCCGCCGCCGTCGCCCTTGCGCTCGCCGTGCTCGTCGCGGTGCAGGCGCTCGACGTGCTGCCGTGCGCGGACGAGATGGGCCAGGACGCCAGCCACTCGGACGCGCCGAAGACGACGCCGGACTGCCTCTGCCACATCTCGTTCACGCGGACCGAGATGCTCCCGACGGTGGCCGACGCGCCCGTCATGAGAGCCGAGCGCCTCGAGGAGCCGACCGCGCGCCCGCCGTCCGTGGCAGGGCGACCTGTGGAGCACGTGCCTCTGGCGTAGGGGAAATGGCGCGCGTGTGCGCGCCGGGGCGCCGTGCGCCCGCCGTGCCGCACCTGTGGAGGTGCCGGCCTCTCCCCTCTCGGACCCGTCCGCGCCTTTGGTGGCGCGCGCGGTCCGGTACCCAAGGCTCATGTTCGAACGCATCATCGCGCTGTCGCTCGCGCAGCGCGGGCTCGTGCTCGTCGGCGTCGCTACGCTCGTCGCCGGCGGGCTGTTCGCCCTCACGCGGCTGCCCATCGACGCCGTCCCGGACGTCACCAACAACCAGGTCCAGATCCTGACGCAGGCGCCGGCGCTGTCGCCGCTCGAGGTCGAGCGCTACGTCTCGGTCCCCGTCGAGCTGGCGCTGCGGGCGTTGCCCGACGTCGTCGAGATGCGCTCGCTCTCGCGCTCCGGCATCTCCGTCGTGACCGTCGTCTTCGAGGAGCGCGTCGAGACGTACTTCGGGCGGCAGCTCATTCTGGAAAAGCTCCGCGACGTGGACCTCCCACCCGGCGTCGAGACGCCCGAGCTGGGGCCGGTCTCGACGGGCCTGGGCGAGATCTTCCGCTACGTCCTCGAGGACACGACCGGGACGCGCTCGCCGATGGAGCTGCGGACGATCCAGGACTGGATCGTGCGGCGGCAGCTGCTCGGCGTGCCCGGGCTGGCCGAGGTCAACTCGCTCGGCGGCGAGGTAAAGCAGGTGCAGGTGCTCGTCGATCCGGACCGCCTCGCCGGCTACGGGCTGACGCTGCGCGAGGTCTTCGACGCGACCGCCGCGGCGTCCGGCACGGCCGGCGGCGGCGTCATCGAGACCGGCCCCGAGCAGCTGTCCGTCCGCTCCGTCGGCCTCGTCGAGACGCCCGAGGACCTCGCCAACACGACGGTCCGCACGACCGGCGGCATCCCGGTCCGGCTCGGCGACGTGGCGACGGTGACGGTCGGCCCGGCGATCCGCTTCGGCGCGGCGACCGAGGACGGCCGCGGCGAGGTCGTGACGGGCGTCGCGATGCAGCTCAAGGGCGCCAACGCGCGCGTCGTCGTGGCCGCGACGAAGGCGCGCATCGCCGAGATCCAGAAGACGCTGCCCGCGGGCGTCGTGATCACGCCGTACTACGACCGGACCGAGTTCGTCGGGCGGACGATCGGGACCGTCGCGCGCAACCTCGGCGAGGGCGCGCTGCTCGTCGTGGTCGTGCTGCTGCTGCTGCTCGCGCACCTCCGCGCCGGGCTCATCCTGGCGAGCACGATCCCGCTCGCGATGCTCTTCGCCATCGTCTGCATGGTCCTGACGGGCCAGACGGGCAACCTCATGTCGATGGGCGCCATCGACTTCGGCCTCGTCGTGGACGGATCGCTCATCATCGTCGAGAACATCTTGCGCCGCATCAAACAGCGGCAGGACGCGGGCGACCCGCTCTCGGACGCCGCCGGGATGCGGCGCCTCGTGCAGTCCGGCGCGGCCGAGATGGTCAAGTCCGCCAAGTTCGGCGTGTTCATCATCATCCTCGTCTACCTGCCGATCATGACGCTCCAGGGCATCGAGGGCAAGATGTTCAGGCCGATGGCGCTGACCGTCACGTTCGCGCTCGTCGGGTCGCTGATCCTCTCGGTGACGTACGTCCCGGTGATGTGCTCGCTGTTCTTGAAAGGGGATAAGCCGATCAAAGAATCGCGGATCATCGCCTGGCTGCACGTCCGCTACCGGCCGGTCCTCGAGCGCGCGCTGCGCTCGGGCCGCGTCGTCGTCGGGACGACCGTCGCGCTGCTCGCCATCGCCGTGTTCGCGTTCACGCGCCTCGGCGGCGAGTTCCTGCCGCGCCTCGACGAGGGTGACCTGGCGGTGCAGATCATCCGTCTGCCGAGCGTCTCGCTGAGCGAGTCGCTCAAGATCACGGGCGAGGTCGAGCGCCGCGTCGCCGCCTTCCCCGAGGTGCGGACGATCGTGTCGAGCACCGGCCGCGCCGAAATATCGACCGACCCGATGGGCGTCGAGATCGCGGACGCCTACGTCATCCT
>JBBSQZ010000151.1:0-7968 GCA_038243565.1 Rhodothermales bacterium | reverse complement strand
GACGGCCTCGACGCACCAGAAGCAGCCGCCGCCGAGGGTGATGGTATCCAGAGTCTCGTTCATGATTCGTTGAGGATGTGGGGGCGAGGTAGAAAGCGAGGACCTCATGGTCCGTCGCGCCGTCGGTCCGGCAGGTCCGCGAGGTACTCTCGCAGCGCGGCCAAGTGGACGGTCAGCGGCGTGCGCCGCGCGTAGTCCACCAGGCCGCGCTGGCGGAACCGGCCCATCGTGACCGTCACGTGGGAGCGGCTCATGGCGGCCATCCGGGCGAGGGTGTCGTGGCTCGCGCGCACGAGAGCCGCACCGTCCTCTGAGGCCGGCTCCCCTTTCGAGGCCGCGAGGTGGAGCAAGAGGTGGCCGATGCGGTCCTCCGCCGACTGCCGGGCGAGCACGTCGATGCGCTCTTCGAGGTCCGAGAGGCGCACGCAGAACGACTGGACGGCCGCCTCCAGGAGCTCTGGCATCGCGCGCAGGGCACCGAGGAAGCCGCTGTAGCTCAGGCAGACGGCGCGGGCGAACCCGACGCTCCGGGCCGTCGTGTTCCGCCGCCCCCCCTCGCGGCTGCAGAAGCACAGCTCGCCGAAGAGCTCGTCGGGGCCGACGACGTGGAGGATGACCTCGTGCCCGTGGGAGTCCTCGCGCGTCACCGACACCTGCCCGGCCCGGAGGAAGCAGACAGAGTCCGCCGGGTCGTGGGGGAGCCAGAGGGCCTCTCCCGCCACGAAGTCTCGCTCGCGGCCCTCGATGGGCTGCTGGGACAGCTCGTCGTAGAGCGTGGCCGTGAGCGTGCGGCAGGCGGAGTGGTCGGGGAAGAAGAGCCGCTCGGAGGACGGAGGCATGCGGGAGGTGTGTTCGCTCGCAGCGAAGCTAGGCGCCCACGTGGTTTTAAAACGTTAGCCCGCCAACGTAGGGCGTGCGGATCGTGCCAAGCCACAGGATGGATCGCCCCGGATTTACTGGAGGCGCCCGCCCTCGTCGGACGTCCAGTCAGCGGCTTTCAGCCGCTCGAGAGCCCACCGGCTGCAGCCGGTGGTCGTTCAGTCTGCGCTCGCGGTCCGGCCGCCAGATTCCCGTCTCATCTCGGCGCGCGGCTCGGTCTCGGCGCGCGGCTCGGTCTCGGCGCGCGGCTCGAAGCCGCACCGCTCGTCGAGCGCCCGCGCCGGGTTCATCCTGAGCACGCGCAGCGTCACCGGCCGCTCCCCGGCTTCCTCGATGACTTCGCGGGTGAGCGCAGAGCCCACCCGTGACCCCACATCCCGGGCACCACCTCAGTCCATTCGGGTCGACGCACACGACCTAAGCAGTGTGAACATGCGCGGTTGGCAGGTTTGTCGCGGTCCACATTCCGTATCATCCGGGCCTTGAGCCGGGATCTCCTGGATGAAGGGCCATGGATGAGAGGGGCCATCGGGCGATGATGGACCGTCGAGGAAATCCCGGCTCGGGGGCCGGGATGACAGACATCTCGATAAGAAGTAGCCACGGCACTGAGTCCTTGGTGAGGTATGCCCGCGCACCGGCTTCCCGCGCTCGCTCGGCCGGGCCTGCCTCGCGGTCGACCGAGGTGACGACGCCCGGGAGGCCGGGCCGCTCGGCGGTCTTCCGCTCCGCGAGTGCGGTCCCGTCCATCCCGCCCAGCGAGACGCCGGTGACGAGCAGGTCACATCCGGCCCAGCCGGGCATGTCGAGGGTAGCTTCTGCGCTCTCGGTCGTTCCGCACAGTTCGAAGTCCGCCTCGTGGGCGGGCACAAGCGGGCCGGCGTGCGACGCCGTCTGGGACAGGCAGGCGGCCTGAGAGGGGGCCTGATCAAGCGGCCGCGCAGAGCCCGCCGTCGACAAGCGGACCGACCGGCGGCCCCCTCAGCCACTCTGCCTCCCGGACGTACCGGGCGAGCGCGTCGTCGGCCGACGGCATCAACGTCCCACGTTCGCTCGCGAGCACGCTGTAGAGCGGGCGAGGCGCGTCCAGGCCCAGCTCCGACGTCGAGCACGCCTCGATCTGTTCCGGGTCGCGGCCCGCGGCCACGGCCGCCCGGCGGACCAGTTCGGCCCACGTCAATGCGCTCGTACCCGCGAGGTGCCACAGGCCGCTCTCCCCGTCGACGAGCAGGTCGAGGCAGGCGTGGACGAGGTCGGGGACGTACGTCGGCGAGACGACGGCGTCGGCAGCGGCGCGGACGACGCGCCCGGCGTCGAGGTCCCGAAGGGCCAGCGTGACGGCGTTGTGGCCGTCCCACGGCCCGAAGAACGCGGCCGTGCGGACGACGAGGGCGGCGGGGTGGGCGTCGAGGACGCCGACCTCGGCCTCGGCCTTGCTCCGGCCGTACACGCCGGCCGGGTTGGGGCGGTCGCTCTCGACGTACGGCGCGCCCTTCTCGCCGTCGAAGACGAGGTCGGACGAGAACGTGACGAGCGGGAGCCCGCGCGCCGCACACGCCGTGGCGAGCGTGACGGCGCCCGTCGTGTTCTCGCGGAAGCAGGCCGCCTCGTCGCGCTCGGCGTCGTCGACCCGGACGTAGCCCGCCGCGTTGACGACGGCCCACGGCCGGATCCGGTCGAGGGCGGCGGCGACGGAGCCCGCGTCCGCGATATCCATCTCGGCCCGGCCGAGTAGCCCGACGGGGAGTCCGCGGACCGCGCACACCCGAGCGACCGCCTGGCCGAGCGTCCCCGTCGCGCCGGTGACGACGAGCGGTGCCGCGGGCCCACGGGCCGTCCTCGGGCGGGCTCGGGCTGGAAGCGTGTGGACGGGCGGGTAGAACAGGCGGTCGGGCCCCTCCCACCACCCGGGGGAGCCGAGGACGGGGTGCGCCGGCTCTTCCCCAGCGGCGAGTTGCCGGGCCGTCGCAGCGATGGCCGTCGGGCGGGGCGTGGGTCCTCGGAGGTCGAACGCGCCGGGCTCGTAGTGGCCGGCCTCGACGGTGACGAGGCTGTCCCAGTCGTAGGAGCCAAAGAGCGACCACACCGTGACCGCCCGGACGTCGGCCCCGTCCCGCCGGGCCGCCTCGGCCTCCTTCCACACGTGGACGAGCCAGCGGACCTGCTCCTCGCGGTAGCTCCCGAGGTGGGCCTCGGTCACGGCGACGGGGAGCCGGTACCGCTCCCAGGTTTCAAGCAGGAGCGCCCGCACGCCCGCGGGCCCGTCGGCGAGCACGCGGGCGGCGGGCACGTCGACGTGGGGGAGCGGCCCGCCGGGGTCGACCGGGTGGCCCGGGTACCGGTCCGTCCGCTCGTCGAGGAAGCGCTCGCTCTGGAGGTAGTGGTTGACGCCGACGACGTCGGGCGGGCACGGGTGGTCCGCGAACCACATCAGGTCGGCCTCGCCGACACCTGCGCCCCGGAGGTAGGCCCACATCGGGTGCCCGGGCCCGACCCGCCCGCACAACAGGTCCCACCCGAGCCAGCGCCGCTCGTTCTGGAAGTCGGCCTCGCCCTGGAGCGCGGGCGTGCTCCAGCACCGGCCGAGGTCGTCGGTCTGGACGAGCCGGGCTTTGGGGTTTACCTCACGGACGGCCTGCATGGCGAGGACGACGCCGCGGACCTGGGTCACGAGGGTGCGGGCAAAGGTCTGCGCGTCGCGCCCGTGGGGGTACCAGTGCCCGTAGAGCCCGGAGAACCGGGCCGTCGTGAGCGGCTCGTTGACGGGCGTCCAGTCCTCGACGTGCGGGTAGCGCTCGGCGACGGCCCGGGCGTAGTCCGCGAGCTTCGCGGGGAAGTCCAGGTCGACGAGGCTCGTGTGGCGCGGCCCGCTCCCGTGGTGGACGAGCCCGACGATGGGCCGGACGGCCCGCTCGCGGAGCCGGGCGAGGCCAGCGTCGGCCCACCGCCAGTCGGCGTCGGCGATGTCCCCCGGCGCCGTCGTCTCCCACAGGACCGGGAACCGGAGCGCCCGGACGCCGAGGTCGGCGACGCGGTCGAGGTCGCCGGGCCGGGTCCGACTCCCGCTCCGCGCGAGCTGGTCCGAGTACCGGTCGCACACCCGGTTGACGGTGCACTCGATGCCGCCCCAGAGCTCGGGCGCGGGGAGACCTCCAGTGGGGATTGCCGTCGTCATACGTCCTGGGTGAGCGGGCCCGAGTCTAGACTGCGGACGGTGCGCAGGCCCTAAGGGAATCCACCGAGGGGCCGTAGTCCAGGGTTGGAGGTCGAGGCCCACGAGGGGGCCCGATCGCGGCAGCGAACCATCTGGGGGCCACCGGGTTCTGTGCCGATCACCCTCCCGACCCGCCGTGGCCCACGTCCCTCTCTCCGACACGACCGACTGGCAGCTCGCCGGCGACGCCCAGGACATCCGAGGGTACGAGGTCCGCGATGCCACGGGGGCCCGGCTCGGCCGGGTCGCCGAGCTCGTCGTCGACACGGCGACCGAGACGGTCTCGACGGTCCTGCTCGACGACGGGACCGGGGTCGGCGTCGACGAGCTCACGGTCGGCGACGGCCTCGTCACCGTGAGCCGCCGAGCCACCGAGGCCATCGCTCACAAGGGACTCCCCGCCGGGGCCGCCCGGGCGGGGTACAGCGGCCGGGTCGTCAAACGGCCGAGCGGCAGCTAGCCTTGCGGCAGCTAGCCTTGCGGCAGCTAGCCTTGCGGCAGCTAGCCTTGCGGCAGCTAGCCTTCGTCGGGGCCGGGAGAGGGGGCGGTCCGGGAGGGCGGCTCCGGGCCGAGCGGCCACGGGTAGGTCGGGCCCGGATGGTAGCCGGGAATCCGGGCGGCGAAACCAAGCCGCCCGTACACCTCGACCGCCGCGAGCATCGCCAGCGTCGGCGCGACGGCGTAGAGCCAGAGCGCAGGTGAAGCCGGCGCGGCGACGGCCGATCCGAGCGAGCGCGCCGGGTTGAGGCTCATGCCCGAGAGCGGCGTCTCGACCGCGATGTAGACGGCGAGCAGCGCGCCCGCAATCCACCCGACGGCGTGCTCGAGCCGCCGGCACTCGGTCGCGACGAGCAAGGTGAGCATGAAGGCGAACGAGATGGCGAACTCGGCCGCGAAGGCAACGCCCGGCCCGCCTGGCCCCGGCTTCGTCACGACGAAGTCGACCGTAGGATGCGAGAACGAAGACCCGAGTGCCGTCCGCATCGCAAGGGCGGCGCCAACGGCACCGGCGCACTGCGCGGCCGTGTAGCCCACAGCGTCCCACGCGCCGATCTTGCCGTGCCTCCAGAACGCCCACGTCACGGCCGGGTTGATGTGAGCCCCCGAGCGCGGGCCGGCCACGGCCGTCAGAACCACGACCACCAGGCCCATCACGACCCCGAGCGCTACGCGGCGGAGCACCCGGCTGTCCATCGCCGCGTGGACGGGCGAGCCGGGGTACTCGAGCAGCACCGTCCCCACGCTCGCCGCGGTAACGAAGAACGCCAGGCCGCCCGCCTCGAGCAGGTACGCCGCAGCCCGCCGTCTGAGTCCGTCGGTCATGGATGGCCGGTCTCCGGGTGGAGGGGCCCAGCCGAGAGAGAGTCGGGGGCGGGTCGGAGGATACGCCAGAGTGAAACGCCTGCGGAGTGCAGGGTGTGACGAGGCAAACAGTGACGCTCCTTCTCGGCGCCGCCTCGCACGAGGGGCCGGGGCGCGTGGCTACGGCTCATCCTCCGACGTGCATCAGCGCCACGGCAGCGACGCCTCGCCGTCCTGGTCTACGAGGTCGCGGACCTCTCGCACTGTCGCGACGATCTCGCCGAGCAACGCATCGGCGTCCAGAGCCGTGACCCCGACCTACGCCTGCGAGAGGCGCTCGACGTCTACGCCGACCTCGAAGGCGCGCGGCTGCGGGAGGTTCGTGAGTGTCGGCCACAAATGGACGCCGATGGGGCGAACGCGACGCCCCGCGGCCAGGTCCGGGAACAGCAGGACGTTCGTCGGTTCCTCGCCCGTTCTGGCTGCGCGCAGACCGTATCGGCGGTTGAGGCACTCTCGGGACGAAACCCAAAGCGCCCGCCCCTTTGTAAAATGGAGTGACCGTCGGTAACGGCGCTTTCCGCCGGTGTCCGGACATTGGGGGCGGTGAGGGGGCAGGCCAAGTGCTGCCGCCGCGGCTTAGGTGTGGTGCAGCAGGTGCATGACGTGGCCCACTCACGGCGTCCCGCTCAGCACGGCCACGACCCCCGTTCCACCGAGCGCGGAGCCTGAGGCGACGGCCACCGCGAGCGCTGCGTCGACGAGCCCACAGAGGAGGAGCCAGAAGACATCGCCAGTGCCATGCTCTACGTCGCTCCCTGATCTCGCCTTAAGAAAGCGACGCGCCGCTGTTCGCGAACAGCGGCGGCGCACAGGCATTGAAGGGATTCCTACTTCGCCAGAGGGCCACTACCGAGTGCTCCCCTGCTTCATCCAAGAGTCACCATGCAAATAGGAATCATCGGTGCCGGCCAGATCGGCGGCACCCTCACCCGCCGTCTCACCGCGCTCGGTCACGAGGTAGCGGTGGCGAACTCGCGTGGCCCCGAAACGCTCGCCGATCTGGCCGAGGAGACCGGCGCAAAGGCGGCCTCTGTCCGTGATGCGCCGCACGGCCAGGACCTCGTCATCGTCACGATCCCGGAGGGTAGCGTCCCTGAGCTGCCAGACGACCTGTTCGCCGACGTGGCAGACGAGACGGTAGTCGTCGACACCGGCAACTACTACCCCCAGCGCGACGGCCGCATCGAGGAGATCGAGGCCGGCATGCCGGAGAGCCGCTGGGTCGAGCGTCAGCTCGGCCGGCCCGTAGTCAAGGCGTTCAACAACATCCGCGCCCAGCACCTGATGGACCTCGGACGACCCGCCGGCGCACCCGGCCGCATCGCCCTGCCGGTCGCCGGCGACGACGACGCGGCCAAGGCCGTCGCCATGCGCCTCGTGGACGAGCTCGGCTTCGACGCCGTCGATGCCGGCGGGCTGGACGAGTCGTGGCGCCAGCAGCCCGGCTCCCCGGTCTACACCGCCGACCTGGACGCCGAGGGCGTACGGCGCGCACTCTCCGAGGCGAGCCCGGAGCGAGCGCCGGAGTTCCGTGCTTCCTGAGGAACCTGCTCAAGGCGGACGACCTCCGGTGCCTGCTCGTACAGGCACTCAACCGAATAACGGCCGAATGATGCGGCCCGCTCCGGGCCTCGCAGCCTCGATAACGGCGCTTTTCTACTGTCGTACATGAGCCTCGCCGAGCGTGGACTCATGTCGCCCGGCCGGCACTCGGGCCGGTCAGATGGGCCGCACGCTACAGACGGAGTGTAAAGACCGTCTCGATGTCCGGCTCCGAGGCGACCGTGAGCGTGCCGCCGTGGAGGCGTGCGATGCGGTGCGCGAGGCTCAGTCCGATGCCACTGCCCGTCGGCTTGGTCGAGAAGAAGGGCAGGAAGACGCGCTTGGCGACTTCGGGGAGCAGGCCCGGTCCGTTGTCGACGACCTCGACCACCGGCCGGCCGGCCGGCCCGGCGAAGGCGCGCAGCACGACGCGGCCGTCTGCGCGCCCGCCGAGCGCCTCGACGGCGTTCAGCGCGAGGTTGACGAGCGCCTGCTCGACCGTCTCGGGGTCCGCCACGATCTCGAAGTGGACGGGCGTCACCTCGACGCGCACCTCGACCGCAGGCGCGCTCGCGCGGGCGAGCGTCGCGACGTCTCCCAGGAGCTCGGCGGCCGAGATCACCTCGGAGCGAGGCTGCGGCAGGCGTGCGAGCGTCTGGTAGGCACCCACGAAGGCGACGAGGCGCCGGCTGCGGCGCTCGATCGTGCCGAGCGCCTCGGCCACGTCGGCTGCGCGGGCGGCGTCGGGGAGGAGCGCGCGGGCCGTCCCGGCAAGCGACGCGATGGGCGCGACCGAGTTCGTGATCTCGTGCGTGAGCACGCGCGTAAGCTGCTGCCACGCCTCGAGCTCGCGCGCCTCGAGCTCCTCGCGGATGTCTTGGAGCGAGACGAGCGTGTGCGTCTCGCCCGCGGCCGTGAAGCGCGTCGCATAGGCGACGAGCTCTTGGGGCCCTCCGGCATGGTCGAGT
>JBBSQZ010000150.1:0-7992 GCA_038243565.1 Rhodothermales bacterium | reverse complement strand
GTTCCTTTCAGGCGGGCGCGGTCATCCCCGTCCGAGGCCTTTTCTGCAACAGGCATTTGCTCACGGCGACGACCAGATCGGCCATTCTGGCTCGTTTAGGCTCTTGGCAACAGGGCCTCCCCCTTAACTTTCGGACAATGGTTTAAGGGATACCGCGCGCGTTGACGTTTACCCAGCCGTGGCAAGTTAGGCGCCTCGGCGACGCAAAAATCCCCGCCTCGGGAGGGCCGGGGCGGGGATTCAGAGGGAATCGAGGCGCACGTTAGACGACCTCCTCGAGCGTCATCAGGTAGTCTTCGACCGAGCCGACGCTGACGCGCGTCTCGCCCTTCACCTTGCGCGCCTTGATGCTGCCCTGCCGGATGAGCTTCTGGACCTGGTTGCGGTCGATGAGCTTGAGCAGGCGGCGGGCCTCCGTCCGCGAGACGGTGTCGTCGCGGTACTCCCCGGCGAAGCCCCGGAGGAAGTCGAGCGACGAGTCCGAGATCTTCATCAGGCGCGTCTGAGCGTTGGCGTCCGAGACGCCCCAGTCGAGCTCGGCGTTGATGAGGCCGCGGTCGGTCCAGCGGACGAGCGTCTGGCGCGAGATGCGGATCGCTTCGGAGAGCTCGTCGAGGCGAAGGGTTGAGGCGGCGGGAGTGTCCATCGAATGCGCGGGAACAGTGATAGGTGTTGCAACGCGCGTCTGCCGGAGAAGCTCCCTCACGAGGGTCAGGAAATCCCTGCCTGCTCGCGCGAACCCGCCGCGGTGCACGCAGATGCGCGCCTCAGCGGAAGGCGCGGTCCGTGAGCTCGTCGAGCGCGTCTGGGGTGAGGACGCGCCACTGCGGAGCCGTGAGGCCGCCCGAGGCGCTGCGGCCGAACGTGGCGCGCAGCAGGAGCGTCTTGCCGGCGTCGGGCGCGCCCTCGGCGAAGGCGGCGGGCGTGAAGCGGAAGACGAACGTGGCCTCGGTCGGGTCGAAGCCCTGCTCGCGGCCGACGAGGTCGGCGACGAAGGCGGCGTCGTCGGTGATGGGCGCGCCGTTACCGGCGCGGTCGTCGACCACGACGACGATCGGGCGGCGCTCGTCGGTGCTCGGGAAGGTGCGGACGCGCGCCTCACGGGCCGCGGCATACGTCCGCCACGCGATGGGCGCGTCGTGGTGGGCAGCGCCCTGCGCAAGAGCGGGCGTGGCGGCGGCGAGGATTAGGACGGCGGCGGCGAGACGGACCATGGCGGTGACGGTGGGGTGGCGGGGGCGATGCCGTTCCAGACTCGCGAGGCGCCGCGGTCTAACCGCGCGTGGTCGAAAAACCTGGCGCAGACGGACGCCGCGGGCTGTCACGGCACTACTCGCGGATGAACGGCGCGGCATCCTGCGAGGAGGGCACACCACGTGCCTTCAGGGGCGCGCCCCGACGGGGCGAGTGCCGACGGGGCGAGTGCCGAGACGCTCGGGGCGGTCGCGCCAGCCTGGCGGACGGTGTGCCCCTACGGCCGGCGGTTCGGGCGGGCGTGACGTCGGAACAAACCGCGGTGCCTCGGTACGCCTTCAACCCTTCAACCCTTCAACCCTTCAACCCTTCAACCCTTCAACCCTTCAACCCTTCAACCCTTCAACCCTTCAACCCTTCAACCCTCGCCTGGTCTACGACGCGCCACATCGCCCAGGCGGCGGCGGAGCGGAAGGGGCGGTAGCGCTCGCCGTGCGCGGCGAGTTCGGCGGCTGTCGGGCGGGCGTCGAGGCCGGCGAGGAGCCGGAAGCCCTCCTGCACGCCCAGGTCCGCGACGGGCCACACGTCCGGCCGGCCCAGCGTGAACATCATGACCATGTGCGCCGTCCACGGGCCGACGCCGCGGACGGCGACGAGGGCGCGCTCGACCTCGGCGTCGGGCATCGCGGCGAGGGCGGCGCGGCCGGGCAGGCGGCCGTCGAGGGCGCGCTCGGCGATGTCTCGGACGGCGAGCGCTTTGGCGCGCGAGAGACCGCAGGCGCGCAGCGCGGCGTCGTCCGCCTCGGCGAGGGCGTGGAGGTCCGGCACGATGCCATCGCCGAAGGCCGCGAGCAGGCGACCGTGGATGGTGCCCGCGGCCCTGCCCGAGAGCTGCTGGTAGACGACCGAGCGGACGAGCGCCGTCGCGATCTCGTCGTCCGTCCGCTCCGGCGCGAACGGGCCGGCGGCGGCGAAGACGGGCGCGAGGCGCGGGTCCTGGGCGGCGAGCGCCTCGGCAATGGCCTCGGGCGACGCAGCCTCGGACGAGGCGTCCGGTGAATCGGGTGCGGACATCGGGGCGGGCGGGCGGGCGGGGTGGTTTCCGTGCGAGATTACGCGCGGCCCCCACTCTTCCGACGCCATGACCCGCCTCGCTGCTTTCGCCCTGCTCCTCACCGCCGGCGGCCTGCTCGCCGGCTGCACCTTCGAGCACCGTATCGACGGCGGCTCGCCGCTCCACACGGACAACGGCGCGCTCGAGGCGCACCGCGAGGCCGTCGAGGCCGCCGGGACGCGGCTCGTCACCGAGCCGCTCGTGGACGGCCCCATGCCCGCGCCGGCGGCGACCGTCCCGACGCCGCGCCTCGGCACGGTCGCGCAGGGCGAGGCCGCCGCCCCGAACTCGGGCGCGATGGCCACGCCGCCGACCCCGACGACCTCGGGCGCCGCGACGCCGGCCGGTACGACGCCGGCCGCGCAGTAACGAAGCGCTCGTGAGGCCGCCCGGCGCAAAGACGCCCGCGGCCCGCAGCGCGTTGCCCCGGGCCACCCGCTCCGCTCCCATGCTCCGACTCCTGCTCGTCCTCGCGCTCACGCTCGCCGCCTGCCAGCCGCCGGCCACCGACGCCGCGCCCGCGGCGACGACCGATGCGCCGGCCGAAGCGACGGCGCTCGACCCGACTCTGCCCGTCCTGACGGTCTACAAGTCGCCCACGTGCGGCTGCTGCTCGACGTGGGCGCAGGCGATGACGCGCGACGGCTTCCGCGTCGAGACGGTCGACGTGGACGACCTCGCGGCCGTCCGGGACAGCCTCGGCATCCCGGGCGACCTCTCGGCGTGCCACACGGCGACGGTCGGCGGCTACACCGTCGAGGGGCACGTGCCGCCGGCCGAGGTGCGGCGCCTGCTCGCGGAGCGCCCCGACGCGCGCGGCATCGCGGTGCCGGGCATGCCCATCGGCTCGGTCGGCATGGAGCAGGGCGACCAGCGCCAGCCCTACGACGTCCTCCTGATCTCCGACGACGGCGAGGCCGCCGTCTACTCGCACGTTCCGGGCGCCTGAGCGCCTGCCGGCCATGCCAGACGAGACCCGCCCCGGTTTCACGCTCGACCTGTCGTCCGCCGCCTCGGGCAAACCGAAGCGGCCCAGGGGCTTCGTGCCGGTCGTCCAGAAGACGATCAACCTCACGACGAGGAAGCGCGACGAGGCGCCCTCCGCGCCTGAGACGCCGGCAGACGTGCAGGCCGAGGTGCCGCGCCAGGCAGGACAGCGCCTCGACGAGCCGCGCAGGAATAAACCGAGCGGCAACCGGGACGGCGGAAACCGCGGTGGCGGGCGTCGTGATGAGGCTCGCCGCGACGAGGTGCGTCCGGACGGCCGCTCCGGCGGCGGCACGAGCCTCGCAGACCTCCTCGACGACGCCACGCTTGCGCGCCTCCGCGGCGGGAAGTAGCGCCGGAACGGCCTTCTGCCTGTTCGTGACGCGCGCGGACAACAGCCCCTCGGCGGGGCCACTCAGCGATGACCCGTCTGGGGCGCCGCGGTCGGACGGAGACGCGCCGCCGGCGCGTCTCTACGGGATTCCTCTGGCCACGCGGATGGGCGCCACATCCGCACTGACCGCCGGAACCGGGCCGGGCTGGGCGGCGAACACCCCGCCGCCCTCCCCGCTCGGATGAACACGACCGTCGTCTGGCTCGCGCGCAGCCTGCGCCTCGAAGACCACCCCGCCCTCGCCCACGCCGCCGCCCGCGGCGCCGTCGTGCCCGTCTTCGTCTGGGCGCCGGACGAGGAGGCGCCGTGGGCACCCGGCGGCGCTCACCGCTGGTGGCTCCACGAGTCGCTCCAGGCGCTCGCCCGCGACCTCGACGCTCGCGGCAGTCGCCTCGTCCTCCGCGCCGGTCCGACCGCCGACGCACTCCTCGATGTCGCCGAAGAAGTCGGGGCCGACCGCGTCGTGTGGCAGGCTGAGACCGAGCCGCACCTCGCCCGCCGCGACGCCAACCTCGCCCGCCACCTTCAAGATGCCAGGATCGAGACGCGCGCCTTCGCCGGCCAGATCCTCCACGATCCCGACGCCATCCGCACCGGCGCGGGGAACCCGTATGGCGTCTTCGGCCCGTTCTGGCGCAAAATGCAGGCCGAGACGACCATCGGCGACCCGCTCCCCGTCCCGAGCCTCGCCGCGCCCGACACGTGGCCCCAGAGCGACGCTCTCGAGTCGTTCGGCCTCACGCCGGAGCAGCAGGACGGAGCCGACTGGGCGCCGGGCCTGCGCGAGCGGTGGACGCCCGGCGAGGCCGGCGCCCGCGAGCGCCTCGATGCCCTCATCGACGACATCCTCGCCGGCTACGCCCATACGCGCGACCTCCCGGCCATCGCCGGCACGTCGAGCCTCTCGCCGCACCTCCACTGGGGCGAGATCAGCCCGCGGAGCGTCTGGACGGCCGTGAAAGAGGCGCGAGCGCCGAGCGAGGACCGCGGCAAGTTCCTCGCCGAGCTGGCGTGGCGCGAGTTCTCGTATCACGTCCTCCACCACAACCCCGAGACGCCGGAGCACGCGCTCAAGCCGGCCTTCGAGCACTTCCCGTGGCGGACCGACGCGGACGGCTTCCGCGCGTGGCGCCGCGGCCGCACCGGCTTCCCGATCGTCGACGCGGGCATGCGGGAGTTGTGGGCGACGGGCTGGATGCACAACCGCGTCCGCCTCATCACCGCCTCGTTCCTGACCAAAGACCTGCTGCTGCCGTGGCAGGACGGCGCGCGGCACTTCTGGGACACGCTCTGCTGCGGCGACCTCGCCTCGAACACGATGGGCTGGCAGTGGTCCGCCGGCTCCGGTGCGGACGCGCAGCCGTTCTTCCGCGTCTTCAACCCCACGACGCAGGCCCAGCGCTTCGACCCGAACGGCGACTACGTGCGCCGCTGGGTCCCGGAGCTCGCTGGCCTCTCGGCGAAACACGTCCATGCGCCCGCTTCTGCCCCGGCCGAGGTGCTCGCCGCGGCGGGCGTGCGCCTCGGCACCACGTACCCGCTGCCGATCGTGGACCACGCCGCGCGGCGCCTCGAGGCGCTCGCCGCGCTCAAAGCAACCGCCGATGCCGCGCGCTAGCTTCGAGGTCCCCGCTCCGCCGCGCGTGTCCCGCTCTGCCGTCCTGCTTCTCGCCTGCGCGCTCGCCGCGTGCGCGACGCCCGTCGCACCGTCGGGCGGGCCGCCGGACACGACGCCGCCGGCCCTCGTCTCGTCGCTCCCCGCGGCCGGCGCGACGCGCGTCGACGCCCGCGAGGTGGTGCTGACGGTCTCGGAGCGCCTCGACCCGACGAGCGCGGCGCGGGCCGTCCGCATCACGCCCGAGCCCGACACACCGCCGCGCGTGACCGTCCGCGGCCGCGACCTCGTCGTCCGCCTCGACTCGCTGCGCGCGGATGCGACGACCGTCGTGACGGTGACGACGGACCTCACGGATGCCCGCCGCGTCGCCCTCCGAGCCCCGATCACCGTCGCCTTCGCCACCGGCGACCGCCTCGACGCCGCCGCGCTCACGGGCGTCGTCCGGAACCCGACGACCGGCGCTGCGGCGAGCGGAGTCGCCGTCTGGGCATATGCGCTGGCCGATTCCACGTCTCCCCCGCCCGACACGAGCGGCGCGCGGCCGGACTACCGGACCGAGACGACGTCCGACGGGTCGTTCCGCTTCGCCTACCTCCGCCCCGGCCTCTACGCCGTCGCCGCCGTCCGCGACGCCAACCGCAACGGCCGCGCCGACGGCGGCGAGCGCTTCGCCGTCGCCCCGAGGCCCGCCCTCCGCGCCGCCGAAGCGGACTCTACCGCACGCGACTCGACGGCCCGAGACGCCGCGCTGCCGACGTTGGCTGCGCCGACCTATCGGTTCTGGACGACCGTGCTCGACACGATCCCGCCCGCGCCGCGGACGCTCCGCGCGATCTCCGAGCGCCGCGTCGCCGTCCGCTTCACCGAGCCGGTTCTGCTGGCCGACCGCGGCGCGTTTATGGTCGAGGACTCGGTTTCGGGCCAGAACATCGCGACCACCGCCTTCGTCACGCCCGACGCACCGGCCGAGGCGGTCATCGTCACGGCCGAGACACTCGCGAACCGCCCGCACCGCCTGCGCCTCGCGGGCGGCGTCACCGACTCGTCGGGCACGGCAGCCGAGGCGTTCGTGCGGTCGTTTACGCCGCCCGCGCGTCCCGACACGGTCGTCGCTCGCTTCGAGGGCGTCACGCCGCGCGACTCGGTCCTGGCGCCCGGCCAGCCGCTCGTCCTCCGCTGGAGCACGCCGCCCGACTGGGCGGCGCTCCGCTCCGTCCGCCTGAGCGGCGCCTCCGGCGCAGACCTTCCGGCCGACCTCCTGACCGACGACGGCGTCCGCTTCCGCCTCATCCTGCCCGGCCCGGGCACGTTCACCGTCGCCCTGCCCGACTCGCTTCCGCCGCGCCGCGTCGTCGTGCTGGGTGCGGACGCACTCGGCGCGGTCGTCGGGCAGGTCGTCGATGCCGGCGGCAGAGCGGTCATCGTCGAGGCGGCCGGTGAGCGCGAGGCGTTCGGACCGGACGTGCAGCGCGCAACAGTCGGGCCGGACGGCCGGTTCACGATTTCTGACCTGCGCCCCGGGCCGGTTCGCCTGCGTTTCTTCGCCGACCTCGACGGCGACGGGCGGTGGACCGGCGGGCGCCTCGCGCCCTACGCCGCGCCCGAGCCGCTCGCGTTCGCCTCTGAGCCCGTCACCGTCCGCGCCCGCTGGGAGACCGACGCGGGCGAGCTTCGCCTCCTTCCGACCGACCGATGACCGGCCTCGTCCCGATCCTCACCGCGCAGGGCATGCGCGACGCCGAAGCCGCCGCGATCGACGCGTGGGGCATCCCGGCGCGCGTCCTGATGGAGACCGCCGGCCGCGCCGCGGCGCGCGTCGTCTCGGACCTGCTGCCGGCCGAGGCGCCACGCGTGGCCGTGCTGTGCGGCCCCGGCAACAACGGCGGCGACGGCCTCGTCGTCGCCCGGGCCCTCCACGCCCGCGGCGCTGCTGTCGACGTGCTGCTGATGCCTGCCGCGAGCGAGAGCGCCGACCGAAAGGCGAACCGGCAGATCGCCGAGCGGCTCGCCCGCGACACCGAGACGTTCCGCCTCGCCGAGACGCTCGACGAGCTGACGGGTCCGTTCGACGCCGTCGTGGACGCGCTCCTCGGGACCGGCGCGACGGGCGACCTCCGCGGCCGCACCGGCCCGCTCGCGGCGTGGATCAGCCGGCAGCCGTGCCCCGTCGTCGCGCTCGACGTGCCGACGGGCGTCGACGCGACGACCGGAAAGGCGGCGGACGGAAGCGTCCGGGCGGACGTGACGGTCGCGTTTGGCGCCGCGAAAGCCGGCCTGCTCGTCGGCGACGGAGCGCAATGCGCCGGGCGCGTCGAGACGGCCGAGATCGGCGTGCCGCAGGCCGAGATCGAAGCCGCGGCGGCGGCGTACGCGGCGACGGACGCCTGGGTGCGGACTCACCTGCCGCGGCGCGGCGCCAACGCCAACAAGTACAGCGCAGGAAAGGCCGTGACAGTCGTCGGCAGCCGCGCCTTTACGGGCGCCGCCGTCCTCTCGTCTACGGCGGCGCTGCGCGCCGGCGCCGGCGCCGTGATCTGCTGCACCCCGCAGAGCGGGCAGGCGACGATCGACGCGCACTCGGCCGAAGTCATGGTCGCGGCGTGCCCCGAGACGTCCGGCGGCGCGCTCGGCATGCCCGCCTTCGACCCCGTCAGCGAGCGCCTGGACGGCGCCGATGCGGCGCTC
>JBBSQZ010000149.1:0-8016 GCA_038243565.1 Rhodothermales bacterium | reverse complement strand
TGTGCGTGCCGAAGGGCAGCCCGAACCAACCGGGCGACCGAAGGGAGCGCGACACGTGGGCTCTGCCTTTCCTGATTTTCGCAGGGGCCGGCGCCTCGCCGGTTGCTGCGCTTCCGCGGCGGTGCCGGAAGGGGCCGTCCTCGGCCCAGGCCGGCACGGGGATGCGCGTGGGCACAGCCTTCGGATGCGGCCCCTGGGAGCCACGCGGCGCAGGCGTCTGATCAGACGCACGGAGGCTCGACGCGGGGCGGAGCCTCAGGCTGGCGTAAAGAGACGCGGGCCGCGAACCCGCACGCACGTCTCCATGGCTGCCGGTCCACAAACAGAGCGGACGCGCCGCAACCCGTGCAAGGAATCGGCGCGTCCGCTGAGCAGCCGCGAGGGCCGCGGGACCGTTGACGAGACGGTCCGTGCCGAGAAGCTACGCCGTCAGGCGAGTGTCGGGTAGTACACCACCTTTCCCACGACCGACAGGACGGCCGTCAGAGTCGAGCGGTCCGAGCGGTACGTGTTCGGCGTGTCCGCCCCCTTCATCGGCGTGAACGTCTCCGTCTTGTACGCCTCGTTGGCCGGGATGAGCGCCAGGACGCCGCCGGCGTATCGCTGAACGAGTTTGATGAGGCGCGCGCCGTCGAGGTCGAGCACGTACAGGCCGTGATCGCTGATCTCGGGCGTCGGCAGGTACATCACGCGCGTCCCGGGAGCGACGAGATCCTTCACCGAGTCGCCGACGACGACTGCCGTGACGAGGACAGACGGATCGAAGCCGAGCATCCGCCGGAGCTCCTCGGCCGGGTACGGGTCGGCGTCGTGCTCGCCGTCGCGCTGGGGAAGCAGCCGGCCCGCGGCACCGACCGCCCCCTCGCGCGGGATCATCACGACGCGGTCAGAGAGATCGGGCGCGACCCCCTCCCCTTCCGGCTGAGGCGCCACGTCGTCCGGCTTGACGCCCAGGATCGGAAGCACGCGCGTCGCGCTCGCCGGGCTCGGCGTCTTCTCGGCGTTGACCCACGACGAGATCTGCGGCTGCGAGACGCCGAGGCGCTCGGCCGCTTCGCGCTGCGAGAGGTGGTGCTCGGTGATCCACGACGAGAGCGCGGCGGCGAAGAGCGCACGGTCGACGCGGGCTTTTTTCTTGGAAGGCACGGGTTCGGGGTGGTCAGCCTTGACATGTAACGATCAGATAGCTATCGTATCGCCACACGTAAGATAGCCAGCCGCGCCGACGCGGCCACCCCCGATGGAAGATTCTTCGCGCCGCACCCGACTCGTCCAGCAGCCCGCCTACCAGGCCCGCGTCGAGCGCGCTCGCGAGCGCCTCGCCGTCCGCGGCCTCACCGCCCGGGCGCTGGCGTCTCGCATCGGTCGCAGCGAGCGGTGCGTCTACGAGGTGCTGGGCTGCGTCCAGCCCGGCCGCCCGACGCTCGCGCTCATCGAAGCCGAGCTCGACCGCCTCGCCGCCGAGGCGCCGCTGTTGGCTTCGCCTTCCCCTGCGGGGTTCGACAGCGTACCCGGTGACGGCCATGAGTGAGCGCCGCGCCGGCCTCGACCACGCGACACGCGCCAGCGCGACCGAGCGCCTCGACCGGCTGCCGCTGCTACGGACCGGCCGGCGCGCGCTCTGGATCGAGATGCCCCTCACCGGGTGCGGGCGCTTCGTGGTCTGCCTCAACGGCAACGTCGAGCAGGAAGGAGTGCCCCGGCGTTCGACGCGACGCGGCGTGCTCCGCCGGTGCGGATACGTCCACCTCCACATCCACCTCGTCGCCGACGCCATCGAGGCCGCGTACGCAGCCCGGTGCCGCACGACCACATCCGGTGCGTGGCGATGAGCATCGCGCTGATGACGAGCGTCTTCGCCTCGGCCGAGCCCCGCGAGGCAGCCGACCGGCTGATGCTGCTCGCGCTCGCCGACAACGCCAACGACGCCGGCGTCTGCTGGCCTGGCATCGACACTCTGGCCGGCAAGTGCGCCGTGACGCGCAGCGCCGTGATGCGGACGCTGACCCGGCTCGAAGAGTCGGGCCACGTCCAGGTCGAGCGCCGGCCGGGGCATGGTAACGTTTACCACGTGCTCCCCGGGACGTGCGGCGTGGACACGACCCGTCGCGCCGGCGCCACCCGTCGCGCGCACGCGACCCGTCGCGTAGACGCCACCCCTGGCGCAGACGCCACCCCCACCCGTCGCGTAGACGCCACGGGTACCCGTCGCGTGGACGCCACCCCACCCGTCGCGTCCACGCGACCCGAACCATCAGAGAACCATCAAGAGAACCCCCACCACAACCACCAGGCGCGAGGCGACGGCGCGCTGACGCTCGTCCGACCGCCAGCGGATGTTGTGGTTGTGGGGGATGATCGGGAAGGGGGAATGCCGTCCGAGGCGCCTCGGTCAGAGCCAGGGGCCTCAGGCCGGTCCGTCGAGGCGCTCATCGAGCGCGGCGTGACCGAGCCCGTTGCTGCGCGGCTCGCGTCCGACGTCCCCGCCCGCATCGACGCGGCGCTCGCCGCCTTCGACCGCAGCGGCCAGTACGGGCCGGGCTGGCTCGTCCGCGCCGTCGAGGCGGGATGGGCCGAGGAGAAGACCGAGGTGCAGGCCAGCCGGGAGCAGGGGGCGGCACGCCCACCGCAGGGTGCGTACGGTCCCGTCGCCGAGCCCCGCCGGATGCAGGCGCAGGCCGTGCTGTGGCTCGAGCAGCAGGGGCGCCCTGCGTCGGCCCTCGCCGAGTTCTTCGAGCCGGCGGGCACGTGGGAGATGGACCCCGACACACCGCCCGTCCCGATGTACCGGCTCCGCGCCTCGGCGGCCCAGACCGGTGCCGTAGGATGAGCGCGCGCCCCTCCCCTGCTCCACCGCGAAACCTGACCGCAGACGGGCTGGTCCTCGTCGGACTCGACCCCGGCGTCGAGACAGGGCTGGCCGTGTGGAGCTCGACGCGCGGCTCGCTCGTCCACGTCACGAGCGGCCCGTTCTGGCACGTCCACCGCGTGCTCACCGCGCTGTGCGAGCCAGCAGAAGAGGCATCGCCGAGGTGGTCCGGCTGGCGCGTCGCCGGCGTGGTCATCGAAGACCCGCGGCAGCTGCCCGTCTACGCCCGCCACCGAGGCGCCGGTCGAGGCGAGCGCGACCGCATCGCGCGGAGCGTCGGCCGCATCGACCGCGATGTCGACCTGTGGGCGGCGTGGCTGACATCTGTCGGCTACGCCGTGCGCCTCGTCGAGCCCACACGCCGCAAGAAGTGGGACCGCGACGAGCTGCGCCGGATCACCGGGTGGAGCGCCTCGACGAACGAGCACGGCCGCGACGCGGCGCGCCTCGTCGTCGGGATGAGCACCACATGCGTCGGGGTGCCGTCGTGACGGTGACACAGGCCCACCGTATCCTCGGACCGGGGTACAGCGCCGACGACGCGGCGCGACTCCACGCCGCGTTCCGGCTCTTGCTGGACGCGGCGGAGGCTGCCGATCTCCAACCCGTGCCCGCCGGCTCAGCCGGCCAGACCGATGGACCCCATCCGCAGGGCCGCGCTGTACTGCCGCGTGTCCACCGACGAGCAGGCCGAGCGCGGGTACAGCCTCCGCGACCAGGAGGACCGCCTCCGACAGTGGTGCGCGCGTGAGGGCGTCGATGTGGGCCCGGTGTACGTCGAGGAAGGAGCGAGCGCCAAGACGTTCAACCGCCCGCAGTGGAACCGCCTGCTGGCGTCGGCCGAGGCCCGCGGCGCGACGCCCTTCGACGCGATCCTCATCGTCAAGTGGGACCGCTTCAGCCGCGACGCGACCGGCGCGCTCGGCATGATCCGGCGCCTCGACGACCGCGGCATCGTCGTCCAGGCCATCGAGCAGCCCATCGACGCGAGCGTCCCCGAGCAACTCCTGATGCAGGTGCTCTACGTCGCCGCGCCCGAGGTCGAGAACCGCCGGCGGTCGATGTCGACCAAGGCCGGGATGCGCCGCGCGATGAAAGAAGGCCGCTGGCTCCACACACCGCCGAAGGGCTACGCTCGCGGCCGAGACGCGCAGGACCAGTACCTCATCGTCCCAAACGGCGACGCCGACCACGTCCGCGAGGCGTTCCGGCTCGCCGCCGAGACCGACCGCTCGATGGAGTCGATTCGGCAGGAGATGCTTGGGCGCGGCTTCCGCTGCTCGAGCAGTCAGTTCCTGCTGATGCTCCGCAACCCGGCGTATGCGGGTCGGATCGTGCTCGCGGCGTGGGGGACCGAGCCCGAGCAAGACGTCGCTGCGCTTCACGAGCCGATCGTGAGCGTCGAGATGTTTGCGGCCGTGCATCGCAGGCGGTTCGCCAAGAAGGATGTACGGAGCGTCCCCCGCCGCAGTCTCATCCCCGAGATCCCGCTGCGCGGACACCTGCTCTGTCCGAGAAGTGGCGCGCGGCTGTCCGGGTCCGGCTCGCGCTCGCGGCACGGCTACCGCGTGTGGTACTACCACGGGATGGGCAAGGGCGCGTACCGCGTCCAGGCGGCGACGGTCCACGAGGCGTTCGCCGACCACCTTGCCGACGTGCGGATCGCGCCCGCCCCGGCGACGCTGCTGCGGGCGATGGCCGAGGAGCGCGCGAGCGCCTCGTCCGTAGACCGGAAGGCGCGGGAGCGGGAAGCACGCGAGCGCCTCGATGCGGCCGACGACAAGCTTCTCGCGGTGGACTTGCGCTTCCTCGATGGCGAGATCGACACCGAGAGCCGCGACCGGCTGACGGCGCACCTGCGCGCGGCCCGTGACGAGGCGCGCGCGAACCTCGCCGCCTTCGCCGGACAGGCCGAAAACGATGTCCCAGCGTTCAGATTCGCCGTCGACGTGCTGGAGCGGCTGCCCGACGTGTGGCGCGCGGCGCCGGTCGAGGCGCGCGACGCGCTCGCGGGTTCGATCTGGCCGGCCGGACTCGTCTTCGACGGCGCGCGCTTTCGAACCCCTGGGAACGGCGACCTGATCGGCCTTCTCGGGGGCGTCCCGGCCGAAAATGGAAGCGCCCGGCGTGCCGAAGCAGCCGGGCGACCCGTGTGGGGTGGCTGACGGGTCTTGAACCCGCGACCTCCGGGACCACAACCCGGCGCTCTAACCAACTGAGCTACAGCCACCATAAAAACGCCGAAACGTCCCGCGCACAGCAACGCCTCGCGCGGGACGCAGAACCTACGCCCGAGGCCCGAGCGCGCCCGGTGAAGATTCCGGAAGACGCGCGGCCGTGGCCCCGGCAGCGCCCGTCAGCGGATGACGGCGATCTTGCCGAGGACCGTCTCCCCGTTCGCCCCGACCGACGCAATGATGTAGACGCCAGAGGACACGAGCGCGCCCGTCCGGCCGTCCTTGCCGTCCCAGCGCATCGAGCCGCCGGCGGCCTCGGTCTCGTAAATCAGCTCGCCGGCAAGCGTCAGCACGCGGACCGTCGAGCGGGCGCTGGCGAGGCCGCTCACGAGCACGCCCTGCGGCGCCTCGGACGGGCGGAACGGGCTCGGCGAGACGCGCAGCGCCTCGGACGTCGCCGGCGCCTGCGTCGCGTCGCCGGAGACGGAGAAGAGGCCCTCGGCCGTCGTCAGGAACACGCGGCCGTCGCCCGGGCGGACGGCGATGCGGAGCACGTTGTCGCTCGGCAGCGGGCTGTTCTGCGCGTTGAGCTCGCGGAGGGCGACGTAGCCCGAGCCCGACGGCGCGGGCGCGGCGAGGTACGCGCCGGAGGTCGTCGCGACCCAGACATGGCCGGCGGGGTCCACGTCGAGGTCGTTCACGAACACGTCGCGGAGGAACGGGTCGCGCCCGCCGTCTGGCCTGGCCGGGGTGAGCGTGAACTGCGGCAGGCCGAGGCTGGCGTCCGGCGAGAAGGCTGAGCCGGGCGAGAAGACGGTCGCGAGGCCGCGGTTGGTGCCGATCCAGACGGTCCCGTCGCCGTCCACGACGACGTCGGCGACGTCGGTGCCGGGGAGGCCGCCCGCGCGGACGTCGCCCTGCCCACGGTACTGCCGGATGCGGTCGTCGGCGGGCGAGACCGGGTCGCTGCCCGTGTCCCACACGGCGAGGCCGGTGCGGCCGAGCGCGAACCACTTCTGGCCGAGGCGGTCGATGGCGAGGCGGTACGTGTCGCCCCCGAGCGAGGCGCCGCCGGGCACGGGCAGCCCGACCGAGGTGCCATCCGGCGCGAAGCGCTGCAGCGGCACCGCCGAGCCCTTGTTCGCGACCCACGCCACGTCGCCCTCGAAGGCGACATCCGTCACGACGACGTTGGTCGGGTTCGAGCCGAACTGCCGCAGCGACGAGTTGGCCTCGTCGAAGCGGGTGGTCGTGCCGTCGGGCTGGATGAGGACGAGCCCGTCGCCATCGGTGCCGACGTAGACGACCCCGCGGGCGTTGGTGGTGAGGCTGTTGAACTCGGCGCGGCCGAGCGCGTCAGGCTCGTCGCGGTTGAGCCGCGACGTCCAGGCGCCGGTCGCCGGGTCGAGGCGGCTGATGGCGGACGCCTGCGCGGCCTCGACCCGGTCCGACGCCGTCCACACGGTCCCGTCCGGCGCGACGTCGATGGCTTTGTAACGGTTCGAGAACGGCCCCTCGGGGACGATCGGCTCCGGGGTGAACGTGACGACGCCCGTCGGGACCGGCCCGTCGGGCAGCGGGAACAGGCCGACGGCGGCGTCGCCGACCCAGCGCCGCCCGCCGGGCCCGACCGTCAGGCCGCCCAGGGCGGTCGCGCCCTCGGGGCGGTAGTCGCCCTCGTAGTTCGGCGGGGCGAACGGCCAGACCGAGAACGGGCGCAGCAGCAGCAGCGCAGGCCCGTCGACGACGAGATCGAGGATGTCGTCGTTGATGTACAGCTGGCGGTCGTAGCCGCCGCCGGGGCGCCGCCTGTAGAGGTCGCGGGCGGTGGCCGGCCCGCCGCCGACGTAGATCGCCGTGGAGCCGTCCGGGGCGGTGTAGCGCGCAAGGCTCAGCGCGCGGTCCGTGAAGCTGTCCACCGTCCACGCGGCCGGGCTCTGCAGCGCGGGGTCCGCGAGCGGCGCGGTGACGACGCCGGCGTCGGTCGCGAGCCACAGGCCGGGCTGCCCGTCGGGCAGGTCCGCGAAGAGCACGTCGTTGACGCCCGTGCCGGGCGGCAGCGTGCCGAGGCGCGCGTACGTGTTGCGGACCTCGTTGCGGACGGGGTCGAACACGACGAGCCCGAAGTCGGTCGCGACGTAGAGGCTGTCGCCGCGGACGCGCATCCGGCGGACGGTCCGGCCGGGAAACTGCGTGTTGCGCTCGATGTCGAGGTACGTCCGGACGTCGGCGCCGTCGACCGTGATGCGGTCCAGCGCACCGTCGGCGTAGCCGACCCAGAGCGCGCCGCGGCGCTCGTCGGCGACGAGCGCGCGGACGGGCCCGCCGCGCAGGCCGTCGATGGGGTTGCGGCGCTCGATCTCGCCCGAGTCGGGGTCGTAGCCGAAGACGCCGCCGGGCGTGGCGGCCCAGACGCGCCCGAAGCCGGACGTGACGGCCGTGACCTCGGTGTAGGCGGGGTAGCCCTGCCAGCCGGCCGCCGTTGCCGGCGCGGGCGTCTGGGCGAGGGCAGGGACGGCGAGGAGCGCGCCCACGAGGACGGCGAGGCCGGGCAGATGCCGCATGGCGGGTCGAGAGAGAGTGCGGCGTACCGAAACGGTCAGGTGGTGCGGGGAATCAGGCGTCGGCCGGGTCGGCGTCGGCGTCGTCGAGGCGCTCGGCGAGGCTCGCGAGCTCGATGGCGCCGGCAGCGGCCTCGGCGCCTTTGTTGCCGGCCTTGGTGCCGGCGCGCTCCCACGCCTGCTCGAGCGTGTCGACCGTCAAGACGCCCATCAGGACCGGCACGCCGGTCGAGAGCGCCGCGTGCTGGCAGCCGCTCGCGACGCCGGTGGCGACGATGTCGTAGTGCCCCGTCGCGCCGCGGATGACGGCGCCGAGGCACACCACGGCGCGGTAGCGGCCAGATTCGGCGAGGCGCTGCGCGACGACGGGGATCTCGAACGCGCCCGGCACCCACGCCACGTCGACGGC
>JBBSQZ010000148.1:0-8063 GCA_038243565.1 Rhodothermales bacterium | reverse complement strand
GAGAGGTCGTTGAGGTTCTCGGCGACGAGCAGGAGCGTGAAGTCGGCCCGGAGCAGCGTCGGGTCGTTGGCCCACTTCTGGAGCGTCACGAGCGCGGCGCGGTCCTCGACGGAGTAGCTCGCCGCCTCGGACATCGGGACGACCGTCTCGGCGTAGTCGATGACGCAGGCGACGCGCTTGCCGTCGGCGAGGCGCAGGCGGAAGTAGTTGTCCAGCAGCGCGAAGACGCGCGGCGGGTCCTTGGGCATCCGCTTCGCGAAGTCGGTGCCGAAGAGCGAGTCATAGCCCGAGACGGCGCGGGCAAAGTCGCGGCGGGACTCGGCGTCCATGAAGTGGATGCCGTCCGAGCGGTCGTAGAACACGACGAGGTCGCGGCCGGCGAAGAGGTCCTCGGAGAGGAACTGCCGGAGCGGGAGGTACGCCCGCCGGGTGCCGCCGTCCGGCCCGTCGACGTCCGCCTGCACGAGGTCGCGGACGTTGCCGTGCAGCACGAACTGGTTGATCGTCTTGGTGAAGTAGCGCCGCGCGAGCTCGCGGGCCCACGTCGGGTAGTGGCCGAGCGGGTCGGCGGGGGGGGGGGCGATTTCTGCGTCGGTCTGCGTCTCGGCCATCGGGCATCGGGGCTAGCTTGGTCCGAAGATACCGGGCGGGGGAGGGCGGAAGACAGCGGACGGATGACAGACGTTCTGCGCCCCCTCGGTCCTCCACTCTCCGCCCTCCGCATTATCCATGCTCGACTGGTTCGCCCAACACTTCCACTGGTTCTCAGACCCGCAGGCGTGGGTCGCGCTCGCGACGCTGACGGCGCTCGAGATCGTTCTCGGGATCGACAACATCGTGTTCATCTCGATCCTCGCGGGGCGCCTGCCCGAGGCGCAGCAGGCGAAGGCGCGCTCGCTCGGGCTGGCGCTGGCCATGTTCGGCCGCATCGCGCTGCTGCTCGCCATCGGCTGGGTGATGAGCCTCACCGCGCCGCTGTTCGTGCTTCCGTTCGGCGACCCCCACCTGGCCGAGGTGACGGGCCGCGACCTGATCCTGTTCTTCGGCGGCCTGTTCCTCGTCTACAAGAGCACGTCCGAGATCCACAACAAGCTCGAGGGCGACGAGGAGGAGCACGCGGCGGGCAAGAAGGCCGTGTCGTTCGCGAGCGTCATCGCCCAGATCCTGCTCCTGGACCTCGTGTTCTCGCTGGACTCGGTCATCACGGCCGTCGGCATGGCGGACGAGGTGGGCGTGATGATCGCGGCGGTCATCATCGCCATCGGCATCATGATGCTCTCGGCCAACGCGATCTCGTCGTTCATCCAGAACCACCCGACGGTCAAGATGCTGGCGCTGTCGTTCCTGCTGATGATCGGCTTCGTGCTCATCGCCGAGGGCTTCGGCCGCGAGATCCCGAAGGGCTACATCTACGGCGCGATGGCGTTCTCGCTCTTCGTCGAGACGCTGAACCTGCGGGCGAAGCGGAAGAAGCGGGACGCGCAGCCGCCGGTCGAGCTCCGCGGCCCGGGGCCGGGCGTCGGCTCGGCCATCCCGGCGCCGGGGTTCAGGGGCGCGTGACGCCGGAAGGCGAGCGCGTCGAGCAGTTCCGGTTCACCGCACCGGGCGGCTGTCGAGCATCCGCCAGGCGCCCTGCGGGGCGAGACGCGCGGCGAGGACGACCGGGCCGAGGCTCGGCCGGATGCGGCCCGTCCAGCGCCCGCCGGACGGCCTGAGCGTCTCGCGGAGCACGGCGCCCTCGAACAGCGCCACCTCGGCCGCGCCGTCGACCTCGGCGGTGACGACGGCTGCCGAGCCGCGCGCGAACGCCTCGGGCGCAGCCCAGACGCGGAAGCGCACGCCCTGCTCGACGCGCCACGCCGGTCCGTCCGCAGCGGCCGCGGCCTGCGTCGTGGCAGAGAGCGCACGTCCGGCGGCGACGGGCGCCGACAGGCAGCCGCCGGTCGGCCAGCGCCGCGCGACTGCGTCGTCCGGCGTGAGCGGCGTCGTGAGCAGCTGCCAGCGCGCGTCCTGCGGGAGGTGCGTGCGGACGAACTCGTCCGGCGGCACGTCGAACCACTCCGAGAGCGAGGCGGCGTCGGGCGCCCACGTCGGGTCCGAGAGCGTCCAGCGGCCGTCGACACGGGCGGCGACCCACATGTGGAGCCCGTCCGGCGCCACCGAGGCGACGCCCGTCGGCGGCGTCGCCCACCCGCCGACGGCGACGGCTTCGAGGCCGAGGCGCGTGGCGAGCGCGACGGTCAGGCGCGCGATGCCCTCGCAGACGCCGCGGCGCGTCGCGAGGACGGTCTCGGCCGACTGGCTCGGGCGCGGCCCGGTGAGCGCGGCGTGGTCGTACGCAACCTGCGTCGCGGCCCACGCGAAGGCGGCGCGCAGGCGCTGCGCCTCGGTGCGCGACGTGCGCCGAAGGTGCGCCGCGAGCGCGTCGAGCGAGCGCTCGTCGTAGGCGTCGGTCTCGGCCGCGCGGCGGTCGAGGTCGGCCCACGGCTGCGCGCGCAGCGGCGCCGGGCACGACTGCGCCGCGGCGGCATGGGCGGCGCATACGATCGTAATCAGGACGGCGAGGCGCACGGATCGGGTGGCGGGTGCGTCCGGGTATCGTCCCGGCGCCCGCGCGCCTCGATCAGCCTGCGGCGATGGAACGCGCGGTGGACGCTGCTGCCGGAAGACTGTGACGCCCACCATGCGGTTCAGCCCGGTCTTAGCATCCCGGCGAACGTCTCAGCCGCCCGCCCGGCCGCCGCGGCATAGTCGGCCCCGCTCGACGCCCCGAGGATCGCCCGGCCGACGTTGACGAGGATCGGCCCGCCGGCGTTGGCCTCCATCACCGCCGCGGCGCTGCCGCCCTGCGCGCCGACGCCCGGCACGAGAAACGGAACGTCCGGCAGCGACGCGCGCAGGCCGGCGATCACGCCCGGCCGCGTCGCCCCGACGACGAACCCGACCGACCCCGCGGCGCCGTCGGCCGCGTGCATCGCCATCCGGGCGACGTGGCGGTAGACCGGCTCACCGACTGCGTCGAGCATCTGAACGTCTTCGGCCCCGGGGTTGGACGTGGCGACGAGGACGAACGCGCATCGGCCCGCGGCGTCGTCACCCTCGAGGAAGGGGGCGAGGCTGTCGCGACCCATGTACGGCGCGACCGTCGCGGCGTCGCCGCCGAGGCGCCCGAAGAGCGCGCGGGCGTAGAGGCGCCCCGTGTTGCCGATGTCGCCGCGCTTGCCGTCGAGGACGAGCAGGCGGCCGGTGCTCCGGACGTGGGCGCAGACATTCTCGAGCGCGCGCACGCCGTCCGACCCGAGGGCCTCGAAGAAGGCGAGGTTGGGCTTGAAGGCCGCGGCAACCTCGACGGTAGCATCCGTTATTGCATTACAAAAAGACACGAGGCCGGCCGCATCCCTCGAGACACTGGCGGGGAGCGTCTCGAGGTCCGGGTCCAGCCCGACGCACAGGCACGAGCCGGCATCACGGACGGCGGCGTCGAGGCGCTCGGAGAAGGGGAGAGGCATCGGGAGAGCGGAGAGCGGAGAGCGGAGAGCGGAGAGCGGGGAAAATGCGGAGGGCGGAGGGCAGAGGGCGGATAAAGACAAAATTCCGCCTTCCGCCTTCCGCCTTCCGCCTTCCGCCTTCCGCCTTCGCGGACCCTCGGCGCCGCGGCGTAGTTTGACCCGGAAGCGCTCCCACACCTCAACCCGTACCCGCTATGTCCGTCCTCTCCACCATGAAGGGCGTCCAGGCCCGCGACCAGCAGATGATCCGCGAGGCCGAGACGATGTTCGGCCCCGAGCCCGACACGATGGGCTTCATCAAGAACCTCTTCTGGGGCCGCGTCCGCGAGGACCTCGTCTTCCCGTACCCCGAGGTCTCCAAGGAGGAAAAGGCGAAGGCCGACGCGCTCCTCGACGAGCTCAACCTGTATCTCGACACCGAGCACCCGCGCGTGATGATCGACCAGGAGGAGGTGATCCCCGAGTGGGTCATCAAGCGCCTGTTCGACATGGGCGTGATGGGCATGACGGTCCCGGAGCAGTACGGCGGCCTCGGCCTCGGCGTGGCGAGCTACAACCGCGTCCTCGAGGCCATCGGCCGGCGCTGCGGCTCGACGGCCGTGATGGTCTCGGCGCACCAGTCGATCGGCTGCAAGGCGCTGATGCTCTTCGGCACGCAGGAGCAGAAGGACCGCTTCCTGCCGAAGGTCGCCCGCGAGTACCTCTCGGGCTTCTGCCTCTCGGAGCCGCAGGTCGGCTCGGACGCGGCCGGCCAGCAGACCTCCTGCACCGTCGACCCTGAGACGGGCGAGTACATCCTCAACGGCGAGAAGAAATGGATCACGTCGGGCGCGCTCTCGGGCCTGCTCACAGTCATGACCAACCAGATGGTCGCGGACCCCAAGACGGGCAAGGAGAAGAAGGTCGTCACGGCGCTGATGGTCACGCCGGACATGCCGGGCGTCACGTTCTTCCAGAAGAACCGCTCCAAGACGGGCATCCGCGGGACGTGGCAGGCGCGCATCCGCTTCGAGAACGTCCGCGTCCCGAAGAACATGCTCCTCCACAAGGAGGGCCAGGGCCTGAAGGTGGCGCTGACGTGCCTCAACTACGGCCGCTGCACGCTCTCGGCCGGCGTCTCGGGCGCGGCGAAGCAGGCTGCGGAGCAGGCGACGAAGTGGGTCCAGACGCGCTTCCAGTTCCAGCGCCCGCTCGCCGACTTCGAGCTCGTCCAGCAGCGCGTCGCGCTCATGCACGCGACGACGTTCGCGATGGACGCGATGCTCTACATGACCTGCGGCATGCTGGACCGCCACGACGCCGACATCATGGTCGAGACGGCGGCCTGCAAGTACTTCTGCTCCGAGGAGGGCTGGGTCGTCATCGACGCCGCGATGCAGGTCATGGGCGGCGAGGGCTACGTGACGGAGAACGAGTTCGACCGCCTCTGGCGCGACAACCGCATCCACCGCATCGTCGAGGGCTCGAACGAGGTCATGCAGGCCTTCATCTTCGCCTACGGCGGCAAGCAGCTCGCCGAGCACATGCTGGGCGTGCTCAACACGGTCCAGTGGGACGACGAGGAGACGCTGACGGAGAACGTCTCGCGCATCCTCTCGGGGGCCTTCACTCCCAAGACGGTCAAGGCCGGCACGCCGCTCGCGGCCGAGATCTTCCTCGGCAAGAAGGTGAGCGCCCCGGCGCTGACGCGCGTCCACCCGAGCCTGCGGTCCTTCGCCGACCGCCTCGCCAGCCACGTCCAGACGCACACGCGCGAGTTCAAGCTCGTCTCGAAGCGCATGGAGGAGGAGATCGTGACGGCCCAGGCCACGCAGGCGCGCCTCGCAGACTCCGCGACGCAGATGTTCGCGTGGGCCTGCGTGCTGTCGAAGCTGGACCAGATGATCGCCAACGGCGTCTCGGGCGCCGAGTGGGAGCACGCCAAGGCCTCGGGCCTGCACTTCATGGACCTCGCCCACGAGCGCATCCAGCGCAACGTCCGCGAGCTCTCGCGCAACCCGGACGCGTCCATGCGCCGCGCCGCGGCGGCCGCCTACGCGTTCATGGACACGCTGCCGGACGCGGCGTACTACATCCACGAGTCCAGCCCGACGCACAAGGGGAAGGGCCACCCGATCGGCGAGGCGTACATCAAGCAGTTCCCGGAGAACGGCGAGCCGTACGTCCCGGCCGAGTCCTCGGGCGACGGCGCGAGCGTCCGCACGACGACGGCGTGAGGCGAACGGCTAAGTGTGGCGCGGCGCGTCTCGGGAGACCGAGGCGTGCTGCGCCTCATGTCACGACAGGCCTCGACGTCCGCGCGCTCGACGTGTCCGGACAGACGCTCTACCACGCGCTCGTGGAACAGGCTCCTGTCGAGGGCCTCATTCAGCAGACCCCGCACTTTGATGTGCTCCCGAGCTCGATCCGGCTCTCGGCTAGCGAGGCCAGGCTGATTGCCGACCCACTCTCAGGGCTGAGGAGGTCGGGGTATGCGTGAAAGGCGCCAATGGAGTACCTTTGCGCTGTGTCATCACAGCAGCCTGCATTCTCACGGATCGTAGTGCTCGGGTCGTTCGAGCGTCGTCGGCGTAAGCGCCTCTCCGACGCCGCCTATCAGGCGTTCGAGGCATACATCATCGAGACGCCGGACGCGGGCGTCGTGATGCCCCGTACGGCCGGTTGGCGGAAGGTCCGGTGGGCCGAGACCGGCCAGGGGAAGAGCGGCGGCGTCCGGGTCATCTATCTCCACCGGTCCGCATCGGGTCGCATCTACCTCATCGACATCTACGCCAAGAATGAAAAGAGCACGCTGACGCGCGCCGAGGAGCAGGCGCTTGTCAGGTTGAAAGCCACTCTGGAATAGAGAACGCAGCGCTTCGCACCCGCGCACGGGGGCCGGTCTCGGGTGCACACGACACTGACACCAATGAACACGCACAACGCTGCGCCCGACGAGGCGCTCGACGACGATGGCGACGGGATGACACCTGGCGAGCGCCTCATCGAGGCCATGCACGAGATCATCGCGATTGAGCGTGGCGAGAAAGAGCCTCTGCGAGAGCACCTCTACTCCGGCCCCATCATGACCGAGGTCCGCGAGCACGGCGAGACCGTGTGGCGCCTCGTCGACGTGGAGATCGACGCCGACGAGGTCGCGTTCTCCGACCTGCGCAAGGCGCTCCGGCAGTCGCAGCAGGGCATGGCCGCGCTGCTCGGCGTGCCGCTCGCGACGGTCCGCAACTGGGACCAGGGCCGCCGCGCGCCGCGCGGACCGGCATCGCGCCTTTTGCAGGTCGCTGCTCGGCATCCCGGCGCGCTGCTCGACCTGCCTCCGGCGCGCCTCGCGGCATAAGCGCCTCGCCACGCCCGAGACGCGCCGGCGGCGCGTCTCTACAGAGGCTCCGCGGCCGGGCAATCGGCATCCGGGTATCTTGCGGGAAACACGACCTCACGACTTGAAACAGACTGCTGACATCGGCTTCGCGCGCACGACGCTGCCCTCGGGCGTCCGCGTCGTCACCGAGGCCATGCCGACCTCGCACACCGCCGCCGTCGGCGTGTGGGTGGACGCCGGCTCGCGCGACGAGACTCCCGCCGAGGCGGGCATCACGCACTTCCTCGAGCACATGGTGTTCAAGGGCACCTCCAGGCGCCCCGGCCACCTCATCAACCAGCGGATGGAGGCCGTCGGCGGCTACGTCAACGCCTTCACGTCCAAGGAGCACACGTGCTTCTACGCCAAGGGGCTCGCCGAGCACGCGGGCCGCGGGCTCGACACCGTCCTCGACCTCGTCACCGCGCCGACGCTCGCCGAGCGCGAGATCGAGAAGGAGAAGGACGTCGTGGTCGAGGAGATCAAGATGTACGAGGACGCGCCGGACGACCAGATCTTCGACCTCACCGAGGCGGCGATCTACCCCGAGCACGCCCTAGGCCGCCCCGTCATCGGCACGCCCGAGTCGGTGCGGTCCTTCACGCAGGACGGCCTCGCCCGGTACCTCGCGAGCCACTACACGCCGGACCGGATCGTGGTCTCGGCCGCAGGCCGCATCTCGCACCAGCAGATCGTCCGCGCGACGGAGAAGCTCCTCGCCGGGTTCGACCGCGCGCCGGGCCACATCGTCCGCACGCCGCCGACGGTCTACGCGCCGTCCGAGACGGTCCTGCACCGGCCGACGACGCAGCAGGCGCACCTCGTCGTTTCGGCGCCGGGGCTGGGCGCGCACGACCCGCGGCGGACGGCGCTCTCGGTGATGAACACGGTCCTCGGCGGGGGCATGTCGAGCCGCCTCAACCAGAACATCCGCGAGAAGTACGGCTGGTGCTACACCGTCTACTCGTTCGCCAACGTGAACGACGACTCGGGCGACGTCGGCGCGTACATCGGGACGGACCCGGCGCGCGTCGGCCGCAGCCGGCAGCTCATCGTGCGCGAGATGCAGCGCCTCGCCGAGACGCCCGTCTCGCCCCGCATGCTCGAGCGCTCGAAGCAGCAGCTGAAGGGCTCGATCGTGCTCGGCCTCGAGTCAAGCTCGAGCCGGATGCAGCGTCTGGGGCGCGTCGAACTGACGT
>JBBSQZ010000147.1:0-8074 GCA_038243565.1 Rhodothermales bacterium | reverse complement strand
TCGCGGGTGAGCGCGAGGAAGGCCGGCAGGTTGACCATGTCCGTCGCCACGACGAGGTCCGGCGTCCAGCCGTCCGTCGCGGCGCGCGCCCTGTCGGCCAGGGCGACGGCGCCGCCCTGCATGCGCCACTTCCACGCGCGCGCCTCGAGCGTCACGAGGCGAACGTCGTGGCGGCTGTGCGCCGCGAGTCCGTCCGCGAAGCGGCGGTGCGAGCCGCCGTACCACGGCTCGAGGACCAGGACGTTCACCGCGCCTAGGCCGCCGCCGACTCGGCGTCTTCGGCCTCGGTCGCCGGGCGGACGATGGCGATCGTGCGGATCTGGAGGTTCTCGCGCAGCACCACGTCGCGGACCTCGACCGCGCTCACGGCGACCTCCTCGCCCGGCTCCATGCGGACGACGCGCGTGTCGAGCTCGAGCGCGAGGGGGCGTTCGACGACGTTCTTGATGATCATCCCGCGACGTGCCGGCATTGTAAAGTTGGAGGGTGAGAGGACGGGCAAGATATTGCGCCACCGATGCCCGCCCGCTCCTCCGATGCCCGACCACCCGCGCCGCCCGAATGCTGCCCGCCGCGCCGCGGGGCGGGCCGTCCAGAGTGCGCGCGCCGCGGTCCACGAGGCGGCGTCGGCGCTGTCGGGGCTCGTGTACCCGAACCTGTGCCTCGGCTGCGACCGCCGCCTGCCGGATGCCGACGGCCCGCTCGCCGATCTGCCGCTGTGCCCGACGTGCCTCGCGGCCCTCCCCGCGGCCCCGGCGCCCGACGTTCAGGCCGGTCACATCGCCGGTGCGGTCGTGCTGTGGACGTTCGATGCCGGCGGGACGGTGCGCCGCGTCCAGCACGCGCTGAAGTACGGCGGCCGCGAGCGCCTCGGCTGGCCGCTCGGGCATCTCCTCGGGACGCGCGTGGCTCGGTCTGAATCTGCCCCGGTGGACCTCGTCGTGCCGGTCCCGCTCGCCGCCGTGCGGCTTCTCGAGCGCGGCTACAACCAGGCCGGCGCGCTCGCGGCAGGCGCCGCCGAGGCGCTCGGCGCCGTCTGCCGCCCGGACTTCCTCGCGCGCACGCGCTCGACGCGCTCGCAGACGGCGCTCTCGGCCGAGCAGCGCCGCCAGAACGTCGACGGCGCCTTCGCGGCGCCGTTCCCAGAGTCCCTCGCCGGCGCCCACGTCCTCCTCGTAGACGACGTGCTGACGACGGGCGCGACGCTCGTCGCGGCAGCGCAGCCGCTCGCGGAGGCCGGAGCGACGGTGACGGTCGCAGCGCTCGCCGTCGTCGCCTAGAGGTTGTGTGCGGCGCGGAGGCGCTCGAGGATGGCCCGCGTCGTCCGGTCGGCGATGTCGAAGACGTGCTCGAAGTCCTCCGGGCCGCCCGTGTAGGGGTCCGGCACCTGGTAGTCGTCCGGCTCCGGGTCGAACTCGCGGAAGAGGCGGACGCGCGTGCCGTGGTCGCCGTCGGGGTCGAGGAAGAGCGTGTCGTGGAGGTTCTGGCGGTCCATCACGAACACGTGGTCGTAGTCATCGAGGTCGGAGCGCTCGAGCTGGCGGGCACGGAGCACGGCGAGGTTGGCGCCGCGGCGGGCAGCCGTGAGCGTCATGCGCGGGTCCGGCGGCCCGCCGACGTGCCAGTCGCCGGTGCCGGCCGAGTCGACCTCGATGACGCCGTCGAGGCCGGCCTCGGTGACGCGCGCCTGGAAGAGCGCCTCGGCGAGCGGGCTGCGGCAGATGTTTCCCAGACAGACGAACAGGACGCGGACGGGCATTGTGCGGAGGACGGAGGACGGAGGACGGAGGACGGAGTCAACTGCTGTTTTCTGTCCTCGGTCCTCCGTCCTCCGGATTTCCCTCCTCCGCCATCTTCCCGAATCCGCCGCGAACCCGATGCGCCCCGGCGCCGTCCCGCTATTTTGCCGCCGGACTGCCCCGATCCCATGCCCCTGGACTCCCCCGCGTTCGTACCCGGGCCGCTGCTCGCCACGATCCATTCGCCGGCCGACGTGCGCGCGCTGCCCGTCGAGCGCCTGCCGCAGCTGTGCGACGAGCTCCGCGCCACCATCATCGACGTCGTCTCGGTCCACGGCGGGCACTTCGGGGCGAGCCTCGGCGTGGTCGAGCTCACCGTGGCGCTGCACTGGGCCTTCGACACGCCGCACGACCAGCTCGTGTGGGACGTCGGGCACCAGGCCTACGGCCACAAGATCCTGACGGGCCGGCGCGAGGACTTCCCGACGCAGCGCGTCCACGGCGGCCTCTCCGGCTTCCCCCGGCGCTCCGAGTCCGAGTACGACACGTTCGGCGTCGGCCACGCGAGCACCAGCATCTCGGCCGCGCTCGGCATGGCCGTCGCGCGCGACATCAAGAAGTCCGACGAGCGCATCGTCGCCGTCATCGGCGACGGCTCGATGTCGGGCGGCCTCGCCTTCGAGGGTCTCAACAACGCCGGGACGGCCCACTCGGACCTCCTCGTCGTCCTCAACGACAACGCCATCTCGATCGACCCGTCGTCGGGGGCGCTCCACGAGTACCTCGCCAAGCTCAGCGCCTCGGGCGGCTGGAACACGGCCAAGCGCGAGGTCTGGCACGCGCTCGAGAAGCTCAAGGGCATGGGCGGCGGGACGATGCAGCGCGTCGCGGCGCGCCTCGAGGACGGCTTTAAAGCCGTGTTGACGCCGGGCATGCTCTTCGAGGCGCTCGGCTTCCGCTACGTCGGCCCGATCGACGGCCACGACGTGATCTCGCTCGCGGAGCGCCTCCGCGACCTCCGCGGATTGCCGGGTCCGCTCCTGCTGCACACGATCACGGTCAAGGGCAAGGGCTTCGCGCCGGCCGAGGCGGACCAGGTGAAGTGGCACGCCTCGTCGAGCCCGTTCGACAAGCTCACCGGCAAGAGCCTCGCCCGGCCGACGCCCGCCGGCACCAGGGCGCCCAAGTGGCAGGACGTCTTCGGCGACGCGCTCGTCGAGCTCGCCCGCGCCGACGACCGTGTCGTCGGCATCACGGCCGCGATGCCGTCCGGCACGAGCATCGGCACGATGATGGCCGAGATGCCGGACCGCGCCTTCGACGTCGGCATCGCCGAGATGCACGCCGTCGTCTTCGCCGCCGGCCTCGCGACGCAGGGCATGCGGCCCGTCTGCGCCATCTACTCGACGTTCCTGCAGCGCGCCTACGACGGCGTCGTCCACGACGTGGCGCTCCAGAACCTGCCCGTCCTGTTTGCGATGGACCGCGCCGGCCTCGCCGGCTCGGACGGCCCGACGCACCACGGCGCCCTCGACGTCCCGTTCATGCGCGCCGTCCAGAACATGGTCGTCACCGCGCCGCTCGACGAGCAGGACCTCCGCGACCTCATGTTCACGGCCTTGCAGCACGACGGCCCGTTCGCCCTCCGCTACCCGCGCGGCGAAGCGTCGGGCATGGCTCTGCGCGACGGCTTCGAGGCGATCGAGATCGGCACGGGCCGCCTCGTCGCCGACGGCACGGACGTCGCGATCATCAGCTACGGCGCCATCGGCGGGTACGTCGCCGAAGTCCGCGAGCGCCTCGCCCGACGCGGCATCTCGGCCGCCCACGTGGACCTCCGCTTCTGCAAGCCGCTCGACGAGGCGCTCCTCGCCGACGTCTTCGCCCGCTTCCCGGCCGTCGTGACGGTCGAGGACGGCGTGCGCGAGGGCGGCGCCGGCTCGGCCGTCCTCGAGTGGGCGTCGGACGCCGGCGCGCTCGGCGAGACGCAGGTCGTCCGCCTCGGCCTGCCAGACACGTTCGTCGAGCACGGCACGCAGCGGCAGCTCCACGACGAGACGGGCATCGGGCCGGACGGCATCGAAGCCGCGGCCGTCGAGGCCGTCGTCCGCACCCGGGCGTCCATCCGCACGCACGCTTCCGCCGCCTGATGCCACTCTTCCCCGACCTCCCCGACGACGCCCGCGTCTGGCTCTTCGCCTTCGACGCTGACCCGGCGCCCCTCCTGCCCGACGTCCGCGCGTTCTGCGCCGGGTGGACGAGCCACGCCCGGCCGGTGCGGGCGCAGGCCGAGGTCGTCGCCGAGCGCGCGCTCGCCGTCGCCGCTGTCATCTCGCCCGAGGATTTCAACGCGGGCGTCTCGGGCTGCGGGATCGACACGATGCAGCGCGCCGTCGAGCAGGCCGGCGCCGCGCTCGGCCTCCCGCTCACGCCCGCGCTCGACGTGACGCTCCGCGACGCCACGGACGGCTGGATGACGGCCTCGCGCTCGACGCTCCGCACGCTCGCCAAGATGGACGCCTTCGGCGCCGAGACGCGCGTGCTGGACCTCACGCCGACGACGCTCGGCGCGCTCCGCGCAGCCGGCGGCGTCGAGCGGGCCGCGGGCGACACGTGGCTGGCGACGACGTTCGGCCTCGCCGCCTGATGCCGGCGCCGCGCCGGGCGCCTCAGCCGGAGGGCGGCCGCGAGCTGCTCCTCGGCGCGCTCGCGCTCGTCGTGCTCTTCGCCGTCGGCACGGCCGGCTACGTCGTCGTCGAGGGCTGGCCCGCGATGGACGCGTTCTACATGACGTTCATCACGCTGACGACGATTGGCTTCGGCGAGGTGCGCCCGCTGGGCGACGCCGGCAAGCTGTTCACGGTCGCGCTCGCAACCGTCGGCATCGCCACCTTCGCGACGATCGCGACGCGCGCCGTGCAGATCGTCGTCACCTCGTCCACGCTCCGCCACCGCGCCATGACCCGCCGCATCGCCGGCCTCGACGGCCACTACGTCGTCTGCGGCTACGGCCGCCTCGGGCAGCGCATCGCCCGCGACCTCATCGACGGCGGCCGCGACGTGGTCGTGGTCGACCGGCGCGACGACCGCGCACAGCAGCTCCGCGAGGCGGGCCTGCTCTTCGTGCAGGACGAGGCGCAGGAGGAGCACACGCTCCACGACGCCGGCATCGCGCGCGCCGCCGGCCTCATCCTCGTCCTCCCGAACGACGCCGACAACGTGTTCGTCGCGCTCACCGCCCGTGAGCTGCGCCCCGACGACGGCCTCTTCGTCGTCGCCCGGACGAACGAGCAGACGTCGGTCCGGAAGCTGCTCCGCGCCGGGGCCGACAAGGTCATCTCGCCGCTCGACATCGGCGCGGACCGCATCGCGCAGACGATCCTCCGCCCGCAGGTCGACCGCTTCATGGAGCAGGTCCTCGGCGTGGACTCGCTGGACTTCGACCTCGAGGAGGCGCACGTTGAGCAGGGCTCGGCTCTGGCCGGCCGCTCGCTGGCCGACATCGACTTCCGCCGCCGCTTCGACGCCATCGTCGTCGCCGTCCACAACGCGGACACAGGCCGCTGGCTCTTCAACCCGGACGCGCTCGTGCCGCTGCGCGCGGGCGACACGCTGATCGTGCTGGGCTCGCCCGAGTCGGTTCGCACGATCCGCGCACAGGGCGCCGCGGCGTGACGCGCGAGGTCCCGCGGAGCGCTCCCCGGACAGCGGCCCGTGGGAGGTGGGCACCGCAAGCCGTGCCTTTACGTGTCGCTTTTCTTCCCAGCAGACGCGGGCGACGGGATCAAACGCCGCGCCTCGGTACGGCCAGTCCCCATTTCCCCATCTGTGAAGCCGCGGCGCACCCGAAGCCCCACTCGGACCACGTTGTATACTTCTCCAAACAGTGTCCACGACCGATGCGCCTCGCTTCCGCCTGCCTCCTCGTCCTCCTCGCCGCTCCGCTCGCCCACGCGCAGCGCACCGCTGCCGCGCTCGCCGCAGACGCGGCCATCTCGGAGGACTTCCGCGCCGACGACGGCCAGTCCTACTTCAGCCAGTCGTGGCTGACGGACACGATGGAGCGCCGCACGGCCCCCTCGATCCGCGACGTCCCGCGCGTGTTCTACCAGTACTACATCGTCCCCCGCAACGCGACCAACAACTCGGCGCTCTCGCGGAACCAGATGTACCAGGACTTCGCGAGCGTCGGCGGCAAGGACGTCGTGAAGCCGCTGCTGTGGATCCTCAACCGCCGCGACATCGACGAGGTCGCGCCGGGCGACACGCTCATCATCCCGACGGCGTTCAGCCTCGACTTCCGCGCCTACTCGCCGTTCCCGCGCTTCTACGCCGGCGCGAGCCAGATGGGCAAGGTCGTCATCCTCGACAAGAGCATCCAGGCGTGGGGCGCCTACGACCACGGCGAGCTGATGCGCTGGGGCATCATCTCGACCGGCGCCCAGTCCAACCGCACGCCCTCGGGGCGCTTCAACGTCAACTGGAAGCAGCAGGAGCGCGTCTCGACGCTCAGCCCGGGCTACGGCTCGACCGCGCCCGGCGCCGAGCTGTGGACGATGTTCTGGGTGATGAACCTCCACGAGACGCGCGGCATCCACATGCACCAGTACGCGCTCCCGACGTCCGGCCCGGCCAGCCACGGCTGCATCCGCCTCCTGGACCCGGACGCGCAGTGGCTCTACGGCTGGACGGACAGCTGGGTCGTCGAGAACCAGCGCGACCCGATCTCGTCGGTCGGCGCGCGGATCATCCGCGAGGGCACGACGGTCCTGATCATCGGGCACGACATCTCGTCGCCGCCGCGGCCGTACACGATGCGCGAGCAGTACCCGGTGCTGAACATGGTCTCGCTGCCGCCGGACCCGATGGCGCTCCCGGCCGGCAGCCCGCAGCAGGCGCAGTTCGACCGGATGCGCCGCCGCGGCTGACTCTGCGATGCCAGACGGATCGGGGATTCGACCGGATGCGCCGCCGCGGCTGACTCTGCGGTGCCAGACGGATCGGGGATCCGACCGGATGCGCCGGCGCGGATCAGCCGAGCGGCACCGAGACGACGACCGAGAAATCTGCGCCGGCCTGCTGCGCCCAGAACGCGCGCGCAGCCGCGTTCACAGCCAGGACGCCCGCTCGGAGCTCCGTCGCGCCGGCGCCGTAGGCCCACGCCCGCGCCTCGTCCAGCAGCAGGCTCGCGGCGCCGCGGCGCCGCGCTGCGGGCGCGACGTAGAGATCGTCCACGTAGACCATGAGCGCCTCGGCGAACGTCGGGGCCGGCGTGTAGAGGTGCGCCGTCAGCAGGCCGACTGCGGCGCCGCCGAGGTCGGCGAGCCAGATGCGGTCGGCGTCCGACTCGGCCCACGTCCGGAAGTCCGTCGCCCAGCGACCGGCGGCGGCGTCCGCGAGGCGGTAGCGGGCGTCGAGCGCCTCGTGCTCGCGGTGAAGGGCCGTCCAGAGCGCGACGGCGGCATCGCGGTCGGCGCGCGTCGCCCGGCGGATCGTGACGGGCGTCATGCGGCCTCGCGCCGCGGGAGGCGACCCTGCGCGTGGAGCAGCTCGGCGTTGAGGATGGCCCCGCCGGCGGCGCCGCGGACCGTGTTGTGGCTCAGCACGACGAACTTGGCGCCGTGGCCGGCGGGCGCGATCGCCGGGCACGCCTGGATGCGGCCGACCGAGACCGTCATGCCGCCGCCGAGGGTGGCGTGGCGCCGCGGCTGCGGGAAGCGCGGGTCGTCGAAGACGACGAGGGTGCGCTCGGGCGCCGTTGGCAGGCCCATGCCCTGAAGCGGCGACCGCCACTCGCGCAGGCACGCCGCGACGTCCGCGGCCGAGGCGGGCGACCGGAAGCGGACCGACGCGGCCTCGGTGTGGCCGTCGATGACGGGCACGCGCGTGCACTGCGCCGAGACGATGATGTCGGCGTCGTCGACGCCCGCGGCGCCGAGGCTGCCGAGGATCTTGCGCGTCTCGATGGCCATCTTCTCCTCCTCGCCGTCGATGAACGGGACGACGTTGCCGAGGATGTCCAGCGAGGGGACGCCCGGGTAGCCGGCGCCCGAGAGCGCCTGCATCGTCACGACGTGGACCGCCTCGACGCCGAAGGCGTCGTGCAGCGGCCGCAGCGCCATCACGAGGCCGACCGTCGAGCAGTTCGGGTTGGTCACGATGCGTCCGGCCCCGAAGCGCTGGCGGTCCAGCAGCGCGACGTGCTCCGGGTTGACCTCGGGCACGAGCAGCGGCACGTCGGCCGCCATGCGGTGGTTGCGGGCGTTGGACACGACGACGTAGCCGCGCCGCGCCGCGGCCTCCTCGGCCTCGCCGGCGACGGCCGCGTCCAGCCC
>JBBSQZ010000146.1:0-8234 GCA_038243565.1 Rhodothermales bacterium | reverse complement strand
GTTCGAGAACGCGGGGCTCCTCGCGCAGGCCGGCGTGCTCGTCGCCATCCGCAGCGATGAGGAGGACAACGCGCGCAACCTGCCGTTCCACGCCGGCTTCGCGGCGGCCTACGGGCAGGAGGTCGGCTTCGGGCCGGCCCAGGCGCTCGCCGCGGTCACGATCAACCCGGCGCGCATCTTCGGCGTCGCGGACCGCCTCGGGTCGCTCGAGGTCGGCAAGGAGGCCACGCTGTTCGTCGCCGACGGCGACCCGCTCGAGGCGCGGACGCACGTCACGGACCTGTACATCCGCGGCGAGCGCGTCCCGATCGTGAGCCGCCAGACGGAGCTCTACGACGAGTTCCTGCGCCGCGGGGCCGCACCCGCCGGCGCCTCGACGGACCAGTAATCTCCTCCTACATAGATCTCGATGAGCCAAAATCAGCCGCTATCATGGAAACAGGCCATTCAACGCGTCCTCTCGGAGGCGGGCGAAGCACTGCACTACTCCGAGATCACGGACCGAATTCTCGAGGCGAATTACCGTATTAATACTCAAGCGACGCCGGCACGGGGCGTTCAGTCCCTCCTCGCGACCTCGATCAAGCACAAGGGTGATCTTAGCCCATATGTCCGTGTGGCCCCCGGCACGTTCGCACTCCGGGCAGCGACGGCGCCTGAGTTGATCGCCGCTGCTGAGTTGGAATCGACCCCTTCAACAGTGATTGCGCCAGATGAGTCGGCTGGCCTCATCCAGGCTTTTGGGATGTACTGGGAGCGCAGCGCCGTCCACTGGCAGACGACGACGAAGCTGCTCGGGCGCTACGACCGCAAGTCGAAGGAGGTCGACTTCGCGCAGCAGACGGGCGTGTACCTCCTCTTCGACGGCCGCAACGTCGTCTATGCCGGGCGGACCGGGATGCGGCAGTCGGGCGACGCGCTCGCACGTCGGCTGTTCGAGCACACCGAGGACCGTCTCAAAGGCCGCTGGGACCGCTTCTCGTGGTTTGGCCTCCGCCCCGTCCACGACGACGGCACGCTCGGGCAGGTCGCGGCGGGTTACGACACGTCCGAGGCGGCGCTCATCGCGACGCTCGAGGCGCTGCTCATCGAGGCCTTTGAGCCGCCGCAGAACCGCAAGCGCGGCGACACGCTCCGCGACCGCGAGTTCATCCAGGTCGAGGACCCCGAGGTCGAGACGCGGCGCGCAAGGGCGTTCCTGATGAGCAAGCTCTGAGCCTCTTGATGGGTGCGCCTTCGGCGATGCCTCACCGTGCGTCCGCGCCGCGGCCGGTAGATTCCCGCATGCCTGCGCTCACCCTCCTGCTCGACGCCGACGTGTACGCGCCCGAGCCGCTCGGCCGGCGCACGGTCGTCGTCGCCGGCGACCGCGTCGTCGCCATCACCGAGGCGCCGCCGAGCGTGGCAGGCCTCGACGTCGAAATCATCGACCTGACAGGCAAGCGCCTCGTGCCGGGACTCATCGACGCGCACGTCCACGTGACCGGCGGCGGCGGCGAGGCGGGGCCGCACACGGCTGCCCCGGCCCCGCCGCTGACGGCCTACACGACAGCCGGCGTCACGAGCGTCGTCGGCCTGCTCGGGACGGACGACGTGACGCGGACGACCGGCGGGCTGATTCGGCGCGTGCGCGCCCTCCGCGAGGAGGGCCTCTCGGCGTGGGCGTGGACCGGCGGCTACCACCTCCCGCCGACGACGCTCACCGGCGCCGTGCGGAGCGATATCGCGTTCGTCCGCGAGATCATCGGCTTCGGCGAGTTCGCCCTCTCCGACCACCGCTCGTCCCAGCCGACGCCTGACGAGGTCGCCCGCGTCGCGGCCGACTGCCACGTCGGCGGGCTGATGACGGGCAAGGCGGGCGTGCTGCACCTGCACATGGGCGACGGCCCGCGCGGCCTCGCGATGATCCGCGGCCTGCTCGACACGACCGAGATCCCGCCGCGGACGTTCCACCCGACGCACGTCAACCGCCGCGCCGGCCTGCTCGACGAGGCCCTGGAGCTGACGGAGCGCGGCGTGACGGTCGACCTCACCGCGGTCCCGCCGGGCGACGCCGTGGGCGACGAGGTCTCGGCCGCCGACGCCATCGCGCGCTTCCTCGTGTCGGGCCTGCTGCCCGAGCGCCTGACGGTGTCGTCCGACGGCGGCGGCTGCCTGCCGACGTTCGACGCGCAGGGCGAGCTCGTCAAGATGGGCTTCGCGACGTCGTCCGCCCTCGCCGACCTGCTCGCGGAGCTTCTCGCGCGCGGCCTCCCGCTCGAGGCCGTCCTGCCGTTTTTCACCCGCAACGTCGCGCAGTTGCTGCGTCTGCCCGGCCGCGGCGTCGTCGCGCCCGGTGCCTCGGCGGACCTCGTCGTGCTCGACGCCTCGGGCCGCCCGGAGGGCGTGATGGCGCGCGGGCGGTGGCACGTCCGCGGCGGCCGCCCGGTCCTCCGCGGCACCTTCGAGGCGCCATCGCCATCCTGAGTGGTGGGCACGGCAAGCCGTGTCCTTACGGTGTTGATTTCCCATTCCCCATTCGCTCGTTCCCCCCACATGCCTTCCCCGACGACCGCCGACCTGTCCCGCGGCTGCATCATCCCCATCGGCGGCGCCGAGGACAAGGCCGGCAACCCGGCGATCCTCGCGCACTTCGTCGGCCTCGCCGGCGGGCCGGACGCCCGCATCGCCATCGTGCCGACGGCCAGCGAGATGGCCGACACCGGCGCCCTCTACGCGGCCCTCTTCCAGAGCCTCGGCGCCGGGCACGTGGACGTGCTGCCGGCCACCGAGCGCACGCACGCGCGCCGGCCGGACTACGTCGAGGCGGTGATGCAGGCGACAGGCGTCTTCATCACCGGCGGCAACCAGCTGCGCCTCTCGACGATCCTCGGCGGCACGCCCCTCGCCATCGCCATCCGCCGCCGCAACGCCGCCGGCGTGCCCGTCGCCGGGACGTCGGCCGGCGCCGCGATCCTGCCCGAGCACATGATCGCCGGCGGCGAGCCCGGCGCCACCCCGACGGCCGACGGCGTCCTCCTCGTGCCGGGCCTCGGCCTGACGAACCACCTCATGGTGGACCAGCACTTCCGCCAGCGCGACCGCCTCGGGCGCCTCCTCACGGCCGTCTCGTACAACCCGTTCGCCATCGGCGTCGGCCTCGACGAGGACACGGCGCTGTGCCTCTACCCGGACGGCACGTTCGAGGTCTTCGGCTCCGGCGGCGTCACCATCGTGGACCCCGGCGACCTCGTCTACTCGTCGATGGACACGGCCAGCGCGGGCGAGCCGATCAACCTCATCGGCATCAACCTGCACATCCTCGCCGCCGGCGGCCGCTTCGACACCCTCTCGAAGATGGCGACGGCCCCGCCCCGACCAACGCCGGAATGGGAGCTCGACGAGACGGCCGAAGGACCCGGCCCGAGCACGGTGGGTGACCGCGACGACGCGTGATGCGGGCATGGGGCATGAGAGCAACCCTGCTCTTTCCACCCGCTGCCCTGCCTCTTCCGCCTTCCGCATTTCCCCCCTCCCACTTGTTCCATCCCCCATGGCCCTCCGACCGCAGAATCGGGACACGGCCGTGACATTCGGGACCGCCATGATTGGCTAGAATGGCCAGCGTCGATCTTCGCCGCCTGACCACCGCTGCCCGATGGACCGCCGCTCCCTCCTTCTCGGCCGCCGGCCTGCGCCGGCCCCGCTCCCGGCTCCGCTGCCGGCGCCCGACCCCGCACACCGGCCCATCTCGATCCCGGTCCCGACCGCCGGCGGCCTCGCGCCGTTCGTCCCGACCGCCGACCAGCCGTGGGACGCCCGCCGCGCGCGCCACCTGCTGCGCCGCGCGACGCTCTCCGCGACGCCCGCCGCCGTCACCGCCGCACTCGGCCAGACGCCCGCGCAGGCCGCAGACGCCCTCGTGGACGCAGCGCTCGCCGCGCCGATGCCGTCTGTCCCGGACTACGCGGCGCTCTTCCCGCCCGTCAACCCGACGGGCCCGGAGCAGACGGCGTACAACCAGGCCAACAGCGCCGGCGTCCGCGCCGAGGGCGACGCCGTCCTGCGCGACCTGATGACCCTGCGCGCGCCCGGCACGGCCCTCCGCGAGCGGCTGGCGCTGGCGTGGCACGGCGTCCTCACGACGAATCTCTCGAAGTACAACCAGGCCAGCCGCCTCTACCGCTACTGGGCAGTTTTGCGGCGCAACGCGCTCGGCTCGTTCGAGACGCTCGTCCGCGAGGTCGGCGTGACGCCGGCGATGCTGGTCTACCTCGACGGCACCCAGAACCGCGTCGGCAGCCCGAACGAGAACTATGCCCGCGAGGTGCTCGAGCTGTTCACGCTCGGCGTGACCGGGCCGGACGGCGCGGCGAACTACACGCAGGCGGACATCACGAACCTCGCCCGCGCGCTCACGGGCTGGCAGACGCCGAGCAGCCAGGCCGAGGCGCTCTTCGTCCCGGCCCGCTTCGACGCCGGCTCGAAGACGATCTTCGGCCAGACCGGCGCCTTCACCTACGACACGGCGCACGACGTCCTCTTCGCGCAGCGCCGCGCGCAGATCGCGCACCACACCGCCCGCGTCCTCTACCAGACGTTCGTCGCCGCGACGCCCAACGAGACGGTCGTCGCCGAGCTCGCCGGCGTGCTGCTGGCGAACGGCCTCCAGATCCACGCGGCCGTCCGGGCATTGCTCCAGAGCCAGCACCTCATGTCCGACGGCGCGCTCGGCGCGCAGATCAAGGCGCCGGCCGACGCCCTCGTCGGGCTCGTGGCCGAGCTCGGCTGGTCCAACCCCGAGGGCCTCTTCTCGCAGATTCGCAGCCTCAGCACGTCGGTCGGCTTCGAGCTGTTCAGGCCGCCGGACGTCGCGGGCTGGTCGCCCGGGCGCCCGTGGCTGGACACGTCGCGGCTCCCGCTCCGCGGCATCGCGACCGACCAGCTCGTCGCCCGGCGGAGCGAGGCGCGGGCGCTCGTGGCAAGCCTGCCTGGCGCTGGCAACAGCCCCTACGACCTCGTCGACCAGCTCGCCGACCGCCTCGTCGCGATCCCGCTGCCGGCCGCGACGCGCGCCGAGGCGGTGACGATCCTGCTCGGCGGCATCCCGGACTACGAGTGGGACCCGACGGTCTCGGCGGCCGAGGGCCGCATCCGATCCGTCCTGCAGTTCCTCGCCCGTCTGCCGGAATACCACCTGGTGTAGCGGGCATGGGGGATGAGGCAAGGGGCATGGGAAAAATGCCTTTCACCCCATGCCTCATCGCCCGTGCCCCATGCCCCGCCGACCCGGCGAGCAGGCCCCCCCTTCCCCCGCCCCGATGTGCTCTCACGACCACGCGCCGCAGCGCGCCGACTCGCTCGACCACGGCCGCGCGCACGACCACGACCACGACGCGTGGACGCGCCGCGACTTCCTCGTCCGCGCCGGCCTCGGCGCCGCGGCGCTCTCGCTGGGCACCGTCGTCGGGTCGTCGCGGGCGTACGCGATGGGCGGGAGCCCGCTGCTGGCGCGCCTCGCCGCCATCGAGACGGACCGCGTGCTTGTGCTCGTGCAGCTCAAGGGCGGCAACGACGGGCTGAACACGGTCGTCCCGCTCGGCAACGACCTCTACCGCACCGCGCGCCCCAGCCTCGGCATCCTGGACGCCGACACCGTCGCGCTCGGCGGCGGCTACGGCCTCCACAGCGCGCTCGCGCCGCTCCAGCCGATGTGGGGCGCGGGCCAGATGGCGATCGTCCACGCCGTCGGCTATCCCAGCCAGAGCCTGTCGCACTTCGCCGGGACCGACACGTGGACGACGGCGCGGCCGTCGGGCGTCTCGACGCCGGCGGGCGGCTGGGGCGGGCGCACGCTGCGGACCGAGCACCCGGCCTTCGAGACGGAGCTGCCGGCCGTGCCGCCGGCCGTCCAGATCGGCTCCCAGAACCCGCTCCTGTTCCAGTCCGGCGACTCGGACCTGAGCATGATGCTGCCGTCGGCGGCGAGCATCACGCAGATCGCTGCCGGCGGCGGCCTCTACGACCCGGACGACGTCCCGGCGACGCCCGCCGGCTACGAACTCGGCTACGCGCGGTCGGTCGCCAACGCCGCCAACCGCTACATCGGGAGCGTGCAGACGGCCGCCTCGGCCGGCACCAACGCGGCGACCTACCCGACCGGCAGCTTCGGGACGGACCTCGCGGCGGTCGCGCGGCTCATCAAAGGCGGCCTGGGCTCGCGCATCTACGTCGTCCAGCTCGGCAGCTTCGACACGCACGTCGGCCAGTCCACGACGCACCAGACGCTGCTCGGGCAGCTCGGCGGCGCCGTCGCGGCGTTCTACCAGGACCTCGGCGCACGCGCGCAGAACGTGCTCACGATGACGTTCTCGGAGTTCGGCCGCCGCGTCGCGCAGAACGGGTCCGCCGGGACCGACCACGGCACGGCAGCGCCGCTCTTCGCCTTCGGCCCGGGCGTCTCGGGCGGCTTCTACGGGACGGGCCCGAACCTCGCCGACCTCGACGGCTCGGGCAACCTGCGCCACTCAACCGACTTCCGGAGCACCTACGCCGACGCCCTCGGCCCGTGGTTCGGCCTCGACACGGGCGTCGTCTCGGGCGTGCTCGGCGGGTCGTTCGCCCCGACCGGCTTCACGTCGCGCGCGACGGCCGATGCGCCGCCCCCGGCCGTCGCCGAGCTGCGCCTCGACGCGCCGTTCCCGAACCCCGCGCGCGGCGTCGTCCACGTGGCGTACAGCCTGCCGCGCGCCGGCGCGGCGCGCCTCGCCGCGTTCGACCTGCTCGGCCGTCAGGTCGCCGTCCTCGCCGAGGGCGAGCAGCCCGCCGGCGCCCGCGACGCGTCGTTCGACGCCTCCGCACTCCCCGCCGGCGTCTACGTGCTGCGCCTCGAGACGGCCGGTGAGAGACGCACCGCCCGCGTCACGGTCGTTCGCTGACGACGCGCGCCGTCACGAGCAGCGCGCCGACGTGCCGCTGCACGTGCTCGGCCGCGTGGAACAGCGTCCCGAGGACGGTGGACGGTAGCGCCTGCCGGCCGACGCCGCGCGCCTCGTGCGCTGTCCCCGGATCGGTGTCTCGGACCTGCGCCACGACGGCGTCGATGGCCGCCTCGAACGCGGCGACGAGCGCCTCGGCCGTCTCGTCGCCCGGTGATTCTTCGTGGCTAAGCGCGGCGAACTGGTCCGGCGAGAGCGCCTCACCGCGGGCGTAGGTCGCCATCCGGTCCAGCACGCCGGCCATGTGGCGCAGGTGGAAGCGCACCGAGGCGACGCCCCCCGGCCGCACCTCGAGGCGCTCGTCCGGGAAGCCGTCGAGCACGCGTCGCACGTCCTCGCGCACCTGCATTAGCACGTGGACGACAGGCTGGAAGATGGGCGCGACGTCGGGGACGGCGCCGCGAAGCCAGGGCTCGGGCATGAGGACAGAGGACGGAGGACAATGGACAGAGGACGGAGGACGGAAGACAGAGTTTCCACCCACCTCGCTACTCTGTCATCCCGGCCCCCGAGACGGGATCTCCTGGACGATGGGACGTGCTCCAGAGGTAACGCGGTGCGCTGCCGAACATCGAGGAGATCCCGGATCAAGTGGGCTGCGCTGTCCTTCGGATCGGGATGACACGTTTTGATTATCGCGCCAAACGTGTCGCGCGACGTTCATTCGGAACTTTGTGAGGCAATCAGTACCAGCCTTCCGCCTTCCGCCTTCCGCCTTCCGCCTTCCGCCTTCCGCCTTCCGCCTTCCGCCTTCCGCCTTCCGCCTTCCGCCTACCTCCTCGCATCCCTGTAGACCCGACCCGCCGCCGTGCTCTCGCTCCGCGTCCCGCTCGTGCTCGCCTCGGCGAGCCCGCGGCGCCTCGACCTGCTCGCCCACCTCGGCCTCGCACCGGACGTCCGGCCGAGCGCGGCGGACGAGACGTGGCCCGGCGGCGATCCCGGACCGGCCGTCGAGGCCATCGCGCTGCGGAAGGCGCAGGCCGTCGCTCCGGGCGCGCCTGGCTCGCTCGTGCTCGGGGCCGACACGGTCGTCGTGCTCGGCGACGACGTGCTCGGCAAGCCGGCGACCGAGGACGAGGCGCGGGCCATGCTGCGCCGCCTCTCGGGGCAGACGCACACCGTCTACACGGGCTTCGCCCTCGTGTTTGATTTCAATGCAATAACAGACTACAGAGCGACGCGCGTCACCTTCGCCCCGCTCTCCGACGCCGAGATCGATGCCTACGTCGCCTCGGGCTCGCCGATGGACCGCGCCGG
>JBBSQZ010000145.1:0-8323 GCA_038243565.1 Rhodothermales bacterium | reverse complement strand
GGCGCGTCGGCCGCGAGCGCGGCCTGCGCGGCCATCGCGACGCCGGCCTCGCCGAACATGGCCTGGTTGCGCATGACCTGCTCGTTGAGGCCGTCCGTGTAGCACAGCAGCGCCGAGCCCGGCTCCAGCGTGAAGGCGTGGTCCACGTACTCCGTCTGCGGGTCCAGGCCGAGGATGAGGTCCGAGTACTCGACCATGGCCGGGCCGCCCGGCGTGGCGAGGATGGGCCGGCAGTGGCCCGCGTTGGCGTAGACGACGCGGTTCGTCTTCGGCTCCCAGCGCATGAGCAGCAGCGAGGCGAAGGTCTCCTCGAGGACGGCGTCCTGGATGAGCATCTCGTTGACGCGCTTCATCAGCACGGCCGGCGAGACGGTCGTCCGGAGCATCGCGTGGATCGTGGACCGGATGTACGACAGGAACGAGAAGGCGTAGAACTTGGCCTGGAGGCCCTTGCCCATGATGTCGCCGACGGTGAAGAGGTACGAGCCGTCCTCGGCGCGCGTCCAGTCGAAGAGGTCGCCGCCGCCGTCCTCCTTGGGGCACGAGAAGAAGAGGGTGCGGTAGCCCGGCTCGGCCGGCATCTCGCGCGGCAGCAGGCGGTCCGAGAAGTCGCGGCCGATCCTGGCGTTGAGCTTGGACTGGTAGATCTGGCTGCGCTGGACGATCTGCTGGACGCGGTCGATGAGGTGGTCCACGTCGAACGGCTTCGTCATGTAGTCGTCGACGCCCTTCTTGAGGCCCTTCTGGCGGCTGAGGTCGTCCGTCTTGGCCGTGAGGAAGATGAACGGGATGGCCTCGGTCGCGGGCTGCGCGCGCAGCGCCGCGAGCAGCGCGAAGCCGTCCATGACCGGCATCATGATGTCGGACACGATGAGGTCCGGCATGCGCTCGGCGACGGCCACGAGCGCGCGCTCGCCGTTCTCGGCCACGCGCACGTCGAAGCGCTTGGCGAGGCGGTACTCGAGCAGCCGCCGGAGCGTCTTGTTGTCCTCGACGACGAGGATGCTGGGCGTCGTCACGGGGCGTCGGGGTGGGCGTGTGCGGAGGCGGCGCCGTCGCCGGCGGCGGGGCTGAGGTCGGGGCCGAGCAGCGAGAAGTCGTCGGCGAGGTCCTCGGGGCGGAAGAGCGGCTCGAAGAGGGCGGCGCCCGTCCCGGCGCGGACGCAGAACGAGATGCGCTGGCACGCGTCGCGCGTGGCGGGCTGGAAGGCGAGCGCCTCGGTGCAGGTGATGAGCATCAGCAGGCCGCGGCCGCGCTCGGACGGCGCCGGCGCCTCGAGGACGGCGTGCTGCGTCTCGACCTGCCCCGCGAAGTCGAAGCCGACGGACGAGTCCTCGACCGCGCACCGCACGGCGTCGTCCTCGACGGTGACCTCGAGCGTGATCTCGGGGCCGTCCGGGAAGGCGGCGTGCTGGACGAGGTTCGCGATCCACTCGTGGACGGCGAGCCGCAGCACGCTCGCGCCGTCGGCGTCGAGCGTCGGCGCGAGCGTGCCGTGCGCGTCCCACGCGTCGAAGAGCGCGTGGAGCTCGTCGATGGCGCTGTCGAGGCGGGTGAAGCGGTGGAACGGCATACGGGTCCCGGAGGTGGACGGGCCGGTGCGACTGCGTTACTGGCGCGGCGCGCCCGGAGGCACGCTCGCGCGAGGACGCGCTAGAGGGTGCCCGTGGGCTGCTGCGGGTGGGACTCCCCGCCGCCGATCTGCGCGGGCCCGGCCGGCGTCGCCGCCTCGAGGGCCGCCTCGACGGTCGGGAACTGCCGGAAGACCTTGTAGGTCCGCGTGAGCTGGACGACGACCTGGACCGGCCGCGAGACGCTCGCGAAGACGACCTGCCCGCCGGCCGGCGTGAGCTGGCGGTACAGCGAGAAGATGACGCCGAGGCCGGTCGAGTCCAGGATGCCCGTCGACGAGAAGTCGAGGACGTAGTAGCGGACGCCCTGGCGGGCCTGCTCCTGGCAGGCCGCCTTGAAGTCGGCGGCGTTGCGGAAGTCGAGGGCCTTGCCGATGCGGACGACGACGGCCGTCGGGGAGGCCTTCTGGAAGGTGAAGTTCATGGCGGCGGCCGGGGACGGTGGCCGGAAAATGTGGAGGCGCGCGGGAGCCGGGCGAACCCGACATCGGCCACTCGGACGAATATCGTACCGCGGGCCGCTCTGGCCCCGATATGCGGTCACGAATGGGCGACGCCGGAGCCTGTCAAACGGCCTACGGGCGCCACGTGTGCGCCCGGAATGCGGCGGCGCCCACGCGCCGAGGCGCGCGTCACGCGTGGCGCCGGGGGCAGATCCGTAACCCCGCGGGTCGAATCGACCCGGCCGGCGTCTCGCTACTTTCGCCGGGCACGCGCTCGGCCGGCACCTCGCCGTTCCTGCCCGCCCCGCTTTCGCCCGCCGTGACGCCTCGCCCCGCCCTGCTCGCCCTGCTCGCCCTGCTCGCCCTGCTCGCCCTCGGCGGCTGCACGCGCGTCGCGCCGGCCGGCCTGCCCGCGGGCACGACGCTCGAGGACCTGCCCGAGGCCGAGACGTGGGGCGCGCGCCTGCGCACGTCCGAGGCCGGGCGGCCCGTCGTCGAGGTCGACGCGCCGTACCTCGCGCGCTTCCGCCACGCCCCGCCGGACGCCGGCCTCGCGAGCGGCGGCGACTCGTCGGCCGTCTTCCTCGGTCCGCCGCCGGACGCGCCCCGCGGCGCCTCCGCGGCGCGCGTCTCGGTCCGCCTCTTCGACGCCGCGGGCAACGCCGGCGCGACCGTCACCGCGGACCGCGCGTGGCTCCAGGAGGCGTCGGGGCGCCTCGTCGCCGAGGGCCACGCCGAGGCGACCGTCGGCGGCGCGCGCGTGCAGGCGCCGCGCATCGCCGCGACGCGCGACGGCGGCTTCACCGCCTCGGGAGGCGCGAGCGCGACGATCGACGGCGCGAGCATCACCGCGCAGACGCTCTCGGGCACATCAGGAGGCGCCTTCACCGCCTCGGGCGGCGCCACGGCCGCCCTCTCGGGCCGCGCCAACGCGACCGTCCGCGCCAACACCATCCGCGGCGCCGGCAGCGGATCGCGCTACGAGGCGTCGGGCGGCGCCCACGTCGACGCGCAGGGCGGGCGCACGCTCGACGCCGGCCTCGTCGTGTGGGACGAGCGCGCCGGCCGCTTCCGCGCCCCCGGCGCCTTCTCGTTCGACGGCCCCGGCGAGCGCGTCCGCGGCGTCGGCCTCGACGCGACGGCGGACCTCACGCGCTACTCCTTCCGCCGCGCGACGGGCCAGATCGAGGTGCGGCAATGATGAGGGCATGGGGCATGGGGCATGGGGCATGGGCAGACGCTCAGGGCAGCCGGTTGCTGCTACGTATGTGCGTCGCCGTGTTCGCCCTGGCTGTGCTGCTGCCCGCTGCTTCCGCGCAGACGCGGACGGTCGAGATCCTCAACGCGGACCTCGTGACGGTCGAGACGGACTCGCTCAGCATCGTCCGGCGCCTCGAGGGCAACGTGCGCCTCCGCCAGGACACGACGCTGCTCGCCGCACGTGCCGCCGTCTACGACGAGCGGCAGGCGCTCGTGACGCTCCGCGGCGGCGTCCGCATCACGTCCGGCCGCAACACGCTCACCGCCGACGAGGTGCTCTACCACTCGGACACCCGTGTCGCCGAGGCGAGACAGAACGTCCGCGTCGACGACGGCGAGTCCACGCTGCTCGCGCCGGCCGCGACGCACGACACGCAGACGGAGGTCTCGACGTTCTCGGGCGGCGGCCGCATCCTGCACCGCGGCGCCGTCATCACGGCGCCGACGGGCACGTACAGCTCGGGCACACGCCTCGCGCGCCTCGACGGGCCGGTGACCTTGCAAGACTCGACGGGCACGCTCGCCGCCGCCCGCGGCCAGTACGACGCCCGCAACCAGCGCGCCGACTTCGCCGGCGGCGTCCGCCTGCGCCAGCCCGACGCACGCCTCGCGGCGGACTCGCTCGTCTACTTCCGCACGACCGAGCGCGCCCGCGCCTACGGCCGCGCCGCCCTCGAGCGGATCGGGGAGGGCCGCGACCGCACGGCGCCGGCCGACAGCTCGCAGCGCACCTTCCTCTTCGGCGAGGAGATCATCGCGGACGGAAAGGCCGGGACGGCTCAGGCACGCGGCGCGACGGGCGCCACGCCCCGCGACCCGCTCCTCGTCACCCTCCGCGGCCACGCCGACGGCCGCATCGACACGACGGTCGTCCGAGCCCCGCGCCTCGACGCCATTCGCACGATCGTGGGCACAGACACGACGCAGACGCTCGTCGCGTGGGGCGGCGCGCGCCTCGTCGATGGCCGCCTCGCCGCCGTCGCGGACTCGGCGCACCTCGCGCGGCAGCCCGTCGGCAACGGCGAGACGCGGGACCAGCTGGGGCTGTTCGGATCCACCCGGCCGAGCGTCTGGGCCAGCGGCGCGCAGCTCACGGGCGACACGCTGACGGTCACGAGCCGCGGCGGGCAGGTGGACACGCTGCTCGTCGTCGGCCGCGCCTTCTCGGCGCGCGTGGACTCGACGGTCGGGCGCGTGCAGCAGCTCGCCGGCGGCCGGATGCAGGCCTTCTTCGAGGGCGACAGCCTGCGGCGCCTCGCCGTCTTCCCCACCGCTGAGGCGTTCACGTTCCGCGCCGAGGGCGCGGCGCCCGAGACGCGCCTCGCCGGCGCCGACCGCCTCTCGGCGGACAGCCTCTCGGTGACGTTCGCCCGCGGCTCGATCGAGGAGGTCCGCGGCTACCGCGGCGTTGCAGGCACGACGTATGGCCCGCGGATCGTGCCGGACGGCACGCGCCTGCCAGGCTACACCTTCTCGCCCGACGACGCCCCGACGCGCGACGCGCTCCTCGAGCCGGACGGCTGGGAGGCGCGCTGGCTCGAGGGCAACGGCCCGCCGCCCGAGGCGCTCCGCCCGCCGGAGTGACCTGGCGCCGCGCCCCGGCCATCGCTCCCCGTCCGGGCACGGCAAGCCGTGCCCGTGTCGCAGGATGGCGCGGCGCCTCGATGATCCGGCGCCTCTCTGATCGCAGGGCACGGCAAGCCGTGCCCTTACATTTGCACGACACATCCGCCCTCCCGATGCGCCGCTTTCTCGTCGCTGCCGTCTGCCTCGTCGCCGCCGCTGTACAGGCGCAGCCGGCGCCCGACCCGACGGCCGCGCTGCCCTTCGACCCGGCCGTCCGGACCGGCGTGCTCGCCAACGGGCTCCGCTACTACGTCCGCGAGAACCACGAGCCCGAGGGCCGCGCCGAGCTGCGCCTCGCCGTCAACGCGGGCAGCGTGCTCGAGACCGAGGACCAGCGCGGGCTGGCGCACCTGCTCGAGCACATGGCCTTCAACGGCACCGAGCGCTTCGCCGAGGCCGAGCTCGTCCGCTACCTCGAGTCCGTCGGGACGCGCTTCGGGCCGGACCTCAACGCCTACACGTCCTTCGACGAGACGGTCTACATGCTCCAGGTGCCGACCGACTCGGCCGCCGTCTTCGCGACGGGCCTCGACGTGCTCCGCGAGTGGGCCGGCCGCATCGCCCTCGCCGACTCGGCCATCGAACGCGAGCGCGGCGTCGTCCTCGAGGAGTGGCGCCTGGGGCAGGGCGCGCAGGAGCGCATGCGCCGCGTCCAGTTCCCGGTCCTCTACGCCGGCTCGCGCTACGCCGAGCGTCTGCCCATCGGCCTGCCCGAGGTCATCCAGCACGCCTCGCCCGAGACCATCCGCGCCTTCTACCGCGACTGGTACCGCCCGGACCTGATGGCGGTCGTCGTCGTGGGCGACGTGGACGCGGCGGCCGTCGAGCAGATGATCCACGCCCGCTTCGACGGCTTCCAGCCGCACGAGAGCGCGCCGCGCCGCGAGCTCTTCCCGGTCCCCTTCCACGACGACACGCGCGTGACGGTCGCGACGGACCCCGAGGCGCCGTACTCGGTCGTCCAGTTCCAGTTCAAGCAGCCGATGTCGCGCGAGCGGACCGTCGCCGACGCCCGCGTGCGGCTCGTCGAGAACCTGTTCTTCGGCGTCCTCGCCAGCCGCCTCGGCGAGATCCCGCGGCAGCCCGGCGCGCCCTTCGCGGCGTCGTTCGCGGCGGCCGGCGGCGGCCTCCGCACGGTCGACGAGGCGACGATCGTCGCGCTCGCCAACGAGGCGCAGATCGGCGAGGCCGTGCGCGTGCTCGCGACCGAGGCCGAGCGCGCCCGCCGCTACGGCGTGACGGAGACCGAGCTCGAGCGGCAGAAGGCCGAGACGCTGCGCGGCCTGCGCTCGGCGGCCGCCGAGCGCGACAACCAGCCCTCCCGCGCCCTCGCGCAGACGTACGTCCAGGCGTTCCTCAAGGACGAGCCGGCCGTCGCGCCGGACGAGGCCCTGATGCTCGGTGAGGCGTTCCTGCCGGGCATCACGCTCGCCGAGGTCAACGCCGTCGCCGACGAGGTGGTCGCGACCGACAACCGCGTCGTCGTCGTGGCCGCGCCGCAGAAGGACGGCCTCGTGGTGCCGGACGAGGCGCAGATCCGCGCCATCCTCGCGGCCGTCCAGACGGCCGAGATCGCGCCCTACGTCGATGCCGTCTCGGACGAGCCGCTCGTCGAGACGCCGCCCGCCGCGGGCCGGATCACGAATGAGACGACCGACGCCGCGCTCGGCACGACGACGTGGACGCTCTCGAACGGCGCGACCGTCGTCCTCAAGCCGACGGCCTTCAAGGCGGACGAGGTGGTCCTCCAGGCGACGAGCCCCGGCGGCCTCTCGCTCCTCTCAGACGCCGACCTCATCGCTGCCGGCGGGGCCGCGGGCTACGTCTACCAGTCCGGTGTCGGCACGTTCGACGACGTGGCGCTCGAGAAGAAGCTCGCCGGCCAGATCGTGTCCCTCCAGCCCGTCATCTCGGGCGAGACCGAGGGCTTCTCGGGCCGCGCCGCGCCGGCCGACCTCGAGACGCTCTTCCAGCTCGTCTACCTCTACACGACGGCCCCGCGCCGCGACGAACCCGCCTTCCGCGCCGCCCTCGACCAGACGCGCACGTTCCTCGCCAACCAGGCCGCCGACCCGTCGGCCGCCTTCTCCGACACGCTCGGCGTCACGCTCGCCAGCTACAACCCGCGCAACCGGACGCTCAGCCAGTACCTCGCTGGCCTGGACCAGGCCGACCTCGACCGCTCGTTCGCCTTCTACCAGGACCGCTTCGCGGACGCGTCGGACTTCACGTTCGTCCTCGTCGGCGCGTTCACGCCCGAGGCCGTGCGGCCGCTCGTCGAGACGTACCTCGCCAGCCTCCCGGCGACAAACCGCGTCGAGACGGCGCGCGACATCCTCATCACGCCGCCACCGGGCGTCGTCGAGAAGACGGTCTATGCGGGCACCGCCCCGCAGGCGCAGGTCGCCGTCGTCTTCCACGGCCCGATGCCCGACGCCGACGACCGCGCGGCGCGCGTCCGCTTCCACGCCATGGCCGACGTGCTCGCGAAGATGCTCCGCGAGGAGCTCCGCGAGGACCGCGGCGGCGTCTACGGCGTCGGCGCGCGGCCGGTCATCACCCGAGACCCCGTCGGCCAGTACCAGCTCCGCATCGACTTCGGGGCGGACCCGGCGCGCGTGGACGAGCTCGTCGCGGCCGTCTTCGAGCGCGTCGAGGCGCTGAAGGACGGACAGGCGTCTCCCGCGCATCTTGCGGCGTACCAGGAGCAGCAGCGCCGCGCGCGCGAGACGAACGTCCAGGAGAACCGCTTCTGGCTGAGCGTCCTCGCCGAGGCCGCCCGCCGCGACGAGTCCGCCGCGACGTTCCTCACGGACGCCGACCTCGCCGCCGCGCTCACCCAGGCCGACATCGCGGCCGAGGCGCGGCAGTTCCTCGACACGGGCCGGTACGTCCGCGTGACGCGCCTGCCCGTGGCGGAGTAAGACGCCGTCTCGATCGCCCCATCCAGTACATCGTCATCCCGAGCCTGTCGAGGGATCTCTACCGTGCGAAACGCTCAGACAGCGTGCTAACCCGCATACGGGTGCTCGGCAGAGATCCTTCGACACGCTCAGGATGACGCTGTTTTGAGACCAAAGCCACCCTGGGCAGAACGATGGCCGGGTGGCGAGGCGCGATCTTGCCGCACCGCCACCGCCCGCCGCTCGTGTCCGATTCCCCGCTCGAGGTCCGCCCGCTCGTGCTCCGCGCGTCGGGCCTCGTGAAGCGCTACCGCCGCCGGACCGTCGTCGACGGCGTGTCGCTGCACGTCGAGCAGGGCGCGTGCGTGGGGCTGCTCGGGCCCAACGGCGCCGGCAAGACGACGACGTTCCACATGGTCGTCGGGATGGTGCGGCCGGACCGGGGCGACGTCTTCCTCGG
>JBBSQZ010000144.1:0-8359 GCA_038243565.1 Rhodothermales bacterium | reverse complement strand
GGTCCGGCACGCGCAGACGCTCCACCCGGCGCTCGACCTGTACCTGCTCGACGCCGACGGCCGCGTCGTCCGCGAGTTCAAGCAGAAGGGCGAGCCCGCGCGCACGCGCGTCGACGTGGGGCCGATCCGGGCGTTCCTCGATCCCCGGGCGCGGCTCCCGATCCTCGGCGACGACCCCGGCGTGGCGGCGGGGAGCGAAGTGTTCTCCGCTGCTGCGGTGACGTACGGGCGCGGCCAGCCCGGCTACCTCTACGCCGTCCTCCGCGGGATGCGGTACATGATCTCCGCCGACGCCGTGCGCGAGTCGTACGTCGCCCGGACGTTCGTCTCGGCGCTCGCGGTCGTGCTCGTGCTGGCCGTCGCGGGCGGGCTCGTGCTGTTTTCCCTCCTCACGCGCCAGTTCCGCCGTCTCACAGCAACGGTCGAGCGCTTCCGCGCGGGCGACCTTGCCGGGCGGGCCCACGAGGGCAGCCAGGACGAGATCGGGATGCTCGGGCACACGTTCAACGGCATGGCGGACCGGATCGAGGCGCACCTCGCCGCGCTCAACGAGGCCGACAAGTCGCGGCGGGCGCTGGCCGAGAACGTCGCCCACGACTTCCGCAACCTGCTGGCCCCGACGCGCTCCGCGGCCGAGTGGCTGGTGCAGGCAGGCGAGGCGATCGCGCCCAGCGAGCGCCGCGAGGGCCTCCTCGCGATTCTTGCCAGCACGGGGCGGCTGAGCCTGCTCGCCGACCAGCTCGCGCTGCTCTCCGACCTCGACGCGCGCCGGGTCGTCCTCCGGCCCGAGCGCTTCTCTGCCGCCGAGCTGGCCCAGGACGTGGTCCTGCGGTTCCGGCTGGAGGCCGAGCGCCGGGGCGTCCGGCTGACGGGGGAGACGACAGGAGCACTCATGCCGCTCCACGCCGACATCGGGCTCGTCGAGCGCGCGCTCTCGAACCTTATCGATAACGCGCTCAAGCACACCCCGGCCGGGGGCGAGGTGCGCGTCGGCGTCGAGCACTGCAGCGCGTGCGTCCGCCTGGTCGTCCGGGACACGGGCGTCGGGATCGCGGCGGACGAGGTGGGGCTCGTGACGCGCCGGTTCTACCGCTCGCGCGCGAGCGTGGCCCGGGGGACGAGCGGGTCCGGGCTCGGGCTCGACATCACCCGCGAGATCGTCGAGCTCCACGGAGGGACGCTCGACATCGAGAGCCGGCTTGGAGCCGGGACGACGGTCGCCCTCATGATCCCGGTCCAAGCGGGAAAGACGTCGTGAGGACCGCTCGCCGGGGACGCGAGCGCCTACGCAGCCTGAGCTACGTCGCCCACTTATGGTAGGGTGTCAGGAAGGAGTTCGATTCGTCGTCCATCGCCACGGCCTCGGAGCCCGGACGTGAGCCCATCAGCGTTTGGCTGACTCTGAACCGCGCTGGCCGCCGCGCGAGGCGTACACGGCCAGCGCGGCCTGCCCGAGGCTGATCCCGCCGTCGTTGGGCGGGACGGCCCGGTTCGTCCAGACCGCCAGACCGCCGCGGCGGGCGTCGATCTCCTCGAGGAGCAGCCTGTTCTGGAAGACGCCGCCCGAGAGCACAACGGTGTCCAGCCCGTGCGCCTCGGCGTGCGCCTGCGCCTCGGCGAGGATGCCCACCGCCAGCGCGGCGTGGACCGCCCGCGCGATCTCGGCCGCCGGCCGGCCGCCGAGACGATCCGCGACGACGGCCCGCAGCAGCGGCCGCCAGTCGAGGCGCGGGAACGGGTACGGCGCCGCGGGCGCGGCCGTCCACGCGAGGTGTTCGAGCCAGATCGCGGCCTGCCCCTCGAACGTCATCTCGCGCGTGAAGCCGAGCAGCGCCGCGACGGTGTCGAAGAGCCGCCCGGCCGATGTCGTGGCGAACGTCCGGACGCCCGTCTCGACGAGGCGACGGGCCTGCGCGTAGCGCGCGGGAAAGCCGAAGGGCGGCGCGGCGAGATCGGGCAGATCATCGAGCGCCGCGAGGAAGCCGGCGGCGGCCTGGACGGGGTGCCGGGCCGCGGCGTCGCCGCCGGGGAGGAGCGCGGGGTGCAGATGGGCCACGCGCTCGAACCCCTCGGCCACGCTCCCGACGAACACCTCGCCGCCCCAGACGGTGCCGTCGTCGCCCCAGCCGGTCCCGTCGAAGGCGACGCCGACGACGCGCCGTTCCAGCGCCTCGCGCTCCGCCAGGACCGAGGCGACGTGGGCGCGGTGGTGCTGCACCGCGACGTGCTCGCCGGGCAGGCCGAGCGCGTGCTGCGTCGAGGCGTACTCAGGGTGGAGGTCGTGCGCGACGACGAGCGCCTCGCGGTCGACGTCGTACATCCGCAGCAGGTCGTCCACGGTCTCGCGGAAGGCGACGAGCGCGGCGTAGTGGCCCAGGTCGCCGACGTGCTGGCTCACGAACGCCTGCCCGCCCACGACGAGCGTGACGCTGTTCTTGAGGTCCGCCCCGAGCGCCAGGACGGGCCGGTCGGTGGGAAAGCGGGCGACGGCCTCGGGCGCGTAGCCGCGCGACCGCCGCAGCACGACAGGCCCGAACGGGCCGACTGTCGCCACGGAGTCGTCCACGCGGCGGGCGACGGGCCGCTCGCCGACGAGCAGCGCGTCGGCAAGGCCGCCGAGGCGCTCGCGGGCGTCGGCGTCGAGATATGCGATGGGCTCGCTCGAGCGGTTGCCGCTCGTCATCACGAGCGCGGCGGGCGCGCCGGCGGCGAAGAGGAGCGCGTGCAGCGGCGCGTGGGGCAGCATCACGCCGGTCTCGGGGTTGCCCGGCGCGACGTCCGGGAGCACCTCGCGCGACGGCGCCAGCACGACGGGCCGCGCCGCCGACGCGAGCAGCGCCTCGGCCTCGGCGCTCAGGCGGACGAGCGCGCGCGCCTCGGCGAGGTCGCGGGCCATCAGCGCGAACGGCTTCTCCTTGCGCACCTTCCGCTCGCGCAGCGCCCGGACGGCCGCCTCGTTGCGCGCGTCGCAGGCGAGGTGGTAGCCGCCGATCCCCTTGACGGCCAGCACGGCGCCGTCGCGGAGCATCGCCGCGGCGCGGGCGATGGCGTCCGGGCCGGTCACGTCCGGCACGCCTACGGCCTCGAGGCGGTACGCGGGGCCGCAGACGGGGCACGCGAGCGGCTGCGCGTGGAAGCGCCGGCCCGCCGGGTCGGCGTACTCGCGCGCGCAGTCCGGGCACAGCGGCCAGCCGCGCATCGTCGTCGCGGGCCGGTCGTAGGGCAGGTCCAGGACGATGCTGTAGCGCGGGCCGCAGTCGGTGCAGGTGATGTAGGGGTAGCCGAAGCGGCGGTCGGCGGGGTCGGCCATCTCGGCAAGGCAGGCGTCGCAGGCCGGCAGGTCGGGCGCGATGCGGGCCGTGGGGCGTACAGAGCGGCCGCTCGCGCGGATGGCGAACGTGCGGAAGCCCTCGGGCGCGACGGGCTCCGCGTCCACCGAGGCGACGCGCGCGGCCGGCGGCGCCTCGGCGCGGAGCGCGCCCGCGAACGCCGCCAGCACGTCCGGCGGCGCCTCGGCGTGGACCTCGACGCCGGCGTCGCCGTTGAGCACCCAGCCCTTCACGCCGAGGCGCAGCGCCAGCCGGTACACGAACGGCCGGAAGCCGACGCCCTGAACGACGCCGCGGACGCGGATGCGGAGCGCGGACATCAGCCCACGAAGCAGCCGCGCCCCTGCCAGCCGACCTGCACCACGACGCCGTCCTCGACGAGCACCGGGACCGTCGCGCCGCCCGAGAGCGCCTTCATCCGGGCGAGCGCCCCGGCATCCGCCTCGACGTCGTGCTCGACGTAGTCGAGGCCCTGCCAGTCGAGGTCGTCGCGGAGGTCGGCCGTGAACGTGCAGCCGCGGGTGCCGAAGAGCTCACGCATCGCCGAGGTCGTAGAGGGTGTCGAGGATCGTGTGGTACACCGAGGCGTGGACCTCCTGGATGCGCGGGATGTAGTCCGACGCGACGCCGAGCACGTGGTCCGCGAGGCCGAGGCGCCGGATGTCGCCGCCGTCGGTGCCGACGAGGGCGACCGTAAGCAGGCCGCGCTTGCGCGCCTCGGCGAGCGCCATCACGACGTTCTTCGAGCTTCCGCTCGTCGAGAGCCCGATGGCGATGTCGGCGGGCCGGGCGTGGGCGAGGAGCTGCCGCAGGAAGACGACCTCGGTGCCGACGTCGTTCGAGATGGCGCTGAGCGTCGCCGGCTCGAGGGCGAGCGAGATGGCGGGGAACGCCGGGCGCCCCGGCGGCGGCGCGACGCAGTCCAGCGCCCAGTCGTTGGCGTCGGTCGCCGAGCCGCCGTTGCCGAACAGAACCAGCGTGCCGCCAGCGCCGAGGCGCTCGTGGATGGCCAGCGCCGCCTCGGCGATGGCGCCGGCCCCGTCGCGGGCGACGGCCTCGCGGAGCGCCACGTCGTCCCGCGCCTTGTCCAGGATCGACGCCTCGACGTCGGCGAGGACGGCCTCGGTGTCCTGCTTCTGCCCGCCGAGATAGGGGTACAGGAACGCCGCGGCGCCGACGTCCTCGTGCCCGTGCTCGCGGTGCTCGAAGAAGACGTGGACCGTCTCCCAGAGCGTGTGGTAGAGGACCTCGATCATCTCCTGGTGGACGAACGGGTCGTCCGACGGCACCGTGACGGCGTAGCTCCATGAGGCGCTCGACTCGACGCCGGGCAGGGCGAACGTCTGCGCGCCGCGTTCGGCCGCATGGGCGAGCGCCCGCGTGACGGCTGGGTCGCCGCCCGGCGGGCCGAAGCCCATCACGATGTCGTCTGGCCGGACGAGCGCCGGCAGCCACGTCTCGAAGGCCGCCGAGAGGTCCAGCGCCGGCAGCGCCCGCTTGCCGACGACGATCGGGTGGACGAACTCGACGGCGACGTGCTGGGCGTCGGTCGCGAGCGGGCCGCGGCCGAAGGCGAGCAGGCGCCCGCCGCGCAGGAATCGCTCGGCCATCTCGCGGCTCGCCGCGGCCAGCCGCGGCGCCTCGCGCTCGAAGAACGGCCCGGCGAGGGCGTTGCGGTGGCGCAGCCGCTCGGCGACGCGGGGAGCGAGAGAGTCTGCGGTGGGCATGGAGAGACGTGGCCGATCGTCGGAGCGGAGACGGCGGTGCGCCGTCTCTGGCTGGACAGGTGTGCAGAGTACGCCCGGCCGTCCCGCCGCGCACGCGTCGGGAAGCCGGAGGGCAAGCGAGGAGCCGCGGTGACCGCTGCCTGACGGCCGGTGCGGAACGGCAGCGGTACCCTCCGACGTTCCGTGCCTCTCCGTTGCCGCCCTTCCGATGCCTCGCCCCGCCCGTCCATCCCTCTGGAAAGGTGCCGTCTCCGGCCTCGTCGCTGGCTTCGCCGGCTCGTACGTCAAGGCCGCCGCCGAGCCGCCGCTGCAGCGCCTCGGCGAGCGCCTGTTCCCGCCTGCCCACGGCGAGAAGCTCCAGCGGGGTGCCGACCCGACCGGCCACCCGGAGCGGATGCCGCCGGCCGAGATGATCCGCGCGGCCACGCCGGTCCCGCTCGACCGCAGCGAGGTCCTCGCGGCGCAGCAGGTCGCCCACTACGTCTTCGGGAGCGCGGTGGGCGTCGCCTACGGGATGCTCGCCGAGACGGCGCCGGTCGGGGCGGGCCTCGGTGTGCCGGCGGGCGCGGCGCTGTGGGCGGCGACGCACGGCAGCGTCGTGCCGGCGCTCGGCTTCCAGGCGGACCTCGATGACCTCCCGGAGGCGTGGTGGGTGTGGGAGTTCGGCTCGCACCTCACCTTCGGCCTCGCCGTCGAGATCGTCCGGCGCGTCGTCCGGTCGGCCCTGTAAACGCACCCTCGAACCGCCGTGGCCTCACCGCGTCACCGAAACACGGCCACCAGAATGCTCGCGCCGAGCACGACGCTGAGCGCCCCCGCGACGCCCGTCAGCGTGTCGTACACCGCCGGGCGGGACCGCGAGGCGAGCAGCGGCAGCGACAGCCCCGTCGTCACGGCGGCCATGCCCAGAATGGAGCCGGTGCCGTAGATGAGCGCGTAGAGTAGGCCGAGCCCCAGCGACGGCAGCGTCGCCGCGACGAGCAGCAGCAGCGCCCCGCTCCCGGCGAGCCCGTGGACGAGCCCCACGGCGAAGCCCGGCCAGCCCGAGCGCCGCACCGAAAACGCGGGCCGGACGTGATCGTGCCCCGCGGGATCGTGCCCCGCGGCCGGCGCCTCGAGGCGCGCGCTCCACCGTAGCCGTGTCGCGCGCCGCAGCGTGTCCACGAGCGACCACCCGCCGAGGCCGAGCAGCATCAGCGCCACCGGGACCTCGAAGTACGGCAGGTGCGCCTCCGAGACCTCGACGTGCAGCGCGCTGATCGCGACCACGCCAGCCACGAGCGTCGTCGTATGCCCGGCGCCCCACGCCGAGCCCATCCGCAGCGCCCGCGACAGCCGCGGCTCGCGGTGCAGCAGCGTCGACACGGCGAGGACGTGGTCGGGCTCGAAGGCGTGCTTGAACCCCGCGAGGAAACCGAGGGCGAAGGCGACCGGCAGCACGGCGTCCATCGGCGGCACCGGCTAGAGGCGCGACACGACGCGGCGCAGGTGCGTCACGGCGCGGCCCCGGCCGTCCGGGCCGAGGACGGTCTCGTCGGCGGCGAACACGACGTCGGCGCGGGACGCCTGGAGCACCATCGCCACCTCCACCGGGACAACGCAGAGCGTCCCGGCCTCGGGCTCGGGCATCCCCTTGACCTCGGTCACGGTGCGGACGTTGAGCGAGAACACGTGCCCGGCCGCGTCGCCCGCCGCGCCGTGGTCGCCGACGGCCACGACGCCGAGGTGCCGCGCGTCGGCCGGCACGTCCACGGCCTCGCCATGCGCGTCGAACAGCCGCAGTGGCCGCCCGGTGAGGTTGACGAGACGCGCCATCAGGCCAGTGCCCCGACGCGCTCGCGGACGACCGCGAGCCAGGCGTCCAGCCCGCCCTCGCGCCGCGCCGACGTGTCGACGACGGGCAGGCCGGGGCGCACCTGGTGGATGTTGTGGACGGCGAGGGCGCGGTCGAACTCGACCGCCTCGGCGAGGTCCATTTTGGTCAGCAGCGCCAGGTCGGCCGTGTTGAAGATGGTCGGGTACTTGAGCGGCTTGTCCTCGCCCTCGGTCGTCGAGAGGAGGACGACGCGGAGCGCCTCGCCGAGGTCGTAGCTCGCCGGGCAGACGAGGTTGCCGACGTTCTCGACGAAGAGCACGTCGAGCGCATCGAGGTCCCAGCCGTCGAGCGCGGCGGCCACCATCTCGGCCTCGAGGTGGCACGTGGTGCCGGTCGAGATCTGGCGCGTCGGCGCGCCGGAGCGGGCGAGGCGCGTCGCGTCGTTCTCCGTCGCGAGGTCGCCGACGAGCGCCGCCACGCGGAGATCCGCCTGGAGCGCCGCGAGCGTCTTCTCGAGCAGCGCCGTCTTGCCCGCGCCCGGCCCTGAGACGAGGTTCACGACGACCACGCCGGCCGCCTTGAAGCGCTCGCGGAGGCCGCGGGCCAGCTCGTCGTTCTTGCGGAGGACGCCGTGGCGGACGTCGACGATGCGCGTGTTCATGGTGGGTCGTTGCTCGTGAGTCCGTGATCGGGGGTCCAGGTTTCGACCCTGCGCGACGCATGCTCCACTATCCTCGATCCTCGATTTCAATCGCCGTCAGCTCGAGCTCGCGGCCGCGGCGGACCTCCGGCGACAGCGCCCCGCAGTCCGGGCAGGCAAACCCGTAGACGTCCGCGAGCGGCTTCTCTTCGCCGCAGGCCGGGCAGAATACGACGACCGGCACCTCGGTGATGGTCAGCGTCGCGCCCTCGACGGGCGTGCCCTCGGCGGCGATGTCGAACGAGAACCGCAGCGCGTCCGGCACCACGCCCGACAGCCGGCCGACCGTCAGGAACACCGTCTGGACCCGCTCGGCGCCGACCGCTTCGGCCTGCTCGCTCGCCGCCTCGACGACGCTGATGGCGATCGAGAGCTCGTGCATCGGGCGGGGGACAGAACGTGAACGGAGGGGCCGTAGGCGCCACGAGACGCTTCAGCACTCCGTGTCGGCAGGCACCTCGAAATAAACGCTCCCTGGTCTCGGATGCAAAACGCCCCTACAACGCCGTAGCGCCATGCCCTACGCCAGAATCCGTCACCGTTAGAAAAACGTGACTTTACAGTCCCTTGACATTCAAGCGCGTGGGTCCTAGCGTGTCTCTCGCCTCGCTCCCGTCGACGCAACGCCCACTCGTGGCGGCGCTCGCCCGCGGGCTGCACCCCGAGCCGCCCCGGCGGTTTCCCTGTTGAGCCGGGTGGAGTCCCGCGCGGGCTGTCCCCCACCTGTCTCCCGGCGCGGGGGGGCGGGGGGCGCGCGGCCGCGCGCGCGCCGCGGGGCGGCGCCGCC
>JBBSQZ010000143.1:0-8382 GCA_038243565.1 Rhodothermales bacterium | reverse complement strand
TGAGGTCCGTCCCCCGCTTCTCGGCGAAGCCGACGAGCGCCCCGAGGAGCGCAGCGCCGAGGTGCGACGGGTCCTTCTGAAAGGCGAGCTCGAGGACCACGATCACGATCGCGATCCACTTCAGCGCGACCATCCCGATGAGGAACAGGCCGATCGGTCGGTCCGGGTGGAGGACCGCCGTGTAGCACAGCAGCGCCAGCAGCGGCCCCCAGATGCCGGCATAGACGCCCAGCCCGCCGACGGCGGGCGCGCCGACGGCGGGCGCGCCGAGGCGGAAGCCGGTCGCGGCCATCGCGAGCGCCGTCCCGCCGAGCGTCCCGAGCACGTACACCCCGACGAGGCGGTGCGGCCCGCCCTCCTGCTCGACGTCGCGGCCCAGCAGGCTCAGCCACGCCAGCCCGAAGCCGAAGAAGATCAGCCCGAAGAGGCCCGGCTCGATGTTCGTGACGCCCCACGTGAGGGCGCTCCACGGCTGCGCGATCAGCCCGCCGAGGCTCTGCGGCAGCGCCAGCCAGCGCATGAGCTCGCCCTGCCCGACGATGCTCAGCACGACGTACACGGCGTACGTCACGGCGTTGAGCGTCAGCAGCGCGCGCAGCGCCGGCGGCAGCATGGCGCGCCAGAGCTGGAACTGGTTGAGCGGCGAGGTGGCGTCGGCCATGGCAGCGGGCGGGCGGAGAGGCGGGAACGCGTCAGGCGAGGCGGCGCGCGCGCTCGTGGCGGCGCCAGAGCACCACAAAGAGCGCGCCGGCGGCCATCCCGCCGAGGTGCGCGAAGTGGGCGATGCCGCCCACCTTGCCGGTCACGCCGAGGTAGAGCGAGATCAGGGCCGCGCCGGGGACGAGCCACCGCGCCTGGATCGGGAACGGGATCGGGAAGATAAAGAGCGTCGCGCGCGGGTACAGGATGCCGAACGCGGCCACGACGCCGAGCACGCCGCCCGAGGCGCCGAGCGTCGGGTAGATCGCGCTGCCCGCGCCCGTCCAGAAGGGGTACGACACGATGGCGAGCTGCAACAGGCTCGCGCCGAGGACGGAGACGAAATAGAACGCGAGGAAGCGCCGCGGCCCGAGCGCCGCCTCGACCGGCGGGCCGATCGAGAACAGCGCGAACATGTTGAACGCGATGTGGAGAAAGCTGCCGTGCAGAAACGCCATCGTGACGATCTGCCACGGGTAGAACGCCGGCGCGCCGACGGCGGCCGGGACGCCGGCAGGCCACAGCGCAAACCACCGGATGACCGGCCCGATCGCGTCCATCGTGCCGGCCGGCAGCCAGTCGAACACGGCCTGCGCGAGGAATGCGAGCCCGTTCAGGATGAGCAGATTCTTGACGACGGGCGTCAGCGCCGCGGCGCGGCTCTGCATGGGGGAATCGGTCGGCACAGAAGGTCTGGTGCGGGCGGGAGCGGCGAACGGGCCGGCCCGCGCCGAAGTTGCGGGAAGAGCCTGCGCGGCGGAGGGCGGCGGGCGGAGGGAAGAATCTCCCGCTACCCTCGCTACCGTGTCATCCTGAGCGAAGCGAAGGATCTCAACGCCGACCATCACGCATTGCGACGAGGGCTGCGCCGAGATCCTCCGCTTCGCTCAGGATGACATGTTTTAAGTATCACACAAAGGAGTGCGGGCGGCACACGTTTTCGAAACAAACCGCGGCGCCCCAACCCCCGCTACCGCTCCAGCACCTTCACCCGGGCCGTCACGCGGGAGAAGGAGCCGAAGACACCGATCCCGCCCTGGACGTTCGACGGCACGTTCGGGATCTCGCCCGGCGAGAGCGTCCCGCCGCCCGTCTGGTTGGCCGTGCCCTCGGTGAAGGCCTTGTACGCGTCGTCGAGCGCGATGAGCGAGACCTCGGCCGGGCCGTAGAAGCCGAACGCGAGCCACGGCACGTTCACGCGCGCCGTCCCGTCGCCGAGCAGGATGTAGCTCGTCTCGTTGATGATGCCCGACGTGCCCGAGATGGCCAGCGACGGGTCGCGGTCGCAGATCACGCTGCCGCCGGGGGCGTCGTCGCAGCCGAAGAAGAGGTCGCGGTAGGTCGGGACGAGCGAAAAGCGGCCGGGCAGGTTGAGGCTGCGGTAGCGCGTCTCGCCATCGTCCTGGACCTCCACGAACTCGTCCGGCAGGAGCGCCCGGGCGCGGGCGATGTAGACGGACTGCCGGCCAGCGACCGACGACGTCGTGATGCGGAGCTGCGGGCCGGTCTGCGGGACCTGGTACACGGCCGAGTCCGGCAGCGTCTCGACGATCTCGAACTGGCGCGGGACCGTCGTCTCGGCCATCAGGTCGCGGCCGTCCGCGCGGACCTCGAGGCGGTACGTCGCGCCCGGCACGACCGGGTCCGAGAAGCCCACGTGCTCGTACCGGCTCGCCTCGGGGTCGAAGGCGAAGCGCGACGTGTCGGGCTGGGCGCCGAGGCGGACGATCCGAACGTCGGCGTCGCGGACGGCGGCCGTCGCCGGGTCGTAGACCTCGCCGAGCGGGACCGTCCGCGAGACGGACACGTCGGGGATGGACTCGCCGGCCTCGAGCAGGGCGGAGACGACGATCTGCTGGTCTGCGTCCGGGCTGGCCGAGTCGCAGGCGGCGAGCAGGAGCGCCGCGGCGAGCGCGAGGGAGAGGGAGCGCATCAGAAGCGGACGGTGAGGGAGACGTTGGGCAGGCGCGGCAGCTGCGTCACCCGCGTCTGCTCGACCGGGTTCTGGTCGAAGTCGTAGGTGATGAACCAGACGTTGCGGCGGCTGTACACGTTGACGATCTGGAGCTGGAGCTCGGTGTCGCGCAGCGGCCCGATGCGGCCGTTGCGCTGGAAGCCGAGGTCGACGCGGTGGTAGGGCGGCAGGCGCGCGTTGTTGAGGCCCGGCGAGTAGAGGCCGTTCGTGGCGGCGCCCGTCGGGAGGCCGTCGATCTCGTAGCGGCCCGTCGGCGCGGTGTAGGCCTGGCCCGTGGCGTAGGTGCCGGCCGAGGTCAGCTTCCAGCCGCGCCCGATGGCGGCCGAGACGACCGTCGTGAGGTCGTGGAGGCGGTCGTACTTGGGCGGGAACGTGCGCGAGAAGCCGGGCAGATCCGGGTAGCGGCGGCGCGTCGTGCCGATGGTGTAGCTGACGAGGCCCGTCAGCGGTCCGGTCCCCTTCTCGAGGAGGAACTCGGCGCCGTAGGCGTAGCCGCGGCCGAAGCGGAAGAGCTCGCGGTAGGGCAGGCCCGAGACGTCCTGGTTGCGCGGGTTGAAGTCGAAGAGGTCGCGCATCGTGCGGCCGTAGACCTCGGCGTCGAAGCGGTAGCCGCGGCCCAGGCGCGTCTTGGCGCCGAGCACGACCTGGTCGGACTTCTGCGGCGGCACGCCCTGGCCGGTCGTGACCCACGAGTCGAAGCCCGAGAAGGCCTCGTTCGTGATCAGCGACAGGAACTGGTGGTAGCGCCCGGCGGCGGCCTGGAGCACGAGCGCGTCGCCGAACGTCCGCTCGACCTGGAGCTGCGGCGACACGCGGACGTAGCGCGCGAGGACGGGCGCCAGATCGTCCTGCAGGTCGTCCGTGTGCGACTGGAAGCCCTCGACGCGGACGCCGCCGGACAGGAGCCAGCCCGCGCCGGGCTTCAACCGCGTCAGCAGATATGCCGAGCCGTACTGCGACGGGTTGGTGTAGCTCGTCGCCGTCGAGCCGTTGAACTCGGACGACAGGTCGAGGCGCAGCGCGCCGCCCCACGCGCCGCCGCGGAAGGCGACGGCCGGCGTCGGGGACCACTCGGCGTCGAGGCGCCCCGAGTAGTCCGTGATCGAGTTCGGCCGGCGGAAGACGGTCCCGGCGATCTCGCCCGTCGGGTCGCTGAAGTAGCGGCTCGCCGTGGCCCGCGCCGTCGCGAAGACGGTGCCGGAGAGGAGGCGCGTGTAGGCGGCCGAGGCGGTCCGGTTGCCGTAGTCGAGCAGGAAGCGGCTGTCGGCGGAGAAGCCGAGGTCGACCTCGTCGCGGCCGGCGTAGACGGCGAGCGAGACGCGGTCGCGCGGCGAGAGGTCGGCGCCGACGCGGGCGTTGACGTCGTAGAAGTAGAAGCCGTCCGGGATGGCTGTGCTGTCGGGCGTCGTCCGGAGGTAGGCCAGGAGGGGCTCGAGCGTGCTCCGCCGCGCGGCGAGCATGTAGCTCGCGCGGCCGCCGAGGCCGGGGATCGGCCCCTCGACGCCGACGCGGCTCGCGAGCAGGCCGAGCGTCGCGTTGCCGTGCGTGGCGTTGCGGTTGCCGTCGCGGGACGAGATGTCGAGGACGGAGCCGAGGCGCCCGCCGTACTCGGCCGGGTAGGCGCCCTTGTAGAGGCGGACGTCCTTGATCGCGTCCGTGTTGAACGTCGAGAAGAAGCCGAAGAAGTGCGTCGGGTTGTAGACCGTCGTGCCGTCGAGCTGGATCAGCGTCTGGTCCGGCGAGCCGCCGCGGATGTAGAGGGCGCTCGAGAAGTCGTTGGCGGCCTTGACGCCCGGCAGGAGCTGGATCGAGCGGAAGAGGTCCGCCTCGAAGACGGTCGGCAGCGACTGGACGAGGCGGATCGGGACCTCGGCGACGCCCGGCGGGCGCTCGTCGGCGAGCGAGCGCTGGCCCTCGACGACGGCCTCGCCGATGGACTCGGGGCTGAGCGCGACGTCGGCCTGGCGCGTCTCGCCCGGCTGGAGCGTCAGCTCGACGAGCCGTGCGGTGTAGCCGATGGTGCTCACGCGGAGCACGACCGGCCCGGCGGGCACGCCCGAGAGCGCGTAGAAGCCCTGCGTGTTGGTCGCCACGCCGCGGCTGGTGCCGTCGAGGCGGACGGTCGCCTGGATGAGCGTCTCGCCCGTCTCGGCGTCGCGGACGAACCCGCTGACGGTGGCCGTCTGCGCCGCGGCGGGGAGGGCGACCAGCAGGACGGCGAAAACCAGGAGCTTCATCGAGGGTCGGGAGTGGCGCGTGGCCGAACGGTACCGCCCAGGCGGGCGCGTGGCGAGGCCGAACGCCGTCCCGCCGTGCGTCCGCGTGCAGTCTTCGGACAACCCCACCGACCGATTCCCCGTGGAGACGCCCCGGCGGGGCGTCTCCTACGAATGCGGATGCGACGCCGCGATCTACTCTCCTCCAAACAGGCTCACGACGGTCTGCCCGTAGGCGCGGGTCAGGACGAGGCCCGGCGCGTCCGAGAAGTCGTGCCGATTGTCGTGCTCGAGGGCGAACAGCGCGCCCGGCGCGAGGTGCGGGCGGACGAGCGCGGGCAGGTCCGGGATCTCGGCGAGGTCGTACGACGGGTCGGCGAAGGCGAGGCCGAACGGGGCGCGCGGTGGGCGCCGGAGGAAGGCCAGCGCGTCGGCGCGGACGGCCTGGACGGGGACGCCGAGGGCGGACGCGTTGGACCGCGCGACGGCCAGGGTCGGGCCGTGGCGCTCCACGAGCGTCGCCGCCGCGGCGCCGCGGCTGAGCGCCTCGAGGCCGAGCGCGCCCGAGCCGGCGAAGAGGTCCAGCACCGTCACGCCGTCGAACGAGAGGCGAGCGGCGAGCAGGTTGAAGAGCGCCTCGCGGACGCGGCCCGACGTCGGGCGCGTGCCGCGGCCGGGCGGCGCGGCGATGGTCCGCCCCGAGAAGGCGCCGGCGATGATCCGCATGTCAGCCCTGCGCCTCGGCCGGGCCAGCGTCGGCGGTGCCGGCGAGTGCGGCGCCGAGGAGGGGCGCGAAGGCAGCCAACTCCCACGCCGACGCGCCGTCGACGGGGCGGCCGAAGAGGCCGATGGCGTTGAGCGGGACGGCGGGCGTGCCGGTAAGGTCCGTGAGGACGGCGAGACGCTCGGGCGCGTCGCCGGCGCCGAGGGCGTCGCCCGTCGCGTAGATCCGGCCGATCGACGCCGCGTCGTGGCCCGCCGCCTCGAGCGCTGCGAGGGCGTAGTAGGCCGTGTCCTCGGGCGTCGCGCCCGGCCCGAAGTGGCCGAAGACGAGCTCGCCGCCGCGGACGACCGCGACCTCCGTGTGCCGCGCGTACGCCCCGACGACGAGGTCCACCGACGGCGGCATGCCGGCCGTCTCGGGCGCGAGCGCGCGGACGGCGGCGGCCGAGGCGCGGCCGGCGTCGGCGAGGTCGTAGGACGCTGCGCCGAGCGCCTCGGCGAGGCGACCGAGGCGCGCGTGCGCCGCCTCGGGCACGTGCAGCACGTGGTACCACAGCCGCGCGCCGCCGGGCTCGCCCGCGGGCGCCGCCTCGGCGCGCACCGGCACCGCGCGCACGCGGACCGGCGCGCCGGGCGCGACGTCGGCGAGCAGGGCCGTCTCCTGCCGGATCTGCTCGTCGCGCGCCGCCGCGGCGAGGCCGGCCGGGAGCGGCGTGAAGAAGGCCGTCGAGTCCGGCGCGGCGACGGCCACGACGAGCGACCGCGCCTTGGAGCCCGAGAAGACGTCCTGGATCGCGTCGGCGACCGTTGCGAGCGTCGCCGGGTCGTCGGTGCCGTAGACGGCCGCCTCGGCGTCGGCGTCGAAATCGCACGTGCCGAGGCGCAGCAGGCGCGGGCCCGCAGCGGCGGGCGCGGCCTCGGCGTAGCGCATGGCCCGCCCGCTCAGGGCGATGACGGCGAGCGACGGGTCGGGAGTCATGGCGGGGGTCGGCGGGCGGCGGGGCCGCTAATATCCGCACGGCGGCGCGGGCCGGGGCGGGCGCAGCCCGGATCCACCGTTTCAGCCCGCTAAAGTTTGGAGTTTGAAGTTTGGAGAGGAAGAAGATCAAGCCAGCAGTGGGGCTCGGCGCCGATCCACCCGTTCTCCAAACTTCAAACCGCATCCCCTCTTCCCTTGCCCGACTCCGACCCGATGTCCTTTCTCAAGCGCCTCTTCGGCGGCGGCTCGTCGCTCTCGCCCGCCGCATTCGTCGCCGACCGCGACGCCAACGCTCCGCTGCTCGACGTCCGCACCAAGGCGGAGGTTGCCGGCGGCGGCCTCCGCGGCGCCCGCCACGCCGACGTGACGGCCCGCGACTTCCGCGCGCGCGTCGAGAAGATGAAGCTGCCGGCCGAAGGGCCGGTCTACGTCTACTGCGCGTCCGGAGTGCGATCTGGCCGCGCCGTGGGCATCCTGCGGCAGATGGGCGTCTCGGGCGCCGTCAACGTCGGCGGGATCGCCGCGCTGCGCGCCGCGGGCGCTGCCTAGGGTTTTGCGCCTCGAGCCGAGCGACGGGAATCCGACACCACAGCCATCGAGTTGGGAGGCGGACGCGTTCGCGCTCGGCGAGCCGACAGGGCGCCGATGCCTGGCCTCTCCAAACTCCAAACTGCATTCCTCCCCGTGACCGACGACCTCCGCCTCGACTCCCTCGCCGTCCACGCCGGCCGCGACGACCTGCGCGCGCTCGGCGTCCACGCGCCGCCGCTCGACCTCTCGACGACCTACCCGTTCGAGTCGCTCGGCGCGGCCGTCGGCAGCCTCGACGCGATGATGGCGGGCCACGCGCCGACCGAGGCCGGCGGGGCCGTCTACAGCCGCCTCCACGCGCCGACCGTCGCGCGCTTCGAGGCGGGGCTGGCCGCGCTCGAGGGGACCGAGGCGAGCGTCGCCTTCGGGTCCGGCATGGCCGCGATCACGGCCGCCGTCCTCGCCGCGGCGGCGGACGGGAAGCGCCACGTCGTCGGCGTGCGCCCGATCTACGGGACGACCGACAAGCTCCTCTCGTCCGGCCTCCTCGGCACGACGGTGACGTGGACCGACGAGGCGGGCGTCGCGGACGCGATCACGCCCGAGACGGGCCTCGTCTGCATCGAGACGCCCGTCAACCCGACGCTGGACCTCGTCGACATCGCGGCCGTCGTCGAGGCAGCGGGCGACGTGCCGGTGATGGTCGACTCGACGTTTGCCTCCCCCGTCCTGCAGCAGCCGGCGCGCTTGGGCGCGGCGCTCGTGATGCACTCGGCGACCAAGTACATCGGCGGCCACGGCGACGTGCTCGCGGGCGTGATCGCCTGCTCCGAGGCGTGGGCGGCGCGCCTGCGCATCGTCCGGATCCTGACGGGCGCCGTCGCGCACCCGCTCGCGGCGTACCTGCTCCACCGCGGCCTGCCGACGCTCCCGCTGCGCGTGCGGCAGGCGCAGGCCACAGCGGCCGTTCTCGCCGAGCGCCTCGATGGGCACGCTGGCGTGGGCCGCGTCTACCACCCGAGCCGCCCCGGGCGCGACCCGCGCGGCCTCGTCGGGGCACCGGGCTCGGGCGCGCAGATGTCCGGCCCCGGCGCGATGCTCGCCTTCGAGGTCCTCGGCTCGGACGGGCTCGCAACCGGAGACGCCGCCTTCCGCGCGGCCGACACGTTCCTCCAGGCGCTGCGCCTCGCAACACCCGCCGTCTCGCTCGGCTCGACGGACACGCTCGCGCAGCACCCCGCCGGCCTGACACAGAGAGT
>JBBSQZ010000142.1:0-8400 GCA_038243565.1 Rhodothermales bacterium | reverse complement strand
TGGGCCCCCGGCGGCGGGTCTCTGGGCCCGCGGGGTCGGGCTCCGGGGGGGGGGGGGGCGCGCCCCGGCCCCCCCCCCCCCCGCGACGTTCGGGCTGCCGGCTACGCCTCGAGTGCCCGCAGCAGCGCCTCCGCTGCGGGGCCCGACGACGCCGGGTTTTGGCCCGTGATCAGGAGTCCGTCCCGCACCACGTGCACGCCCCAGTCAGCGGTCTTCGAGTAGTCGCCGCCGTTGGCCTTGAGCATGTCCTCGACGAGAAATGGCACAACATCGGTCAGGCCGACGGCCGTCTCCTCAGAGTTCGTGAACCCGGTGACCGTCTTGCCCTTTACGAGCGGCGTGCCGTCGGCCGCTTTGACGTGCTTGAGCACGGCCGGCGCATGGCAGACCGCCGCGACGGGCGTCCCAGCCGCGATGGCGTTCTCGATGAGTGCGATCGAGGTCTCGTCGTCCGCGAGGTCCCATAGCGGTCCGTGGCCTCCAGGATAGAAGACCGCGTCGTAGTCCTGAACATGGACCTTACCGAGCAGCGTCGTGCTGGCGAGCGCGGCCTGCGCCTCGTCGTCGGCGTAGAAGCGGCGGGTGTCGTCGGTCTGGTTGTCCTCGGTGTCGCTGGAGGGGTCGAGCGGCGGCTGGCCGCCCTTAGGCGAGGCGAGCGTGACCGTGGCGCCGGCGTCCTTGAAAACGTAGTAGGGCGCGGCGAACTCCTCGAGCCAGAAGCCGGTCTTCTTTCCGGTGTCGCCGAGCGTGTCGTGGGAAGTCAGGATCATCAGAACGTTCATGTCGACAGTGTAGGTGGAGAGAAGGGGAAAAGTACTTGTCTGTGGGATTCGAACGGGTCTGCGGCTCCCGTCAGTTCCACGAGCTTTCCGCTCGCAGACCGCTCTCAAAGACATTCCGGGGCAGTGCTACACGAGCACTTGGCGGATCGGTATCTGACGAATCTCGAGGAAGCGGCCGTAGTCGATCGGGTGATGAGTCATTTCTCCGCTCTCCGCGTGAGCAGGATTTCTGCGCCGTCCATAAAACGGCCGGACACTGCTGGCGAAGTCGTCCGAGCCTCTACCTGCCGTCGCGGACACCCTTCACGATCCGCCCAATGACCGACTGGCGCGCGCCGTCCTCCCCGCCCCGCTCGTCAGCACCTGCGGCGTGGATCTTCCACACCGAGAGGTCCGTCGTTCGCGCCAACTCGTTGGACCTTCGGGAGATGTGCAAGATGACATCATAGCGGCGTCTCTCGTGAGCCCAGGCGCTCTGGCACGGCCCCCACTCACAGACCCGGCGGCTCGCCTGATGTCTGAACCCGCCGCGCGACGGCGTGCCGCGCGACGGCGTGCCACACGAGCCCCACGGCCAGCACCCCCAGCCCGACGCCCCCGTACAGCGGCTCGACGAAGAACGCCAGCGACACGCACGAGACCAGACCGGCCGCCGACACCCACCGCGGGAACAGCCGCCCCGCCGCGGGCACCCGAAGCGCGGCCAGGTTCGTGACGGCGTAGTAGACCAGCACGGCGAACGCGCTGAACGACCACGTCGTTCGCACGTCGCCGACGAGCGTGATCGCCGCGACGAGGCCGCCCACCATGAGCACGGCCGGGCCGGGCGTCGTCCCGGCCGCGTCGACCCGGCCGAACACGCGGGGCATGTCGGCCCGGCGCCCCATCGCGAGCAGCACGCGCGAGAGCCCGAGGATGAGGTTCAACAGCACGCCGAGCATGGCCGTGATGGCACCCGCGGCCACGCCCTGGGGCACGCCCGGCACGCCGAACGCCCGCGCGGCGACCTCGAGCGGGGCCGCCTGGTCGGCCGTCGCCGTGGCGAGCCCGCCCGCCCCGATGGCGCCCACGGCCACGAGCGCGACGGCCCCGTAGAGCACGGCCGTGACCACGAGCGTGGCGACGATGGCGCGCGGGATCGTCCGGCGCGGGTCCTTCACCTCCTCGCCGAGCGTCGCGATCCGCCCGTAGCCCGTGTAGGCGACGAACATGAGCGCCGAGGCGTAGAGCACGGCCCGGACCCCGCCGCCCCCGTCCGGCGCCTCGAAGAAGCCGGCGAAGCTCGTGCCCGCATGGGCGAGCGCCGTCGGGGTGCCGACCGCGACGAAGAGCGCGAGCGCGCCGAGCGTGAGCGAGACGACGGCGATGTTGATCGCGTTCGACCGCCGCAGCCCGGTGTACACCACGGCCGTGATGACGACGGTCGCGAGGAGCGCGACGGGCACCAGCCACCGCTCGGCGTCGGCCCCGAGCGCCTGGAGGAGGTACCCCGCGAACCCCAACGCCGCCGTGGCCGCCGAGGCGCTCTTGGCGACGAGGAACATCCACCCGGCCGCGAACCCGAGCGTGGGATTGAGAAAGCGGTAGCCGTACTCGTAGGTCCCGCCCGAGACCGGGTGGTTCGCCGCGAGCTGGGCGCTCGACAGCCCGTTGAATGTGGCCACGAGCGCACCCACGGCGACGGCGAGGACGACGGCCGGCCCGGCCACGCCGGCCGCGATCCCGATGCTGACGAAGACGCCGGTGCCGACGATGGACCCGAGGCCCATCATGACGGCGCCGAACGTGCCGATCTCGCGGCGGAGGGAGGGGGAGTCGGCAGGCATCGGAAGAAGAGAGAGGCGTGAGGGTCAGCCCGCGCCCTGCGCGCGGGCGTCGATCGGTCCGGGGCGGACGAGCCGGCCGCGGCGCCGGAGCGCGCCGTCGACGGCTCGCGGGCCGGACCCGGCCCACACCAGCACGAGCGCGCCCAGGATCATGGCCCAGTCCGTCCGCATCTCGTGGGCCATCGCCCAGAACCCGTAGCGGTCGAGCGTGCGGACGGCGAACGGGCCGAGGTCGTGGCCCAGCAGGATGGGCAGCTTCGTCGTCACGAGCGCCCCGGTCATCACGGCCGCGAGCACGGCCGCGGCCGGCCGCGTCAGCAGGCCGATCAGGACGGGCGCGCCGCAGGCGACCTCGGCCACGCCGACGAGCCCGGCCACGAGTTCGGGATGGTCGAACCCGATCTGGTCGAACCGGCCCGCCCCGACGTCGGCCGGGTAGAGGAACTTCTGGAGGCCCTCCGAGACGAAGACGGCCCCGACCATGAACCGAACGAGGACGAGCGCGCGCCAGGCGGCCTCGGGGTGGCTCTGGAGCGTAAAGCTCCCAAGTGCCCGGCGCTCGGACGAGGTGGCGGGGATGGGGTCCATCGGGATGGGGGTCGAGTTCCTCGAGTCGGGGCGAGAGGTCAGGAGGGGTCGTCTGTGTCCGGCGCCGTCGGTGGGACGCCGGGCGGGGCCACCTCGCGTGTGAGCTCGGCGGCTTTCTCCCGCGCCTCGGCGAGCGCCTCGCGGCCGAGCGCCGTCGCGGCGTAGTACCGGCGGACCCGGCCGCCCTCGGTCCGCTCGGCGCTCTCGAGGTAGCCGTCCTCCTCCATCCGGTGGAGGATCGGGTAGAGCGTGCCCGGCGAGACGTCGTAGCCGTGGCCGGCCAGCTCCTCCATCATCCAGGCGCCGTAGAACGGGTCCTCGGCGGCGTGGTGGAGGACGTGGACGCGGACGAAGCCGAGGAGGATTTCGCGGAGCACAGGCAGATATCGAGGTTCGATATCGGGAATCGAAAATGGCAACGTCGGTTCCCCTTCCTCTCCCTTTTCCTCGTCCCATGAGCGGCGCCCTCCGCCCGATCAGGATTCAACGCGCCTCGCGGAGCATCTGCGCGAAGACGTCGGGGAGCAGGCTCTGCTCGACCGCCTGCGCAGCTTCCTCGACGTCGTAGGCCACCCGTTTGATCTCGGCCGAGCAGAAGCTCGCGTCCGTCTTCGTCATCTCAGGGTCGACGGTGAGCAGCACGTAGCGCGCGCGGGTGTCGCCGTCCTTCGGCTTGCCGACCGAGCGAGATCGCCGCGACCACGAGGGCGGTGACGACGGTCCCGTTTCCGGCGGCGAGGTCGAGCACCTCGGCCGCGAGCGCCCCGGCCCCGCCGAGTTGCACCCACTCGGCGCGCGACACAATGGCCGGCGCTCCCACGCCTTCGGAGTCTCGTCGCCATCCGAGATGGGCTCGCCCGGTAGCCCGATGCTCCTGAGCGCGTCGAGGACCGGTGCCTCGTCGGCGAGGTGGCGCGTGAGCGTGAGCTCGCGGCGGACAAGGTCGAAGTCGAGACAGTCGATCCCGGCGACGCTGCCGAGCCGGCTGCGAATGGTCTGCTCCTCCGTGGGGCAGTCCATCTTGTCGACCAAGAGGGTGGTCTTCGTAGGAAAAGCAGGCGGACCGCCTGGCGGACCGCCCGGCGGCGGGGTGTGTAGGATGGTCAGAGGGAGAGCTTCACGCCGCCGTTGGCGACGAAGCCGTCCGTCGGCGCCCACACGTCCGCGAACGTCGGCGAGGCGCGCGGGCCGAGCACGACCGGGCCGTAGTTCGTCTGCTGCGTGTCGAGCAGGTTCTCGAGGTTGAGGAACACGCGGGCGCGCCCGACGCGCCACTCGCCCATGAGCCCGGTGACGAGGTAGCCCGGCGTCCGCTCGCCGCTCGTGAGCCGCTGCGAGCCGGTGTAGTACGCCTCGAGGCCCACGCGGCCGCGGCCCTCCGGCTCCCACACGAGGACCGAGTACGTCTTGTGAGCCGGCGTGAGCGCGAGCCGCGAGCGCCCGACCGACTGGCCGAGCGCGCCGGGGCGCTCCTCGGTCGCGTCGAGGTAGACGTAGCCCAGGAACAGCTTCATCTCGCCGAGCCCGAAGAGCGCGTTCGTCTCCAGGCCCCGCGTCCACACCGGGCCGGGGGCGTTGCGGTAGCGGAGCAGGCTGCCTGGAACGTCTGGCGCCTCGGGCACGAGCGCGCCCGCGAGGCGCGTCGCGTAGACGGCCTGGTTGAGCGACAGCGTCACCGCGCCCACGCGCGTCTGCACGTTGACGTCAACCGTGCCGCCGGCCGAACGCTCGGGCCGGACGGAGGCGTCGAGCGGCAGCACGCCCTCGAACGCGCGCGTCTCGGAGGGCTCGAGGAAGACCGTCGGCGCCTTGTAGCCGAGCCCGCCCGTCGCGCGGACGGAGACGGCCGGCGTGGCGCGGACGAGCAAGGAGGCGCGCGGCAGCACGAACACGCCGTAGGTGTCGTGGAGGTCGCCGCGGAGGCCGAGCTCGACCACGAGGCGCTCGGACGCGTCCCACGTGTCCTGCACGAACGCGCCGGCGGTGAGCTGCGAGTAGCCCAGGTCGACCGCGCCGGGCGCGGCGATCGGTGCCGCCGTGTCCTGTCCGAAGGCGTCCGTCCGCAGGTCGAGCCCTCCCACGACGTCGTGCCGCGCGAGCGCGGCGAAGGCCGACGCCTCGGCGTAGGTCGCCGTCTGCGTGCCCTCGAAGCGGTAGCCCGGCCGCGCGACGGACCGCCCGAAGCGGGTCGCGCTCTGCTTCAGCGTCAGGATGAGGCGCTCGGAGGCCGTGTGGTCCAGGCGCACCTGCGACGTGAGGCGGTCGCTCTGGCTCCGCTCGGTGTAGCCCGCGGCGTCGCCTCGAACCGCGTCCACATCGCCGCCCTCGCGGTCCTCGAGCGTGCCCGAGAGGCCGACCCAGACCGTCGTCCGCGGCGACGGGTACCAGAAGCCGCGCGGGGCGAGCGTGAGCCGGCGCGTCTGCGGCAGGTTCGTGAAGGCGTCGCCATCGGCGTCGTAGGCGCGGCTTCCGTTGGCCGCGGCGAGCAGCGTGTAGCCCACGCGCGCGGTGCGGCCCGAGAGGTAAGCGCCAGCGTCGAGCCCGCCCGCGGTCGTCGCGTTGAGGATGAGCGAGCGCTCGGGCTCCGCGCCCGGCATTCGCGTGACGAGGTTGACGAGCCCGGCGATGGCGTCGCCGCCGTAGAGCGTCGACGCCGGCCCCTTGATGATCTCGACCTGCGCGAGGTCGAGCGGCGGCACCTGGAGCAGCGAGAGGCCACCCGAGAAGCCGCCGTAGAGCGGGAAGCCGTCCTTGAGGAGCTGCGTGTAGCGGCCGTCGAGGCCCTGGATGCGGATCGAGGCGTTGGCCGAAACGGCGGACGTCTGCTGGACGACGATGCCTGGCGACTCGTTGAGCAGCATCGAGATGTTCGACGGCTCCATCGAGACCTTCTCGTCGATCTCCTCGCCGCCGATGACCTCGATGCGCGTCGGGATGCGGGCGATGGTGCGGCCGGTCCGTGTTGCCGTCACGACGACCTCTTCACCCTCCTCGTCCTCCTCGAGCGCGACCTCGACGGGTGCCTCGGGGTCGTCGAGCGGGAGCACGACGCTGAGTTGCGCCGGCTCGTAGCCGACGAAGGACACGGTGAGAGCGTACGTGCCGCCTGAGAGGCCGGCGAGTCGAGCGAGGCCGTCGATGTCGGCCGCGGCGCCGACCGTCCGGCCGGACTCGGTCGTGACGACGGCCGCGCCGACGAGCGGCGTGCCGGTGTCGGCGTCGGTCACGCGGACGGTGAGCGTCTGGGCGCCGCTCTGGGTGCTGAGCGTCTGCGCGGAGGCGCTGGCTACGGCGGCGCTGGCCACGGCGGCCAGCAGGAAGAGGGACCCGGCGAGGGTCCGAACGAGATGAGGCATGGGTCGGGGGCACGGCCACGCCGCTCCCGTGGGGAGCCGCGCGGCGTCGGTCTGGCGGAAGCGAGGCTAGGAGCGCCGAGGCGCCGGCCGTCGCGGGGACGGCCTCTAGCCTCGCGGCGGATGCCAGACGGCGCCGCCGTGGTCGCCCCCGACGTAGGGCGCGGGTTGGGACGTTCCCGCCGTGGTCGGCGCCTGCGCCGGGCCGGGGACAGCAGGCGCGCTCGCGAGCTGCTTGTCCACCGAGATGCAGGACGCGCAACAGCCGTCGTCCGGCGAACACGGCGACTCAGGGGTCTCGCCGGGACACGGGTCACACCGGCGCTCGGGGGTGCACGCCGCCTCGTGGCCCGCCGAGGCGCTCGCGTGCATCCCGGCCGGCATGCGGGACGCCCGGACCTCACCGCCCGGGTGGAGCGCGAAGAGGACGGCGGAGAGCAGGAGCACGATGAAGGCCATAGGCGCGATGATCGCCCGAGAACTGCGAGGCGCACAAGACACGCCGACGGTTTCAGCCGAATCTGCGATCAGCGCGGTTTTGCGTCCTGCCCAACACCATTCACGAGCCCGGCGCGGGGGAGTGCCGTAGCCTGCCAACCGCCCCCGCTGCCTCGTCAGAATGACCGTTCGCTCAACCGTTCGTGCCCTCAGGGCCGCCGCCGGCGAGGTCCGCGACGCCGAGGTCTTCTTTCTCGCCCAGGCGCTCGCCTACAAGGGCATCATCGCGACGCTGCCCGCCGTCAGCGTCGCGCTGGGGCTTCTCGGGCTCCTCTTCGGAAGCAGCGTGCGCCGGGATGCCCGCGCGATCCTCGGCACGTTCGTGCCCAGCGCGGTCGCGTCGTCGGCCGCCGAGACGCTCGCGAAGACCGCGGAGGTCGGCGCCTCGGTGACCGTCACTGGCGCGGTCGCGACGGCGTTCACGGCCGTGCTCCTGTTCGCGACCGTTCGGCGGAGCGTCTCGTTCGTCGTCCGCCGCTCGCCCTCGACGCCAGGCGGGCTCGCGAACCGCCTTTTCGACGCACGGATGGCCGTCCAGGCGGGCCTTCTCTTCGCCGCCGCTACGCTCATTTCCCTCATCCTCGGCCCGCTCCGGGCCGGTTTCGAGCTGGTGTTCCGCGGTGCGGCCTGGGCCCAGGCGCTCTCGGGCACGCTCGGGAGCGCGGTCGCCGTGGTGCTTCCGCTCGCGCTCGGCGTCGCCGTCGCGGCGCAGATCTTCTACCTCGTTCCGGCGCCGCGGCCGCCCGTCCGAAGCGCGCTCGTCGGTGGCGCTGTGACCGCGCTCCTCTGGGCGCTCTCGCGGTGGGGGCTCGACCTCTACCTCATCGCCTACGGCCCGCTGCAGCGCTACAGCGGACCTTTCGCCGTGATCGGGACGGGCTTCGCATACGTCCTGTGGATCTACTCGTTCGGCGTCGGCCTTCTGCTGGGGGCCCTCGTGACGCGCTTTCACGAGGTGCGGACCGCCCCGATGCCCGTGCATCCTCCTGCGGTCCATCCGCGGACGGCTCGGGCGTGAGCCGGACGCGAGGGACCGCGTACGACCCTGGCAGATCTTGCACACCGAGAGTTCCGTCGTCCGGGCGGGCGCCTCGTTGCGCCGGACGACGGACTCGTCTATCACTAGCCAACCGAAGTGGCGCCCAACGCTCTCGACTCGAGGTCGGCCATTGTGCCGGTCCTGGTCCATTCCAGAAAACGGCCCCTCTGGACAGCAGCGTGTAGGATGAAGCGAGGGACGCCTGAGGGTCGACAGCGACTCAGAAACCCATTCGGCAAACTGAGTCCGGCAATATCCTCTCCTTCAGCTTTCTGCTCGTCTAGATGCCACGGCAGCGATTCAGCGTCCTAACC
>JBBSQZ010000141.1:0-8547 GCA_038243565.1 Rhodothermales bacterium | reverse complement strand
GGGTTCTGGAAGCCGCCGCCGGGGCGATGGTGCGTCTTCGGGGCGTCGGGACGGCGGGCGACGGGCGGCGTGTCGAGGGGTGGCATCGGCAGAGTGGACGGGGCGCTCCGAACGCGGACATGGCGTGCAGTGTCCCCCGGCGGGCGCCTCGAGGCGCGGGCGCGATTCGGCGCAGCGCCTCCGTTCCGGCCTACCTTGCCGACTCCCCGCGTCCCCGCCCGATGTTCCGTCTCACGCTCCTCGTCGCCTGCACCGCGTCGCTCGTCTGCCTCGCCGCGTGCGACACCGCCGACGCGTCGCCGACCGGCACGCCGGTCATCGACCCGTCCACGATCGACTACGACGCGCTGACGCGGCTCGACTACGAGACGGAGGTCCGGCCGCTGCTCGTCGCCCGCAACGTCCTCTCGCCGACGGCGACCACGGCGCCCGGCAACGCGGCGGACTACACGCTCGAGGCGCTCGTCGCCGCCGGCCCGTCCGGCTTCGTCGTCCCGTTCGACGCACGGGGCAGCCTCATGCTGCGCTTCGTGGAGGACCTGCCCGACTCGGCGGCAATCCCGTTCCCCAACCTCCGGCGCCTCGAGCCCGATGAGCGGCGCTTCCTCGGACGGTGGATCGAGGCCGGCGCCCGCGCGACGCCCGACGGCGCCGTCCCGTTCGCGGACGCCGAGCACCTCCTCTTCGTCTGCGTCCAGGGCGAGAACTACGTCGACCTCCTCGACGAGCACACGATGCGCACCATCCGGCGCGTCCGCTTCGACGACCTCGGCTTCCCGAGTGCGCCCTACGGCCCGCACCACGTCGCCTTCGAGCCCGGCGGCGGCGCGTGGTACGTCACGCTCATCTCGGGCACGCCCACGACCGGCGGCGCCATCCTGAAGCTCTCGACGGACCTCACGATGGACCCGTCGAGCCCGGCCTACGTCCTCGGCTCGGCCCGCACGACGACGCCCGGCATGATCGCGCTCGACCCGTCCTCGAACCGGATGTACGTCGGCCGCTCGACGCTCTCGGCGTCCACGACGACCGGCTTCGTCGTCGTGGACCGCCAGACGATGGCGCTCACCGAGGTCGCGACGCCGTTCAACGTGCCGCACGCGATGGCCGTCACGCCGGACGGCAAGTTCGTGCTCACGGCGTCGCTCACGGGCAACCAGGTCGCCGTGTACAACCCGGCGACGGAGGACCTCACGATCCAGCCGGTCCCGAACGGGCCGCACGAGCTGATCCACTTCGCCGTCCTCGGCGCGCACCACGGCAGCCGCATGGCCGGCATGGACCACGGTGCCGCCAGCGCCTCGCCGATGCACGCCTACGAGGCGACGCTGACCTCGAAGTCCACCAACACGATCCTCTTCTACAGCCTCTCCGCGACCGGCGAGATCACGCTCACGGCGACGGCGCCGGCTGGCAACGGCCCGTACCACGCCCACGTCGGCCACGACGGCCGCACGATGCTCATCCCGGACCAGCGCGGCGACACCGTCACGATCCTCGACGCGGTGACGCACCAGACGATCCGCACCGTCGCCGCCTCGGCGCCGGGCGGCCCGCTCTCGCAGCCGCACAGCCCCGCGCCGGGCCACGACGGCACGCGCTTCTTCGTGACGAGCTCCAACCTCAACGGCCACTGGGCGCCGACGTACGACTGGCTCGGCCCGCCCGCCGCCGACGGCTCGCGCGCACCTCTCCCCGCCGCCCGCTTCGGCAACGTCGCCGCGTTCTCGATGGACGGCGCGGTCCTCGAGACGATCCAACTCGGCGCCTATCCGTCCGGCATGGAGCCGTTCACGGTCGGCGTCGGCGGCCACGAGAGCATGTAATGAGAGTTTGAAGAACAGAAGTTTGAAGACGGTGGAGGTCGTGCTCCCATCGTGACGGTTTGCTCGACGCCCGATATCTTCAAACTTCAAACTTCAAACTTCAAACCGCATTCCGCCCGATGCGTTTCGACCTCATCCGGCAGTACTCCATCCCGTACCTGCACCCCCTCGTGGTGCACTTCCCGCTCGTGCTGCTGCTGCTTGCCGCGAGCGCGGCGGCGCTGTATGCGGCCTTCGGGCAGCCGGTGTGGCGGCTCGCGGCGCTCGCGCTGGTGGCCCTCGGCGCCATCGGCGCGTTCGCGGCGCGGCAGACGGGCGAGACGATGGCGCACGACATGGAAGGCGAGCCCATCGTCGAGGCCGTCCTGCCGACGCACGAGCGGATGGCAGACTATACGATGTGGACGGCCGCCGCCTCAGCGCTCGTCTATGCGGGCCTGACGGTCCTCGGGCGCCGCCGCGGGGGTGCCCCCGAGCCGCTCGCGTGGCGCCTCGCGGCGCTCGTCCCGGCCGTCGCCGCCGCCGGCCTCGTCGCGTGGACCGCCCACCTCGGCGGGATCATGGTCTGGGGCGTCCCCGCAGGGCCATGAGCGAGCTCTCGGACCGCGAGCGCGACGTCCTCCGGCGCGTCGTGCAGACCTTCATCGACACGGCCGCGCCCGTCGGGTCGCGCGCCGTCGCGGACCACATCGACCTGTCGAGCGCGTCGGTCCGGACGACGATGCAGCGCCTCGAGGGCGCGGGCTACCTCGGGCACCCGCACACGTCGGCCGGGCGCGTCCCGACCGAGCAGGGCTACCGCCTCTACGTCGACGGCCTGATGGACGTCGCCGGGCTCTCCGGCCACGAGGCGCGGCTGCTGCGCGAGAGCGTCGCGCGGCGCCTCGGCGACCTCGACGCCGTCGCGCAGGAGACGAGCCGCCTACTCGGCAGCCTCGCGCGCCTGCTCGGCGTCGTGCTCACGCCGCGCCTCGCGACGGGCGTGCTCGAGCGCATCGAGGTCGTCCCGCTCGGCGCGTCCCGCGTGCTGTTCGTACTCGCGCTGCGCGGCGGCCTCGCCCGCACGGTCGCTGCCGAGGTTGACGTGGAGGTCCGCCCCGGCACGCTCGACGCCGTCGTGCAGCGCCTCAACGAGCGCCTCGCCGGCCACTCGCTCGACGAGATCCGGCGGACCGGCGCCGAGCGCGTGCAGGACCTCGCCGAGGGCGACCGGACGGGCATTGTGCGCCTCGTCCTCCGCGACGCGCCGACGCTCTTCCGCGATCCCACGGCCGAGCGCCGCGCGGCCATCGCCGGGACGGGCCACCTCGTCGCGCAGCCCGAGTTCATGCGCCCGGAGGCCGTCCGCGGGGCGGTCGAGCTCGCCGAGAACGAGGAGGTCGTGGTGCACCTGCTCGAGACGGCCGCGCTCCGCGACGGCGCCGCAGCGCCCGACGGCGCGCGCGTGCTCATCGGCCGCGAGGCCGAGCGCGCCCAGCCCGAGGCGGCTTCCAAGGCGCCGGCCGCCTCCGTCTCGGTCGTGACGGCGCCGTACCGCGTCGGCGGCGCCCTCGGCGCCGTCGCCGTCATCGGCCCGACGCGGATGGACTACGCCCGCGCCGTCGCCCTCGTCGAGTACGTCGCGGCGCTGCTGGGCGACGAGGGATGAGGCGGAAGGCGGAAGGCGGAAGGCGGAAGGCGGAAGGCGGAAGGCGGAAGGCGGAAGGCGGAAGGCTTGTACTGATTGCCTCGCAAAGTTCCGAATGAACGTCGCCCGTCACGTTTGGCGCGATAATCAAAACGTGTCATCCCGATCCGAAGGACGGCGCAGCCCACTTGATCCGGGATCTCCTCGATGTTCGTCGATGCGAGGCGTCATCATCCGAGCACGTCCGATCGTCCAGGAGATCCCGGCTCGACGACCGGGATGACACGGTAGAGAGGGCGGTGGCAGATTCAGCCCGCCGCCCGCCGCATTCCCGCCCGATTCGTTCGCGCTTCTCCGTTCGCCGTACGATCTTTGCGGCGTTACGGCGTTTGACACTTCCAGATCCGATCCCGCGATGACCGACGACCAGATGGACCCCGCCGAGGTCTCGGCGGACGCCGACGGCCTCCAGGCCGAGATCGACGACCTCCGCGACCAGCTCCTCCGCCGCGCCGCCGAGTTCCAGAACTACCGCCGGCGCACCGAGGCCGACCGCGCCGAGGCCGACCGCCAGTCGAGGGCCACCGTCCTGCTGCCGCTGCTGGACGTCTACGACGACCTCCGGCGCTCGCTCGACGCCGCCCGCCGCGTCGCCCACCAGGACGGCGGCTCGCCCGCCTTCGACGCCCTCGCGCAAGGTGTCGAGCTCGTCTACCGCAAGTTCGAAGGCCTCCTCGAGCGCTTCGACGTGACGCAGATCCAGACGACGGGCCAGCCCTTCGACGTGGACCTCCACGAGGCCGTCATGCAGCAGCCCGCCCCCGACGGCGAGGCGGTGGGCACCGTCCTCGCCGAGGTCCAGCCCGGCTACCGCATCGGCGATCGCGTGCTCCGCCACGCCCGCGTCATCGTCGCCCAGTAACGCGGTGGGGACTGGGGAATAGGGACTGGCGACTACCGTCACCTGTGCTTTCCCCTTCTTCCAGTCCCCATTTCCCACTTCCTAGTCCCCCGACTATGCCCGCAGCGACTGACCAGCGCGACTACTACGACGTCCTCGGCGTGCCGCGCGCGGCCACGCCGGACGAGATCAAGAAGGCCTACCGCCAGCGCGCGCTCGAGCACCATCCGGACCGCAACGCTGGCGACACGGACGCCGAGGCGCGCTTCAAGGAGGCCGCCGAGGCCTACGCCGTCCTCTCAGACCCCGACAAGCGCGTCCGCTACGACCGCTTCGGCCGCCAGGGCCTCGGCGGTGCGTCGGGCGGACCGGGCGCGCCGCAGGACATCTCGGACATCTTCTCGGCCTTCTCGGACATCTTCGGCGGCGACTCCCGCTTCGACGACGTCTTCGGCCGCGCCCGCGCGCGCCGCCGCGGCCAGGGACGGCCCGGCACCGACCTCCGCGTCCGCCTCTCGCTCACGCTCGAGGAGGTCGCCGAGGGCGTCGAGCGCCAGATCACGCTGCGCAAGTTCACCGCCTGCGACCACTGTGCCGGCTCGGGCGCCGAGCCCGGCACGGACGCCACGGACACGTGCCCGACGTGCCAGGGGTCGGGCGAGGTCCGGCAGGTCGCGTCGTCGTTCTTCGGCCAGTTCGTCAACGTCGCGCCGTGCCCGACGTGCGACGGCGAGGGCCGCATCATCACCAGCAAGTGCACCGTGTGCGCGGGCGACGGGCGCGTCAAGGGCGAGGAGACGGTGACGGTCGAGGTGCCGCCGGGCGTCGCCTCGGGGCAGTACCTCCAGATCCGCGGCGCCGGCAACGCGGGCCTCCGCGGCGGGCCCGCCGGCAACCTCCGCGTCGAGATCGACGAGGAGGAGCACGAGCACTTCATCCGCGACGGCCTCGACGTCGTCCACGACCTGTACCTCTCGTTCCCCGATGCCGCGCTCGGGACCGAGGCGAACGTCCCGACGCTGAAGGGCCGGGCCAAGCTCCAGGTCGACGCCGGCATCCAGTCCGGCCGCGTCCTCCGGATGCGCGGCCGCGGCCTGCCTGAGGTCGGCGGCGGCCGCCGCGGCGACCAGATGGTCCACGTCCACGTGTGGACGCCGCAGGACCTCTCAGCGGGCCTCCGCGAGGCGCTCGAGCAACTCCGCCTCGAGCCGGACCTCAAGCCGCAGCCGGGGAAGGAGACGAAGCGCTCGTTCTTCAGCCGCGTCAAGGACGCGCTGGGTGGATAGGGCGGAAGACAGAGGACGGAAGACGGAAAGCCTATCGGTCCTCCGTCACCGGTCCTCCGTCATCGGTCCTCCGTCCTCCGACGTCCTCGCCCACGCCGCGGTAGGACTGCTGGTAGTAGAGCAGCGGCGCCGCGTCGCGGCCGGGCACGAGGTCCGTCACCTCGCCGATGACGACGGTGTGGTCGCCTGCGGGGATGCACACCTCGACCGTGCAGGCGATGGTCCCGAGCGTCCCGTCGAGGTCGGCGCCGGCCATCTGCGCATGGGCGTCTAGGTCGGGACGGGCGAAGTGCGCCGCCATGTCGGCCTGATCCGCGGCGAGGAGGTGGACCGAGAACGCGTCCGACGTCTTGAGCGCCGCGTGCAGCTGCGTGCCGTGGGTGACGTTGAACGAGACGAGCGGCGGGTCCAGCGAGACGCTCGCGAACGAGCCGATGGTCGCCCCCCGCGTCTCGCCCGCGGCCGAGACGGTGACGACGACGACGGGGCTCGCGAGCGCGCGGAGCATCTCGCGGAGTGCGTCGCCGGTGGGCGCGACGGCGTCCGGGTGCTCGGCCGTGCGGTCGGCCGGGGCGGGGTCGAGGTGCGTCTGGGTCGTCATTTGGATCGGACGACGGGCGCCGGGGCGAGGTTCTAGATCGCGTCGCCGCCGTAGGCGCCGAGGCCGAACAGGGCGAAGTCGTAGCGCGCGGGGTCGTCGGGCGCGAGGGCGCGGCACGCCTCGGTGAGCTCGATCGCTGCGCGCCAGTCGTCGGTCGGCCGGGCGAGCATCCCGAGGCGCCGCGCCTGCCGGCCCGTGTGCACGTCCAGCGGCACGATGAGCTGGGACGGGTCGACGGCCGTCCAGAGGCCCATGTCGACCGGCCCGGGGCGCGTCATCCAGCGGGCGTACATCGAGAGGCGCTTGCAGGCGCTGCCGGTGCTCGGCCGCGCGAGGTGCTTGGAGCGGACCGGCGCCTCGGGGACGATCGTCAGAAGGGTGTCCGAGAACGTCTGGATCGCCGGGCCGATGTCGGGCGCGCCGGGCGGCAGGCCCGAGGCGAAGAGCGCCCCGAGCGACCCGTACGCGTCCTGCGCCGCCTGGATGGCGAGCGCGAGGGCGACGGCGTCGCCCTCGGTGAACGTGCGGTGCTTGAAGCCGGCGAGGCGCGCGGCGTCGCGGTTGGCGTCGAAGCTGCGGACGAACGCGGCGGGACGGCCGTCCATCCGTTCGACGAGTTCGGCGAGCTTGGCGAGGATCGTCGCACGGCGGCCCCACGCGAGGATGGCCGCGAAGAGGCCGATCGTCTCCTGGTCCGCCGGGTCGTCGAAGGCGCGGGGGACCGAGACGGGGTCGTCGGCGATGAAGGCGGGGCGCTCGTAGCGGACCGTGAGCGCGTCGAGCGTTTCGCGGAGCGCGGCGGGGTGCGCCGCGAGGCCCTCGAGCGTCAGGCCCGCAAACGGCGGGAGGCCGCTAGGCTTTTTAGAGTGCTCCAAATCAACAATACCGTCATCCCGTGCCGAAGGCCGGCGCAGTCCACGGAGCGTGCCCTCGGCGAGCGCAGTTGAGGGATCTCGACGCACATCTGAGACCGTTGTGCTCTGACCCACCGCCCATTCGGCTTCGCTCAGGGCAGGCTGTCGAGATCCCTCGACAAGCTCGGGATGACGTTGTTTCTAGATGCGAGTTGAAAAAGACGTTTAAAACGTAGAGCCTGTTCAAAACTCCAAACGGTCATTGCGAGGAGCGACGCGGCAATCTCGCTCTACAGCGTGCCTGGTCTCGAGATTGCGTCGCTTCGCTCGCAATGACAAGGCCCTTTTTGGATAGGCCGCTAGCACCCCTGCCCAAACGGCGGGGGCCGCCTTCCCGTGGAAGACGGCCCCTGGAGCGGGGAGCGTCGGCCTTCACGCGTGGGCTTCGCCTTCACCTTCGGCGGTGCCCGGGGCGGACTTGCCGACGGTCTTGCCGCCGGGCTCGCCCGAGGCGGCGTCCGCCGCCGCGTCCGCAGCGGGCTCGTTGACGTTGGCGGCGTGCTCGGCGGGCTTGCCGGCCGTCTTGCCCGCGTCCGCCGGCGTCGTCGAGGCGCTGTCCAACGCCTTCGCGGCGTCGTCCGACGTCGCGGCGTCGGCCTTCATGGCGCTGGCCGCGTCGTCGTCGCGCTCGACGGCGATCGTGATGTCCGACACGAGCGCCGCGACGGCGCCGACGGCGGCGAGCAGCGGGCTCGTGAGCAGCGCGGCCGCGCCGGCGCCGACGCCGACGGTTAGCGGGATCTCGAAGAGCACGCGGTCGCCCTTGCGCAGCGAGATCCGGCGGACGTTGCCCTCCTCGATGAGCTCGCGGACCTTGTCCACGATCTGGCCGGACGCCACCTTGACGTCGTCGAGGGTGTCGGCGGCCCGGTCGCGGGCGGCGTCGGCGAGGCGCGTGGCCTCGGACTGAAGGGAGCGGGTGCGGTCGTCGTCCATGGGAGCGGAGGGGCAGGGGAGAGGGGCGGCCACAGCGGCCGGGCGTGGGGCATGTAGTCCCTTCTACCCCGCAATGTTTCAAATGGGAACGTGGGGCAGGGGAAGGCCCTGCCCGGTGCGCACGACCCGGAACCGGCCCTGGAGGCCATTGGACGGCTCAAACCGCGCGTTTTGCGTGACAGACGGCGGCATCTGAACGCGCCGTGCCCGCTGGGCCGGCACGCGGGCACGTCAATCGCTGAGACGCTCCCCGAACCCCGGCAGCCATCCCGGCCGCCCTTCCACCCAGCCCCGAACCGGGGCGTACCGAGCCTTCCGGCTCCACCAGCCCCAACCGACCATGGGTCAGCAGCAGCTCCTCCTCCTCGTCCTCGGCATCGTCATCGTCGGCCTCGCGGTCGTCGTCGGCATCCAGGCCTTCGGCGAGAACCAGAAGAAGGCCAACTCCGACGCGAT
>JBBSQZ010000140.1:0-8551 GCA_038243565.1 Rhodothermales bacterium | reverse complement strand
CGTTCGGGTCATCGAGGCACCGCGGGGGCGGGCCCGGCAGATGGCCGCCGGCGCGGCCGAGGCGCAGGGCGACGTGATCGTGTTCCTCCACGCCGACACGCTTCTGCCGCCGGGCGCGCTGGCGCTCGTCCGCGAGGCGCTCACAGATCCCAGCGTCGCCGGCGGCTGCTTCCGGACGACGTTCGACGACGCGAGCAACCCGCTCATGAGGCTGTGGCAGGCGCGGCTGTGGATGCGCTGGCACCGCCTCGCCTTCGGCGACCGCGCGCCGTTCGTCCGCCGCGCGGCGCTCGAGGCCGCCGGCGGCGTGCCGGACCAGCCGATCTTCGAGGACCTCGAACTCGTCCGACGTGTGCGCCGGCAGGGCCGGTTCGTCTTCCTCGACGCGGCCGTCGTCACGAGCGGGCGGCGCTTCCGCGCCAACGGGGCGCTCGGGCAGCAGGCGCGCAACGTCGCGCTGTGGCTCGGCTGGAATCTGCGCGTCCCGCCCGGCCGCCTCGAGCGGTTCTATCCGGACGGGAAGACGCGCGGCTGAGTCGCGCCGCGGCCGGCCGGGTGCTACCCGGCGTCGAGGCTGGGCGCGGCGCCGGTCCACTCGGCCGGCGCATACACGTCGTAGGCCATGTCCCAGCCGGCGAAGCGGCGGCCCGCCGTCTCGCCCTGCCACTGCACCTCGAACGCGCCGTGGCGCGGGTCGGCGAGGATGCGCTGCATGCACAGCTCGACCTCCTCGCGCGGCCCCTCGACCCACTGCGCGAAGCGAGCGATGCGCTCTCCCTCCTCGAGGACGATGAGCTTGCCGCTGATCTGGCGCAGGTTGTTCCACGCGCGCGCCGCTAAGAGGAGGTCGCTCAGCTGCCGGTCCGAGAACTCGACGGTCGGAGTGGAGAGGTAGCCGAAACCGTAAATCGTGGGGGGGGCGTCGAGTTGCATCTCGAGAAACAGAGGGGTGAGACAAAAAGCTAACGCGGCGGCGCTGGCCCGCGCTGCCAGTCGGCCGGTAGAAGCGGAATGAGGCGGGCGAGCGCCTCGACCGTCGCGTGCCCCACCGCGGCGCCGGCCCGCCACTCGCCGACGAGGCGCGCGAGGCTCCGGGCGTCGTCCACGTCGTACCACGGCGGGAGGACGTGGAGGCGGGCGCCGTCGGCAATCGCCCGCGCGCGTGTCTGGTCGAACACCCGGTGGTGGCTGTACGTCATGCCGGCGAAGAGGGTGGGACGCGGCCGGTCGAGGCCGAGCAGATAGAAGCCGCCGTCGTCGCTCGGCCCGATCACGACCGTTTCGGGTGTGGCGAGCGCGCTGAGCGCCTCCACGACGAATGCGAGCGGCAGCGTCGGGTGATCGGTCCCGATGACGACGGCGCGGCCGAACCCGGCGCCGAGCGTTTCGGAGAGCGCCGCGTCCATCCGGTCGCCCAGCCCGTCTCCGCGCTGGGCGTGGACCGAGACGCCCGATGGGACGATGCCCGCCGGCATTGCGGCGTCGGACGGCGGCAGGTACAGCCGCACCGCGGCGCCGAGCGTCGCGAAGCTGGTGAGCGCGTCCGCCAGAAAGGCCGTGTAGAGCGCCGCGGCGTCCTCGAAGGAGAGCGGTGGCACGAGGCGCGTCTTGACGGTCCCGGCGACGGGCACCTTGGCGAAGACGACCAGTGAGGGGACTGGGTACTGGGTACTGGGGACTGGCGCAGCAGCCTCCGTTGCCGCCCTGCCATTCCCCACTTCCCATTTCCCATTTCCCCTGCTCACGCTGTCGCGCCGCCGCAGGAGGAGCCGGCGCCGGCGGTGCAGCCGTAGCAGTGGCGCGCCGTGCGGATGTGCCGCGCCTGCCACGCGAGGGGGTCGAAGTCCACGATGGAGGGCCTGGCGACGGCGGCGGGCATCTCGAGCTGCTGGTTGAAGTCGCAGTCGTAGACCTGACCGTCGTAGCCGACGGAAAGCGTGTTGCGGCACATCAGCCCGCCAATGGTCGACGGGTTGAAGGCCGCGACGAGGCGCTCCATGTACGCCTCGACTTGGCCCTTCTCGAGGAGCCACTCGAGGAAGCGTGACATCGGGATGTTGGTGATCGCGATGAGGCGGTCGAACGTCACGCCGTGCGCGCGCTCCAACCCCGCCTTCCACTCGTCCTCGAGCGACGCCTGGTTGCCCGGCAGGAACGCGCCGACGGGGTTCGTGACGAGCGTCAGCACGCGCCGCGGGTCTCCGAGGCCGTAGCCGGCCGCGTTGAGCGCGCGGAGCGCCTCGATGCTCTTGGCGTACGCCCCGTCGCCGCGCTGCGCGTCCGTGTTGAGGCGGCGGTAGTGCGGCAGCGAGCACGCGACCTCGACGCCGCGCTCGGCGAGCCACGCGGGAAGGTGCCGGTAGCGGTTCGTCGTGAGGATGGTGAGGTTGCAGCGGTCGATGACGTGCAGCCCGCGGTCGACGGCCGCCTCGACGAGGAACTCGAAGTGGGGGTTGAGCTCGGGCGCGCCGCCGGTCAGGTCCAGCGTGTGGAGCGCCTGCCCGCCGGGCGCGGCGCGGATCGCGTCGATCGCGGCGACGCACGCCTCGGCCGTCGCGCGGTCCATGTTGGCGTCCGTCCGGTCCGGCCCCGAGTCGACGTGGCAGTGGCGGCACGTCATGTTGCACAGCTTGCCGACGTTGATCTGGACGATCTCGAGCGGCGCGGGCTGGAGCGCGGGCCACCCCGAGGCGCGCACGTCGTCGTGGAACAGGCCGGTCCCGGTCGGGCCGCCGGACACCTCGACGGCGTCGATCGCGGCGAGCTGCGCCGCGGGCGAGATCAGCGGCGCGCGCCGCGAGCGGAGGCTGGTGACGGGCTTCGGGCCCCCCGCCTGCGCGGGAGCAGGCTCGGCGAGGGCCGAGGCGAGATCCAGAACGGGCAGGTCGAGCAGGGCGTCGGTCACGAGCAGGCGGGAGGCGCGCGGAGAGTCTACGTCGGGCGAATGGAGTCTACGTCGGGCGAATGCCCGCTTTCTACGCCGGTCGATGCTCACTCCGTGCGCACGGGCGCGGATGCACGGGCAAAGACTGGGCACGGCGTGGCCTGTCATCTGATCGGCCGGCGGGCCGACGTTGGCGGCGCACTCCCGGTTTTAGCCATGCTCCGCTCGCTCGTCCTGCTCGTCGCCCTCGGCGCCTCGATGCCGGCGCCGCCGCTCGTCGTCGGCGCGTTCTCCTCGATGACGGCCGGCGGGGCGGTGAGCGGCTGGGAGCCGATGCGCTTGGGCGACGCGCCCGCCTCGACGTACGCGCTCGTGCGCGACGGCAACGCGGTCGTCGTGCGCGGGCAGGCGAACCGCTCGGCGTCGGGCCTCGTCCGCCGCATCCGCGTGGACCTCGCGCAGCACTCGGTCCTGTCGTGGCGCTGGAAGGTCGACGGCGTGCTCCCGCGCGGCAACGTCGCCCGCCGCGACGGCGACGACTACCCGGCGCGCATCTACGTCACGTTCGACTACCCGGTGAGCCGCCTCTCGTTCGGCGACCGCGTGAAGGTCCGCGCGCTCCAGGCGCTCGGCTACCGCAACATCCCGACGCGCGCGCTGAACTACATCTGGGCCAACCGGGCCGACGAGACGCGGATGGTCCGCAACCCGTTCACGGACTGGGTGCAGATGGTGCCCGTCGAGAGCGGCCCGGCCAACGTCGGCCGCTGGCGCACCGCCCGCCGTGACGTCGCGGCCGACTACCGCGCGGCCTTCGGCGAGGCGCCGCCGGCCATCACGGGCATCGCCATCATGACGGACGCGGACAACACGCGCGGCCAGGCGACGGCCTACTACGGCGACATCACGATGGAGTAGCGGAGGGGGATGAGGGATGGGGCAAGAGGGATGAGGGAAATGCAGGAGGGCAGAGGGTGGAAAAGCGAATTCGCTTTCAGGCCCCAGGCCCCATGCCCTCACATCGTCTTCGCCCGGACGCCGTCGAGCATCTGGAGGCCGTGGACGAGGCTCGCGCCGCCGCGGATGGCGCAGGCGACGTGGACCGCCTCGGTCATCTGCTCGAGGTCCGAGCCCTTCGCGAGCGCGTCCTGCGTGTACGCGTCGATGCAGTACGGGCACTGGATGGCGTGGGCGACTGCGAGCGCGATGAGCGCCTTCTCGCGGGCCGAGAGCGCGCCGTCCTCGAAGACCTTGCCGTAGTAGCCGAAAAAGGCGTCGGCGAGGGCGGGAGCGCCTTCGGCGATTTCGCCGAAGCGGGCGAGTTGGTCGGGTTTGTAGTACGCGTCCATGTGAGATGCAGTCTGAAGTTTGGGGAGAATGCGGTTCGAGGTTACAGCACAACTCGTTTGGACTGAGCCGACTCGACGCCCTGTCGTCATCCTGAGCGCAGCGAAGGACCTCAGCGCGGCGTCGAGATCCTTCGCTGCGCTCAGCATGACAGACTCAGTTCAACAGCGTTATGCGGTAGAGGTATGGGTCGAGTCAGGCTGTGAACATCACACCTCCAAACTGCCGTGCTGCGGAGCGCGATGTTAGCTAAACGCCAGCATACCCGACGACGACGGCGAGGCCCCAGGCGCCGCGGCGCGGCCGCTCGAGGACGCGCACGTTGAGGCCGGCGTCGGTCATGAGCCGCGCGATCTCACGGGCTGTGAGCGTGCGGCCGTGGGCTGGATCGGCGACCGCCAGGAAGCGGTCCATCAGCGCCATCCACCAGCGCCCGCGGTCCCAGTCGAGGAGCGCGAGTCGGCCGCCGGGGCGCAGCACGCGCGCCATCTCGCAGACGGCCTGCGCCGGGTCCGGCACGTAGTGCAGCGCACTCGAGCTCACGACGACGTCGAACGCCGCGTCGGGGAAGGGGAGCGCCTCGGCGGACGCCTGCACGAAGCGGACATTCGGGGCGCCGGCCGCCTTGCGGCGCGCCTCGGCGAGCATCCCGGCCGACATGTCCACACCCGTTATTGCAACCTGAACATCGGCAGACACGAGGCGGCGGGCGAAGGTGCCGGTCCCGCAGCCCACGTCGAGGACGCGCTCGCCGGGGCGGATGCGGGCGACGGACGCGAGGAGGTCCAGCGTCTCGCGGACGTAGCCGGCCCAGAGGCGGTCGTAGATGCGCGCGGCGCGGTCGTACTGGTCGGCAGCAGCGGACATGCTCAGAACTCGCGGCCGAGCGAGAACGTCACGTTCGGCGCCTGGAGGCCGCCGGCGTCGAGCGTCAGGCCGAGCGCGCCGACGGGCGTCGCCGCGCCGAGCGTGAGGCCGCCGCCGGCGTGGAAGTCGCCCGGGTTCAGCGTCCACGTGTCGCCGGCGTGGCCGGCGTTGAGCGTCGCGAGCAGGAACACGTTGGAGCGGAGCGCGACCTGCGCGCTGACGGCGGCGAGCTGGCCGGCACGGCCCGAGAGCTCGAGCGCGTCCGTGCCGAGCAGCGAGAAGAAGCGCCCCGGCAGCAGGACCGGCACGACGACGCCGCCGAGAAAGGTCTGCTGGTCGAACGGCACGTCCGAGCCCCACGCGCGCGTCGCCGCGGCGTGCGCGCTGAGGGAGAGGCCCGACGTGAGCGGCAGGTACGCCTTGGCGTCTACGGAGACGTGCTGGAACGAGGCGCCGACGCCCGGCGCGAGGTCGGCCGTCGCGTCGAAGAGGACGCCGCGCGAGGGGAAGGCCGTGCGGTCGCGCGAGTCGGCGCGGGCGTAGGCCGAGATGGTGGCGTAGGTCCACGTCCGCGTCCGCACGCTGTCCGGCGCCACGTCGGGCTCAGCGCGGACGTAGACGCCGCTGGCGCCGACGCCCGTCACGAGCGCGTCCTGCACGACTGGCCCGGCGAAGATGCGCGCGGCGAGCACGCCGAGGCGCCCCGAGGCGACGTCGCGCGAGACGCCGGCGAACAGCGGCACGGGGACGTCGGTGTAGCCGGCCTGCGCCGTGAGCGCGATCGGCGCCGTGAAGCCGAGGCGCCCGAAGGTCGTCGCCTGGAGCTGTGTCTGGTCGCCGAGGCGCGCCACGATCTGGGTCCGGCTGCCGTACTGGACGAGGTTGCGCAGCGTCACGGAGAACAGCAGCGCCGCGTTGTACTCGGTGTCGTAGCGGAAGCCGAAGCCGACGCGGTTGCTGTTGGACACGGCGACGTCGAAGATGAGCGTCGGCACGGAGCGGCCGCCGCGCGTCGCGGCGCCGTCCTCGCCGGCGGCGGCAAGGCGGTAGGTGACGAGCTCGAACTGCCCCGTCGCGACGACGCGCTGCACGGCCGCCTCGATGTCGGACGCCGCGACGTCTCGAGGCAGTTCGAGGCCGAGCGTCCGGCGGACGAGCCGCTCGGAGGCGCCCGAGACGCCTCGGATCACGACCGCCTCGGCGTGCTGCAGCGAGTCGTGCGGGAGTGGCGGCGGGTCGAGGGCCGGGTGCCCGAGGCGCGCCGCGAGCGAGTCCAGCGCGGGCCGTTTCGCCTGTGCTGCGGCGAGGCCGCGCGCGATCCAGTCGGCGCCGAGGTTGAAGCCCGCCGGCGAGAGGCCGTCCGTGTCCGGGATGATGAGGACGTCGCAGAGCGCGCGCTGCTCGGCGAGGTCGCGGTCGGACTGGTAGAACGCGGCGTTGACGAGGATGTCGAAGAACGACGGCGTCTTCTCGATGCCGTTGGCGCCGGGCTCGGACACGTCGACGCAGACGAGCACGTCGGCGCCGAGCGCGCGGGCGTCCTCGGCGGGCAGGTTGCGCGCGAGGCCGCCGTCGAGGTAGCTCCGGCCGTCGATGTCGACCGGCGCGAAGAGGCTCGGCAGCGACATCGAGGCGCGGATCGCGAGCGGCAGGTTGCCCGACGTGAGGCGGACGGCCCCGCCCGTCGCGGCGTCGGTCGCGATGGCGGCGAACGGCCGCGGCAGCGCCCGGAAGTCGCGGACCTCGGCCGCGGGCCATGTCTGTGCGGCCAGGAAGTCGAACACGCCCTGCCCGGCGATGAGGCCCGACGGCAGGCCGAGCGTCCGGCCCTGGATGGGCACGGACACGAGCGCGGCGCCCTCGCCGAGGCGCGCCTCCGGCGGCGTCTTGTTGCGGTCCACGGCGCCCGTGAACAGCGCCGTCCAGTCGCGCCCGACGACGAGCGCCTGGAGCGAGTCCACGGGGTAGCCCATCGCGTAGAGCCCGCCGACGATGGCGCCCATGCTCGTCCCGGTGACGACGTCGATGGGGATGCCGGCGGCCTCGATCTCGCGCAGCGCGCCGACGTGGGCGAGGCCCTTGGCAGCGCCGCCCGAGAGGACGAGCCCGACGGTCGGGCGCCCACGCGGCGCCGGGCGCGCCCGCAGGCTGTCCGGCGTCTGAGCCGACGCCGGCGCGAGCGCCGCCAGGAGGAGCGCCAGGGTCAGAAAATCCCGCATGAACACCAGCCGGAGGGCCGTGGAAGTCGGCTCGAATCTATCCCGCCCCGGGCAGACGCCGGGCGCCGCCGGGCGTACCCTGACCGGCCCCACACCGAATTCGTCGCATGACAGACCCTGATGGAACGCCGCCGGCCGACGGCCTCCCGGTCGCGCCGTCGATGGCGCCCGCTCTCGCCGCGGCGCGGATGCCGCGCGAGCCCGCGCCCATCGGGTGGCGTCTCGTCGCCGTGGCGGCTGTCGCCGCCGGCATCGGCGGCGTCGCGGGCGTCATCGCCGAGGCGCTGCTGCACCTCATCTACGGCGTGACGAACCTCGCCTTCTACGGCCGCGTGAGCTTCGAGTCCGTCGCGCCGACGGCGGACGTGCTCGGGCCATGGATCATCGGCGTGCCGATCGCCGGGGCGCTCGTCGTCGGCGTGATGGCGCGCTACGGCTCCGCCGCGATCCGCGGGCACGGCATCCCCGAGGTGATGGAGCGCGTGCTCTACGGCAAGAGCCGGATCTCGCCCCGGCTGCTGTTCCTGAAGCCGATCTCGTCGGCCATCGCCATCGGGACCGGCGGGCCGTTCGGCGCCGAGGGCCCGATCATCGCGACGGGCGGCGCCTTCGGGTCGCTCGTCGGGCAGATCGTGCCGACGACGGCGGACGAGCGCAAGACGCTGCTCGCGGCGGGCGCCGCGGCCGGCATGGCGGCGACGTTCGGGACGCCCGTCGCGGCCGTCCTGCTGGCCGTCGAGCTGCTGCTGTTCGAGTACCGCTCGCGGTCGGTCATCCCCGTCGCGCTGGCGGCGAGCGTCGCCACGGCCGTGCGCTGGGCCTTCGTCGGCTCGGCGCCGGTCTTCGCGATGCCGACCGTGGCCGCGCTGACGCCCGCGGCGCTGGCCATCTACACGGCCCTCGGCGCGGTCATCGGGCTGCTCTCGGTCGGCGTCACGCGCGCGGTCTACGCCATCGAGGACGGGTTCGAGAAGCTGCCGGTCCACTGGATGTGGTGGCCCGCGCTGGGCGCGGTCGTCGTCGGCGTCGTGGGCTGGTTCGAGCCGCGGACGCTGGGCGTGGGCTACGTCCTGATCACGCAGATCCTGGCGGGCGACCTCGTCGGCTGGGGCCTGCTCGCGCTCGTGGTCCTCAAGTTCGTGTCGTGGTCGATCTACCTCGGCAGCGGGACGTCCGGCGGGACGCTCGCGCCGCTGTTCATCATCGGCGGCGGCATCGGGGCGCTGCTCGGCGG
>JBBSQZ010000139.1:0-8565 GCA_038243565.1 Rhodothermales bacterium | reverse complement strand
TTCGCCGTGTCGAGGAAGACGACGAGGAACTCCTCGCGGTCGCGGTCGCGGAAGTACTCCGCGAGCACGGCCGCGGCGCAGGCGGGCGAGCGGACCTGGTCGCGCGTCGGGAACGAGAACGTGTGCTCGCGCACGAGGCGGGTCGTGTAGAGCGGCACGCCGGAGAAGAGCGCGTCTCGGTAGGCGCCAGTCGTGGAGGTCGAGGTGGAAAGGTTGGACATGGGTTTTCTGCCCGGCAGCGGACGCTGCGGGCTGGTTTCGCTCCGGGCTGCCAAAGCACGAGCGGCAGGGGGAGCGTCCCCGCCGGCCGGCACGAGGACCGGGCCGGCGGGGAGGAGCACCCTGCGCCGTTGGACTGCCGCACCGAGGCGCCTCGCACGCGCCTCGGTGCAGTTGGGCTACTCGGCCCCGCTGGGGCGGGGCAGGCTCTCCAAGCGAGCGAGCAGGTCGCGTGCGATCTGGTCGATGGCGCCGAGCTCGCGCCGGAGCGCGTCGTCGTCACTACCAGCCCAGCCCTTCAGGTACGGCAGGCTCGCCCGCGCCGTGTCGAGCCCGAGCGCCGAGAGCGCCATGAAGGCTGCGCCCTCGGCCTGCAACTCGCGCTGCGCCGTCGTCACGCCCGGATCGGTTCTGCCACGGTCCGCCGGGTCGTGTGCGAGCGCGTGCGCGACCTCGTGGCAGAGCACCGCCGCCCGGTCGGCCGGCGAGAGGGCCGGGCTGACCGTGATCGTCCGGTCGCGGAAGCTGCACCGCCCGTCGGCGTAGCCCGTCTCGGCGTGCTCGACCGTGTAGCCTATCCCCTCGGCCACGGCCACGAGCGCTGCGGCGAGCCCGGCGGGGTCGTCCGCGTCGAGGCGCGGCGCGGGCGGCGTGTAGACGAGCGCCGAGTCATCTACGGCGTCGGTCTGCTCGTAGTCGAACACGGTCGCCGCGCGGTAGCCGACGACGGCCCGGTCGCCGTCGGGGCCGTCTGCTTCGTCCCGCTTGCGCGTCACGGGCGCGAGGATAGTCAGGCCCCTCTCCCCTTTCCGCACCTGCCGGCCGTGCGCCTGCCACGCGCGGTAGCCCATGCAGTGCCGCGCCGACGGCCGCTGGCACCAGACGAGCACGGCGTTGCCGAGCGAGTAGTCGTGGAAGTGCGCGCGGAAGGCGAGAAAGCGCGCGAGCGCCTCGGGGTCGCCGCTCACGCGGTCGAAGCCGGCATCGAGGACCGCGCAGGCGGCGTCGAGCTTCTGCTCGCGGGTGGTCCGCTCAGCGGTGGTCGTGTCGGTGATGTGGGTCTTCATTGGTCAGGTAGGATGTCTGGACACGCGCGAGGCCAGACCCCGCCTGTGACGGAGCCCGGCCTCGTGGTCCGGTGGGTACCGCCGCCGTCGGCGGCGGAGGGATTCAGGCCGCGGCGCGGCCGGGCATCGGTTCGTTCTGGGCGGCCTCCTGGGAAGCCGCCTCTTGGCTGCAGAGCCATGCGCGGACGCGCTCGGCGCGCATCATGCCGCCCGCCTTCGGGGCGCGCGAGACGACCTCGGCCACGAGCGCGCGGTAGTGCCGCTCGGCGGTCTCTGCGCCTGCGACGGTGGTGAGCACGCTCAGCGCGAGGTCGCTCGGACCTGAGCCGCCGTAGCCCCACTCGATGCCCGTTGGCGAATGCCGGACGACGTGGGTCAGCGGTGGCCCCTCGGTCGTGCCCAGCGAGGCGTGCGCTGTGCCGCGCGCGTCGCGCCAGAGCACGATGTCCTGATCGGGAGCCGTCTTGGAGGATGCCTCAGGCACGACGAGCCGGAGGCTTGCGGGGGCGCCGTCCCCGGCCGCCCCGTCTCCCGAGGCGCCGCCGTCCGAGGCGCCGAGCGCCTCGGCGAGCGCCGCGAGCGCCCGCCCGACGCCTCCGAAGACGACGTTGACGCCGAGCGTGTGGCCCTCCGTCTCGTGCCCGGTCACGCGGCCGAGGTGGATCGTGAGCCCGAACGGGATCAGCGGCCGGACCCACGGGATATGCTTGGGCTGCACGAGCCCAAGGATCTCGTCGCCGCGCGTGACGCGAATCCCCTCGGTCGTCGCCGTGTCCAACTCGAGGCGCTCGTAGCGGTCGTAGCCGTCCCGGACGAGCGTCCAGAGCCGCCGCTGGTAGTCTCGCACGCCGACGAGCTTCGACGGGACGGCGAAGCCTGTCGCACCGGCCTCGACCGAGAAGCAGGCCGACTGGAGTGTCTTCGCGAGCAGCGTCTCGGGGCGCATCCGTGAGCGCTCGCCGGCGAAGGCGAGCCAGCGCTCCGCCTCGGCGGCCACGCGCCGGGCGCGGGCCTCAGACTCGGTCAGAACCGTCTGGGCGCAGCGCGTCCGCGGCGCAGTGTTCCGGGGAGCCGTAACTCGGGGAGCGGCGATCGCCAAGGCGGGCTCGCAGACGACGGATGTCTGGCAGCCGACGTCGTAGCCGGCGAGATACTCGTCGGCGTCGAGGTCTGCGTCCGCGCACCAGCGGCGCGTGGGTCGGTTCTCGAAGCCGTCGGCGGCTCCGTGGTCGAGCCCGAGCGCGTAGGACGCCTCGAGAACGGCGTCTTCGTGCGTGGCGGAGGGGCAGATGCAGCCGAGGCGCGTGTTGCACCCCGGGCAGTAGTCCGATGGCTCTCGGACGAGAGACTGCGCGGGTGTGCAGTGCGAGAAGGGATTGGTGAGAGCGAGAAGGCTCTTCATGGCATTGAGTCCCGGCGGGCGGCAGCCCTCGGGACCGGTGTCGCTCCTGAGATGACGGAAGCCCGCGAGCGAGAGGAGCGTCCCCGCTGGCCGGCACCCGGACCGGCCGGCGGGGACGCGCCCGCCGCGGCGCTCCCCGTCCCGCTGCATCTTCCAAAAGCAGAAAAGCCCGGCGGCCCCTCGGGGGCCGTCGGGCATCGGGGGCTACTCGTCTCCGTAGCTGTCCTCGAAGTCCTGCTCGTCGTCGTGCGGCTCGTAGGCCATGCAGCCGAAGCCTGTGCTCGCCGGCACCGTGTCCCGGTAGCTCGCCCGGTACGCGTACGGGCTCTCCTCGGCCACCGCGTGCGCGTCCGCCCACGCCGCGCGGTCGTCGGCCCAGTCGAGCCATGCCGCGGCCGCCTCGTGCGCCCGGCTGATTGCCACCGTCACGTCTGCTGCCATGCCGCCGGTGACGTGGTACCGCAGCACCGGCCCCGTGCCGAAGGCGTCGGACTCGAGCCGGATCAGAGGCGCAACCCAGACCGCGTCTCGCGCCGGGAGTAGCCCTAGCAGGTGCCTCGTGGCCTGCGTCCCGGTCCGGTCGGTCTCTTCGAGGTAGATGTGGACCTCGTCCTCGGTCGGATCGTCGGGGTCGTCCATCACGACCCGAGCGACGAGCTCCGGATAGCGCTCGCCCGCGGCCACGCGGGCGGCGAGCCGGGCGAGCCCGGCGGGGTCGGTGTCTTCGAGCGTCGCCTCGAAGACGAGCGACCGAGCCCGGAGGGCGAAGCTCGCGCTCAGAGCGTGCTCCTTCGTGGAGTACGTGTCGAAGGCGGAGCAGGCGCCGCGGTTCAGTCGGTACGCGAAGCGTGCCCATGTGCGGGCCTGAGCGTAGTGCGGGCGAGTAGAGCGCGAAGCGGTCGAACGAGTGGAACGGGTCATGACGGTCCTCGGAGAGGGATGTGATGACCGTGACCCGGGGACCTGAGTGGTCCCCGCTAGCCAGCGGCCATCCCCCTGGCAGGCGTAAGTCGCGGACAGGGCGGCGACCTCGTGTCCCGGACCGTCATCGGTCCGAGCGGACCGGAGCACCCCGTGTGTGCTCCGAGAGGTCGGCCGCCCGGTTGAGTCAAGGTGGAGCGCCCTCGCGCGGAGCGACCGTCAGGAAAACCATCGGTGGGTTTTCCTGTCGCAGCGCGAGCACGTGGCCGAACGACCTTGACGCTGTCCGCGCGTCGCCTAACCTGTCTAGACCGCTGCCAACACCCCCAGCCCCTCCCTCCGGCCTCGTCCGGGCGGCCCTGCGCCCCGGACCGGGACCGGAGGGGACACCGGCAGAGGCCTCGCCTCTGTCCGTTCGCCTTTGCTGCCCGCCGGCGCGCCGAGGCGCCGGCAGGCAGCGGGGTGCTCTCAAGCTGCGTCCTGTACGCTCTGCTGGTCGTCGTAGAAGGCGTGGTAGCAGAACGCGCCGATGCGCCTGAGCTCGGCCTCGCGGTACCGGTTCCACGCCTCGGGCGAGAGGCCCCGGCCGTTCGCGCTCAGCGCTGCGCCGTCGAGGAAGTCGCGGAAGAGCCGCGCCGCGATCCGGACGTCCGGGTCGCGCTGAGCCCGGCCCGTATCAGCACCGAGCAGGCCTCGCATCCACTCATAGAGCGCCTCGACCTCGTCCGCATCCAGACGCTCGGCCGCGTCGAGGCAGGCGTGGTGCCGCACGACGCGGCGCGCATGGTCGAGCATGTCGGCCTTGATGAGCGACGAGTAGAAGCGCTCGCCGAACTGCGCCCACAGCCCGACACCGTACTCGGCCACGACCGCTTCAAGGCGCGCTTTGGTCATCCCGCCGAGCATCTCGTAGACCGGCGCGAGATGGAGCGCGGGCAGCCCCTCCGGCTCGTCCTCGGTGTTCTCCGGCGGACCCGGCGCGTCCGGCGACGCGCAGGCCACATCCTCAGCTGGCACGGCGCGTGGGGTTGTGAACTCGGGATCGGCAACGAGTCCGATCTCGGCCACGAGCGCGCGGGCGGCCGTCCACGAGCGCCGGCACGCGATGCCGCGCTTGGCGAGCACACGGCGCTGCCGCTCGCCGTACCCCGTCGGCCCCGAACCTGCGGTGCGGTCGCAGAGCGTCCGGAAGTCGCGCCGGGTCTGGAGCCGAAAGAGCAGACCGGGGCAGCGGGCCTGCTCGTGGAGCGCGTGGAACGCCTCGAAGAGGCGGCACTCGTGCGCGGCCGCGGCGAACGCGGCGCGCTCCCAGTCCTCGGCCGGCTCGTCGCGCGACGCCAGCTCGCGCGAGGTCGCGCCGAGCGCCTCGCGCGCGGTGCCGGCCCACGCACCGAGGCGCTCGGTGAGGTCCGAGCGGCCGGCCGTGATGGCGCCCGCGAACACGCCGGGCGGCAGCACGAACGGCTGGGGTACAGAGTCCGTGGACAGGTTGTCCGAGGGTGGAATGTCAACAGGCAGGACAGCGGCGGTGGGGATCGAAACAGAAGGAGCGAGCATGACAGCGCGTGGCTATGGGGTGCGAGCACGACCGCCGGCGGAGTGCCGACGGCCGCTTCTCGCCTCGGGGAAGCGGCCGTCGGTGCGGCTGCGCCTGTGGCCTCAGCCCTGCCGAGGATTCGACGGCCCCACCACGGGACGGTGCTCCGTGAGGGCCTGAAGGACGCCGGCCGCCCTCTCCCCCACCGGCACGAAGAACCGGGTCCGGAAGGCGTGGATCTCGGCGAAGACCCCGTCCGCCTCCAACTCGGGCATCGCCGCCATGTCCGGTCCGGTGATCTCGATGCGCCACTCGCCCGCGACGCGGCGCCGGCCGAGGCGCCAGCCGTTGGCGAGCTCGGCCCTCGCACCGGCCATGAGCGCGCGAGCGAGCGCCTCGGGCGTGACCTGTACGCGCTCGCTCTCGGCCCCGAGGGATCTGAGGGTCTGGCTCAGGTGCTCGGGCTCGATGGCACGGCCGATCATGCGCTCGCCCGCTGGGCCGTGCTCCGTGGTTTCGGTCGTCTGCACGCGGTAGACGCGCGGATGCCCGGCGATCCGGTCCCAGACCGGCAGCACCGTCCCGGTGACGAGGTGCAGCGGCTCGGTCGTGAACTCGGGTGCCGCGAGCACTTCGGCCTCCCAGAGCGGGCGCGCCTCGGTGGGGTGGAGCGGCCGGTAGCCGCCTCCCTCCCCCTGACCTGCTTCGGTCTCATCGAGCAGGCGGTTCGAGCGGACGCCGAGGCGCCGCAGGCGCTGCACGGTGCGTCCGGCCTCGGTCGTACGGCTGCCGGCGCGGAGCAGCAGGTAGACGCGCTTGCTCTGGCGGTTTTCCGCAAAGCCCACGAAGGCGCCCTGCGCCTCACGTGCCCGCGCCCAGGCGCTCTCCCACGTCGTGAGCTCAGTCTTCCGGGTGACATCCAGCGTCACGACGTGCGTACGGGCACCCGTCCGCTCGTGCGTGTAGACGAGCCGCTCCGCGGTCTTCGCGACGCGCTCGGCCTGGACCGTCTCGACGCCGACGTCGAGCGTGCCGGCCTCGCGCGCGGTCTCGCGCGCCTCGGCCAGATAGTCGTGCCACGAGTCGAACACGGCGTCCATCGCGCCGGTGCGCAGCGAGAGGAGCCGGTTCAGAAACTTCGGCACGTCCGGCACCGAGCCCACGTTGAGCTGCCCGTCCGCGTCCAGCACCCGGATGCCCATCTGCTGCTCAACGAGGTGGGGCGTCACGCCAGCCGCGGCGGCGCGGCCCTCGCCTCGGTAGAGGTCCACGAACCAGTTGTGGAGAGACGCGCGGGCCAAGGGCGTCTCGAGGTTGAACTCGCTGGACAAGAGCCCCTGGCTCGCCGTCTGCCGCTGGCCTTTCGTGAGCGCGCCGAGCTGGTCGAGGCGCCGGGCGATCGTGCTCAGGAAGCGGCGCTGCGCCTTGAGGTTCGTCGTCACGAGCACGAGCTCGGGCGCGCACGCCTGGTTCGCTCGGTGGACGCGGCCCATGCCCTGCACGCAGCGCGCGCTCGACCACCCCGGCTCGACACAGTACAGCACCCGCCGCTGCTGGTTGTCCGCGGCGAGGTCGGCGTGGTAGCTCCTGCCCGTGCCGCCGGCCTGGCTGAAGACGAGGACGCGGCGCTTGCCCGCCATGAACTCGTCCGCCTCGGCGTTGCACGTCCGCCGCGTGCGGCGCTCCTCGACCGTCTGGTCGATGCCATCGACCTCGCGCTCGACGAAGCGACGGCTGCGACCGGTGACCTCGGCGACCGCGTCCGGCCCGAAGTGCGAAACGACCTGGTCGAGCACGCCGTGCGGGACTGAGACGGAACCGACGTCCAACATCAGTCTGTCCCGGGCACGGACCGCCTCCGGCGACTGGACGAACTCGCCCGCCGCGTTCTGGACGGGGCGCGAGCGCACGCGGCCGTCCTCATCCTCGTACTCCTCGTAGAGCGTCGTCGGGAACGACGCCTCGACGAACTGCAAGAGCTGGTCGCGCGGCGTCACGTTGAGGTCCCGTAGATCATCACCATTCGCGACGGCCTTGGCGTAGGCCCGCTCGGTCGCGGCCTCCATCGTGGATACGAGTTGCACGACGACGCTCTCGCCTGCACCGAGGCGCGCTTCCATGTCGCGGATGAGTGACGGCGCGCTCATCGCGACGAGCACGTGGAGGAAGAAGCGCTGGTGCGCCCCCCAGAACTGGCTGTAGGCCGCGGCCCGCGCGCGGCCGCAGAGGTTGGCCCTCGTGATCTCGAGCGCGTCCTCAATGTTGCGGAGCACGACCTGCCACGCCTCGGCGCAGCGGTCGTAGGTCTGCGCCTGGTGCGGCACGAGGTCGTGGACGAGCGTGCGGTAGTCCACGCCGTCGTAGGAGACGGAGCGTGCGGTGTAGAGGCCCATAGACTTGAGGTCTTTGGCGACGAGCTCCATCGCTGCGATGCCGCCAGCCGAGACTTTCTCGACGAACGCCTCGGGGCTGGGGAAGGGCGTGCCGCGGCCCCAGAGGCCGAGGCGGGCGGCGTAGGCGAGGTTTGCGACCTCCGTGGCACCGGTCGCGCTCGCGTAGACGACGCGAGCGTCCGGCAGGCGCTCTTGCAGGTCCACGACGGCGAGTGCGCGCCTCGACGCCTTGCGGACGCCTCGGCTGCCCTGGGTGTCGAGCGCAGACGCCGCGTTGTGCGACTCGTCGAAGACGATGACGCCGTCGAAGCTACCCGAGCCCTCTCCCCCACCGAGCCAGGCGACGACCTGGTCTAAACGGTCGATGCCCGACGTGGCACCGTCCTTCTCACGGGGCTTGACCGAAGGCTTCGCCTTCAGCGTGTCGTAGCTCGCGAAGCATATGCCGTCTGCGCGCGTGATCGGTCCTTTGCAGTCGCCGAGATCGAACACGAAGTGGGCCGGGCCACCGAGCGCCGTCCAGTCGCGGACGGCGTCGCGCATGAGGTTCCGGTTCTCGCTGATCCAGAGGGCGCGGCGGCGGCCCTGGAGCACGTTGTCGAGGATGATCGCCGCCGACTGACGGCCCTTGCCGACGCCGGTGCCGTCGCCGAGAAAGAAGCCTTGCCGCGGCCCAGTCTCATCGGGAGCTGCGCCGGGCAGGCGCTCCGCGTGGGCCTGTCCGGCACGGCACAAGGTCTCGAGCTGCGCACCCGAGAGGACACCCTGTTCCACGAGGCGCTGGGGCAGCGTGGGGCGGTAGTCGCAGCGCGGGAGCGTCGCCGCGGCCATCGCGGCGGATTCGACGAGCGCTGTCGGGTGCTCCTGCGCGCCCTGGACGCAGAGGCGCGGGCGGTAGGCGTCGAAGACGCTCGCCGTAATCGCGGAGTGGAGCGTGTCCACCGTCGCGCGACGAACGGCGAGCGGCTCAGCGTCCGGGAAGGGCCACGCCTGGAGACGTGTGTGGAGCCGGTCGGCCAGCGAGAG
>JBBSQZ010000138.1:0-8704 GCA_038243565.1 Rhodothermales bacterium | reverse complement strand
GCTGGCGGTCGTGTTCGGCGCCGTCGTGGCCGGGCCGGCGTACGACGCGGTGCTGCACGCCGTCTTCGTCGGGTTCGTGTTCTCGATGATCTTCGGGCACGCGCCGATCATCTTCCCGTCCGTGCTGGGCGTGCCGATCACGTACCGCCCGGCGTCCTACGTCCCGCTCGTGCTGCTGCACGGCTCGCTCGTGCTGCGCCTCGCCGGCGACCTTCTGCCCGCGGCGTTCGCGCTGCGGCAGTGGGGCGGGATGCTGAACGCCGTCGCCGTCGTGCTCTTCCTCGTGCTGACGGTGTCGGGCATCGTCACGAGCCTGCGCCGCCCGGCCGGCTTCCTGAGCGACGCGCCGGGCGCGTCCGTGTGATTCGGGTGGAGCGCGGGCGCGGTGGAGTGCAAGAGACTCGGCCGCTTTACATTTAGGACTCCTTTGTCCTCAATACCTCTTCCGCCATGTCCACTCCCCTCCCCCATGCGCCGCAGATCATCCAGGGCGGGATGGGCGTCGGCGTCTCGAGCTGGCGCCTGGCGCGCCGCGTCGCCGACTACGTCCGCAAGGGCGGCAAGGCGGAGAACACCGTCGGCGGGGCGTGCCTCTGCAACGGCCTGATGGCCAACATCGGGCTGGCGCAGACGCAGAAGTGGGGCCGCGAGGAGCGCCTCTTCACAGCGGGCGACGACCTCGTGCACCTGCCCCTCGGCTCGCCCGAGCGCCCCCGCTACAGCGCCGCCGACGTGCTCGCCTACCTTCACGGCGAGCAGCACGCCGTGCCCGCCTGACCGATGCCCCGCTCCATGCCCGACGCCGTCTTCCTCGGCCCCAAGGCCGAGAACGCTGACCTCCTCGAACGTCTGCTCACCGAGGTCCTCCGCGACCACGTCTTCTGGCGGCGGAACTACCACCCGGCCGACCCGCGCCTCATCACCGAGGAGACCAAGCGCTCGGCCCCGTACGAGCACGCCGAGGCGCACCTGCGCGACGAGCTGTTCCAGATCCTCGCCGAGCTCAAGCGCGGCGCGCCGCTGTTCTCGCCGCGCCAGGTCGGCCACATGGTCAGCGACACGACCCTGCCCGCGCTCGTGGGCTACTTCGCGGGGTTGCTGTACAACCAGAACAACGTCGTGGCCGAGGCGGCCCCCGAGACGGTGCGCAAGGAAGGAGCGTTCGTGGCCGCGCTCGCGCGGATGATCGGCTACCCGGCGCTGCTGCCCGAGCGGCTCTCGGCCGCCGACCTGAGCGCGCGGACGCCCTACGCGTGGGGCCACCTCGCCAGCGGCGGGACGGTCGCCAACGTCGAGGCGCTGTGGCTGGCGCGCAACGTGCGGCTCTACCCGCTCGCCGTGCGCCTGCTCGCCGCGACGGACATCGCGCACGGCGCGTACGCCGAGTGGGAGGTCGAGACGGCGACCGGCGGCGCGCGCGCGCTGGGCACGCTGAAGACGTTTGAGCTCGTCAATCTGCCGCTCGCGTCCGTCACCGACCTGCACGTCCGCATCGACGCCGGGCTGCGCGCGGCCGGCGCCGAGGCCACGGCCGCGTTCCGCGCCGCGCTGCCGAGCGTCCGCACCGCGGGCCTGAGCGGGCTGCTGCTGCGCTACAACGAGCGCTTCCCGGCGGACCCGCTGCGCCGGCCGGTCGTCCTCGCCTCGCACGCCGCGCACTACGGCTGGGCCAAGGGCCTCGACATCGTCGGCCTCGGGGCCGACGCGCTGCGGACGCTCGACGTGGACGACCGCCTGCGCCTCGACGTCGACGCGCTCGCCGAGGCGGTCCGCGCCGCCGCCGCTCGCGAGGAGGCCGTCCTGATGAGCGTCAGCATCTGCGGGACGACCGAGGAGGGCGCCGTGGACCCGCTCGACCGCGTCGAGGCGCTCCGCGGAGATCTCGCCCGCGAGGGCGTCACGTTCTGGCACCACGCCGACGCCGCCTTCGGCGGCTACCTCGCCGCGATGCTCCCGCGCGACGCCGACGGCTGCGCCCTCCCCTACGACCCCGACGGCCCGGCGGGGCTGCTCCGCGAGGACGTCTACCGCGCCGTCGCCGCCCTCGCCGACGTCGACTCGGTGACGATCGACCCGCACAAGTGGGGCTACGTGCCCTTCGGGACCGGCGCGCTGCTCTGCCGCGACTACCGCGTGCGCGACGCCGTGGCCTACGCCGCGCCCTACATCCCGTCCGACGAGGCGGCGGGCTTCGGCGGCTTCCTCGGGCGGTGGACGCTCGAGGGCTCGCGCCCCGGCGCCTCGGCCGTCAGCGCCTACCTCTCGCAGGCCGTCGTCCCGCTCACGCCGGACGGCCACGGCGCGCTCGTCCGCGACTGCGTCGCGGCCAGCCGCTCGCTCGAGGCCGCCGTCGACGCCCGCTTCGCCGACGGCCCGCTCGCGCTGCGTCCACTCGCCGAGCCCGACAGCGTCAGCTTCTGCTTCGCGGTCGTGCCGCGCCACGGCGCCGGCTCGCTGGCCGCGCTCAACGCCTTCACGCACCGCCTCTGGGAGCGCCTGAACGTCGACGGCCGCGACGACGTCGGGGCCTACGCCTTCATCCTCTCCAAGACCGAGCTGCCCGTCGGGCGCTACCGCCGCGTGCTGGCGCGGATGCTGCCCGGCCTGGCCGACGCCGAGCCCGACTCGGCGACGGTGATGCTGCTCCGCTCGTTCGTGCTCAGCCCGTTCGTGACGGCGTGGAACGAGCGCGAGCCGCCCTTCGCCGACCGCTTCGCCGACGCGCTGCACGACCTCGCGGTGCGGGCCTACCCGGCGCACGCGCTCGCCGACCTCGCCGACCGGTGGGGCCGCCGGCTCCGCGTGGCGGTCGTCGAGACGGGCGACCTCGCGCACCGCCTCCAGCACACGCCCGACTACGCCGCTTACCTCGACGTGCACTCCGCCGCACCTGGCGACGCGCCGCTCGATGCCGACGCCGTCGTGTGGGCCGTCCCGGACCTCGCCGCTCCCGCCGGGGCCGTGGCGTGGAACGGCGGCGCGCTCCACGACCTCGCTGCGGATCTCGTCGCCGCCCTCGGCGCTCCAGATGCGCCGGCGGGGCAGCGCCTCGATCACGCCCTCGCCGGACCCATGCTCTGATCGCTGCGTTGTCGGGCTATCGTTCCACCACCGCGTCCATGCCCGACCCGAAGCAGATCTGGACCGTCGGCCACTCGAACCGCGAGCCGGAGGCCTTCCTGGACCTGCTCGAAGGCGCCGGCATCGAGCAGATCGCCGACGTGCGCCGCTTCCCCGGCTCGCGCCGCCAGCCGCACTTCTCGCAGGACGCGCTGCGCGAGGCGCTGGCCGGCCGCGGCATCGGCTACACGCATTTCCCCGGCCTCGGCGGCCGGCGCGGCAAACCCGCCGACGACTCGCCCAACACGGCCTGGCGCGTCGCCTCGTTCGCCGCCTACGCGGACTACATGGCGACCGACGCCTTCGCCGAAGGCCTCGCCGCGCTCGAGACGCTCGCCGCCGAGCGCCGCACGGCGATGATGTGCTCCGAGGCCGTCCCCTGGCGCTGCCACCGCCGCCTCATCGCCGACGCGCTCATCGTGCGCGGCTGGGACGTGCTGGACCTGATCACGCCGGGCCGCGTGGAACCGCACGCGCTGACCGACTTCGCCTGCGTCAGCGGACAGCAGATCACCTACCCCGCGCCCGACGAGACCTGATGCCGGCCGAGACGCTCCCCACGCTCCACGCCCTCCACGTCGGCCTGCCCCAGACGTTCGACACTGCTGGCGACGCGTGGCGCTCGGGCATCGTCAAGGCACCGGTGTCCGGGCCGCTGCACCTCGGCCGGATCAACTTCGACGGCGACGCGCAGGCGGACCTGCGCAACCACGGCGGCCCCGAGAAGGCCATCTGCGCCTATCCGCTCGCCCACTACGGCTACTGGGCCGAGCGCCTCGGCCTGCCGCTCGTCCCCGGCGACTTCGGCGAGAACGCGACCGTGAGCGGGCAGGACGAGCACTCGGTCTGCATCGGCGACGTCTTCTCGCTGGGCGGGGCGCGCGTCCAGGTGTCGCAGCCGCGGTCGCCGTGCTGGAAGCTCGCCCGCCGCTGGGACCGGAAAAAGCTCGCCCTGTGGGTCCAGCAGACGGGCTTCACGGGCTGGTACCTCCGCGTGCTCCAGGAGGGACCGGTCGAGGCCGGGCAGGCGCTCGTCCTCGAGGCGCAGACGACCCCCGAGTGGACCGTCGCGCGCGTCAACACGCTGCGCTATGCCCGGCCGGCCGATCCCGAGGCGGCGCAGGCCCTCGCCGCGTGCGAGGCGCTCAGCGCGGGCTGGCGCGACCGCTTCCGCCGCATCGCCGCCGGGCAGAAACAGGACGAGACCGCGCGCCTGACCGGCATCCCCACGCCATGACCGCCGTCGCCCTCACCATCGCCGGCAGCGACCCCAGCGGCGGCGCCGGCCTCCAGGCCGACCTCAAGACGTTCGAGGCGCTCGGCGTCTACGGCATGTCCGTCGTGACCGTCGTCACGGACTGCGCGACGGACGGCGGCGTGCAGCAGGTCCACGAAATCCCCGCCGCGTTCGTCGCGCGGCAGCTCGGGCGCGTCTGCCGAGACATCCCGCCCGCCGCGGTCAAGACGGGGATGCTCTTCGGCGCGGCCATCATCGAGGCCGTCGCCGAGGCGGCGACGCGCTTCGCCTTCCCTGCCTTCGTCGTCGATCCGGTGATGACGACGCGGCGCGGCGAGCGCCTCCTCTCGGACGGTGCCGAGCACGCGCTCGTGGCACGCCTCTTCCCCCTCGCGACGGTCGTGACGCCGAGCCTGCCCGAGGCCGAGCGCCTGACGGGCCTCGACGTCCGCTCGCGCGCCGCGATGGAGCAGGCCGCCGAGGCGCTCCTCGCGCTCGGCCCGCGCGCCGTCGTGGTGAAGGGCGGCCATCTCGGAGGCGAGGACGCGCCCGACCTGCTCGCCGACGCCGGCGGGCACCTCTGGCTCGAGGCGCGGCGAATCCCGCGCGTGATGCACGGCGCGGGCGACACGTTTGCCGCTGCGATCACAGCCGGCCTGGCGCGGGGCCTGGCGCTCCGCGCCGCCGTCGAGCAGGCCAAGGCGTACGTCACCGGCGCCATCCAGCACGCGCCGGACGTGGGCCACGGCAACGGCCCGGTGGCCCACGGTTGGCGCGCGGCGTAGCCGAGGCGGGTCATGGCCGATGGACGTGCGGCGCCTCGACCCGCTGCCCATCCCCCCGCGCTCACGGGCGACGCGCTCGTCGCGGTGATGACGTCGGGCAAGAAGCGCGACGCGTCGGGCTCGCGCGTCGTCGTGATGGACGGTGTCGGCGCGCCGCGGCTGGCCCGAGGCGTGCCCGGGGCACTCGTCCGCGACGCGTGGACTTTCGCACGGTGAGGCGCCGAAACGGGCGAGGCGGGACGCGCCTCGCCAGCACGTCCTGCCTTCCCTCCAGCGTCGTGCGGGGGTCACTCCGCAGACATCGGCTTCTGTGCCTCCGTGTGGACCGGGCGGGCGTTGGTGACGGTGAAGACCGTCCCGTTGATCGTCGTCGTCTGGTTTGCGACGACCGCGAACGCTGAGGCGTTCGTCCCGTTCGTCGTGTAGGCGCCGTAGAAGTCCCCGCCATCGATCCGACTGTTGTTGTTGTTGTCCTTCCAGACGTCGAGGTAGTAGTTCCCCGGGTTCATGTTCGGAATCGTGTACGAGCCGTTCGACGACGACGCCTCGAATTTGAGCGGGTTGTCCTGGTCGAACTCCGCCTGGCTGGTGTAGACCGCCACGCGGGCATTCTCGAGCGAGCCGCTCGCACCGGCCGGGAGGGTAAAGCGGCCTGAGATGATTCCGGTCGTCCCCGGCGCAGGGGCCGGGGCCGGGGTTGGGGTGGGGGTCGGCTCCGGCGTGCTGCTGTCACACGCTGTGAGGCTGAACGACAGGGTGAGCAGAAGCAGGAGGGCAGAGCGCCCGAAGGATGCAGTCGGCATGGTGGAATCCGGAAAGGGTGAGAGGTGCGGCGTTGCAGATCGGGCACGTTGCCCCTGCACGCCGCCTACATCACACAGACCGTCGAAACGATCTACAAGGGGTCACCCTCGGCTCACATTTTTCTTCCCGGCTCCTGTTCCAGCGCCTTGGCCTCGTTCCAGAGCGCGTCCATCTCGCCCAACGACGCCTCGCTGAGGCGCTCGCCCAGCTGTGCCTCGACGTGGCGGAAGCGCCGCGAGAAGCGCTCCACGGTCCCGCGCAGCGCCGTCTCCGGCACGACGCCGCGCATCCGCGCCACGTTGACGACGGCGAAGAGCAGGTCCCCGATCTCGGCCTCGAGGCGCTCCGCGTCGTCCCTGTCGAGCGCCTCGCGCACCTCGGCCGTCTCCTCGACGACCTTGTCCCACGCGCCCTCAGCGTCCGGGAAGTCGAAGCCGACGGCGGCGGCCTTGTGCTGCACGCGCTCGGCGCGGAGGAGCGCCGGCATCGCCGCGGGCACGCCGCCGAGCGCGGACGGCGGCGGAGCGTCCGGCGCGCCGGCGTCGCGGCGCTCCTGCTGCTTGATGGCCTCCCAGTTCCGCAGCACCTCGCCCGTGCCCGAGACCACGTCGTCGCCGAAGACGTGCGGGTGGCGGCGGACGAGCTTCGCCATCTCGGCCCGCATCACGTCCGACAGCGTGAACGTGCCGGCCGCCTCGGCGATGTCGGCGTGGAAGAGGACGTGCAGGAAGAGGTCGCCGAGCTCGGCCGCGATCTGCCGCGGCTGCCCCGCGTCGATGGCGTCGACGACTTCGTAGGCCTCCTCGAGCGTGAGGTGCTTGGTGGAGCCGTGCGTCTGCTCGCGGTCCCACGGGCAGTCGCGGCGCAGGCGGCGGACGATGGCGACGAAGTCCTCGAACGTCGGCGCGTCGGCTGCGGCGCGGTCTTCATCGGTCAGGCCGAGGTCCTCGATGGCGTACGGAAACGTGAAAAGCGGGGTGTGACGGTCGGTTGACACGGGGGCTGAGATATTTTGAGTCGTGCAGGTTACGTCCGCGGCTGTGGCGCGTCTATCCTGCCGAACGCGACCGGGAGCACCGCCGAGAGGCACCGCCCCCGCCGCGGCTTTTCCGAACAGTCGGCCACTTCCGGACCGACGGACTCATGTACGCGGGCCGCGCCGTCTCCGGCGCCATCCCCGCACCGAGGCGCCTCACGGCCCTCACATCCAACGCCACCATGGCACGCGGAATCAACAAGGTCATCCTCATCGGCAACCTCGGGTCGGACCCCGAGCTCCGGTACACCGGCAGCGGCACCGCCGTCTGCAACCTCTCGGTCGCCACGAGCGAGTCCTACAAGGACCGCGACGGCAACCAGGTCGAGAACACCGAGTGGCACCGGGTCGTCGCGTGGGCGCGCCTCGCCGAGATCTGCGGCGAGTACCTCAAGAAGGGCTCCAAGGTCTACATCGAGGGCTCGCTCCAGACGCGGCAGTACGAGGACAAGGACGGCGTGACGAAGTACTCGACCGAGATCAAGGCGCGCGAGATGCAGATGCTCGACAGCCGCGGCGGCGACGTGGGCGGGTCGGACGGCTACGACCAGTCCGAGCGCGCCCCGCGCCAGCAGTCCGCGCCCCGCGCCTCGGGCGGCGGCAGCTACGGCGGAGGCGGCAACGACGGAGAAGGTGACGGCGGCGGCGGCCGGCCGCCGCAGCGCCAGCCCAAGCCGGCGGCCTCGGACGGCGGCTATGGCGACTTCTCGCCGGACGACGACCTCCCGTTCTAAGGCGCTCGGGCCGCACCCTCCGGCTGCACCCGACGCTCCGAACACCCCGCGCGGGGCGGCCTCCTTCGGGACGCCGCCCCGTGCTCCGTTCCGCGCTCCGTTCCGCGCCGCGGTGCCCGCCGGCGCGCCGCGCATCTCGGGGAAGGCCCGGACCCGCGCGCACGGCCGAAACGCTATCTTCGACGCCCGTCGTGGCCCTGCCGCGGCGCTCCGCCTGCCGTCCCGCCAGCCCCCCGTTGGAGCCTCCCCCTCTCCTCGCCGCCGCGCTCGCCGCGGCGGCACAGGGCGTCCCGCCAGACGCGCTCGGCCCGGCCGTTCTCGCCGTCCAGGGCGGCGTGCTCGTGGCGCTGCTGGTCTTCTCGAGCTTCTGCTCGGGCGCCGAGGTTGCGCTGTTCTCGTTGTCGCCCGGTGAGCGCGAGGCCCTCGCCGAGACCGGGACGGCCGGCGCGCGGCGCGTGCTCGCCCTGCTCGACCGGTCCCGGCGCCTGCTCGTCGCGATCCTGCTGCTGAACACGGTCGCCAACGTCGGCATCGCCCTGATCGCGGCGCGCCTCGTCAACCAGGTGGCGCAGGCGGCGGGCTGGAACGAGACCGTCGCGCTGGTGCTCAACGTGGCCGTGGTGACGTTCGTGATCCTCGTGGTGAGCGAGATCGCGCCGAAGCTCATCGCCAGCCGCCGGCCCGCGGCGACGGCGCAGCGCCTGGCGCCCTTCCTCGCGCCGCTCGTGCGCCTCGTCGCGCCGCTGGCAGACGTCCTCGCGGCCGCCGCGCAGGGCCTCCAGAACCGCGTCCGCGCCGTCGCCGAGCCCATCTCGTCCGCCGACCTCAAGACGATGGCCGACGTCGGCGAGGCGCAGGGCTCGCTCGAGGAGGGCGAGCACGCGCTCATCCACTCGATCGTCGAGTTCGGCGAGACGACCGTCCGCGAGGTCATGGTGTCGCGCGTCGACGTGACGGCGCTCGTGGACGACGCGACGCTCGGCGAGGC
>JBBSQZ010000137.1:0-8718 GCA_038243565.1 Rhodothermales bacterium | reverse complement strand
CGCAGATGGCGACGCCGCGGCGGGCACGCAGACGCTTGCGCTGCCCCTCGGCGGGCTTGCGCCCGGCGCCTACATCGTCCGCGTCACGGCAGGCCGCGAGCGCCTCACACGCCCCGTCGTCATCGTCCGCTGAGATCAGGCATCCAGGTCGACGACCTCGAGGCCGGAGAAGTTGGCGGCGAGGAGCGCGCCGAGGTGCTGCAGGCCCCACCGCTCCGCGCGCGCCTGCCCGACCGCGACGACGCGCATCCCGGTCCGGAGGACCGCCGCCTCGGCCGGCCGCCGCATCTGGCCCGTCACGTACAGCCCCGCGCCGCGGGCCGCCGCCTCGAGCACGAGCGCCTCGGTCATCGCGCCCACGACCGCGACGCGGTTCGTCTCGGTCTCCGGCCCGGCCGTCGCCTCGAACCCGCCGAACGCGCCCACGAGGCGCGCCTCGGCGTCCGGAAGCGTCCCGACCATGCCGATGGGCATTCCGTCGCGGACGAGCGGCTCGGCGTCCACGGCCATTCCGAGCGCCGCGGCGAGGGCCGGGTTGACGCCCGTCGAGAAGCGGTCGTCCAGCGCGTGGTGCACGGCGAGCACGCCGACGCCGGCCGGCAGGCGCGCCGGCCACAGCCCGAACGGCCGGTGCACGAGCAGGGCGTCGATGTCATCCGGCAGCCAGTCCGCCGGGCCAGACCCCGGGTCGAGGCGCAGGCCGAGGCGCCGCACGGGCCGGACGGACGCGATCCAGACGCCCGCCGGGTCGTCTTCGGCGTGGTAGCGGCCGGCGTCGAGAATCGGCGCGAGGAAGGCCGCGAGGTCAGCGACGGTGGGCATGGCGGGAGGCGGGAAATGGCCGAACCGGGACGCCGCGGTTTATGCAATCGCCGACCGATACGCAGGGGCACAGCATGCTGTGCCCGCGACCCCGCTTCTCGCCGTGGTGACCGGCAACCGCACCCGCGCCGCGGGCGTGGGACCCGCCATGGCATCCACCCGATCCCCCGGCGAGCGCGGCGACGCCCGCGCCGCGCGTCGAACGTCCGGCGCGCCCACAGCGGCCCGCGGCCGCGCCGCCGCCGCGGCGCTGCCCCTGCGCGAGCGCGTGGGCGCGCTGCGGTACCTGCCGCCGCTGTTCCGCCTCGTCTGGGCGACGAGCCCGCTGCTCACGGCCGCGACCGTCGCGCTGCGCCTCGTCCGCGCGTTCGTGCCCGTGGCGATGCTCTACATCGGCAAGCTCGTCGTGGACGAGGTCGTCGGCGTCGCCGCGGCCGGGACCCTGGCGGACGGCTTCCACCTCGCCGCGTGGACAGCCGGCCCGCTCACGCACCTCGGGGCGCTGCTGCTCGCCGAGTTCGGCCTCGCCCTCCTCTCGGACCTTCTCGGCCGCGCGACGGCCCTGTGCGACTCGCTCCTCGGCGACCTCTTCACCAACGAGACGTCCGTTCGCCTGATGGAGCACGCCGCGGCGCTGGACCTCGCCCACTTCGAGGACGCCGACTTCTACGACAAGCTCGAGCGCGCGCGCCGCCAGACGACCGGCCGCATGGTGCTGCTGAGCCAGGTCTTCGGGCAGGCGCAGGACGTCATCACCGTCGCCACGCTCGGCGTCGGCCTCGTGGCCTATGCGCCGGGCCTGCTCATCCTGCTCGGCCTCGCGCTCGTGCCCGCCTTCCTCGGCGAGGCGCACTTCAACGCGCAGTCCTACTCGCTGACCTACGCGTGGACGCCCGAGCGCCGCGAGCTGGACTACCTCCGCATGGTCGGCGCGTCCGACGAGACGGCGAAGGAGGTCAAGGTCTTCGGCCTCAACGGCTACCTCACGGAGCGCTACCGGACGCTCGCGGACCAGTTCTACGACGCCAACAAGACGCTCGCCGTGCGCCGCGCGTCGTGGGGCGGCCTCCTCTCGGCCGTCGGCGCGCTCGGCTACTACGCCGCCTACGCCGTCATCCTGTACCGGACGGCCACGGGCGCGTTCTCCATCGGCGACCTGACGTTCCTCGCGGGCTCCTTCCAGCGGATGCGGAGCCTGCTCGAGGGCCTCCTGTCGAGCTTCTCGTCCGTCGCCGGGCAGGCGCTCTACCTCGCGGACCTGTTCGACTTCTTCGACATCACCCCGAACGTCGTCTCGGCCCCCGGCGCGCGCCTCGTGCCGGAGCCCATCCGCGAGGGTTTCGTGTTCGAGGACGTCGGCTTCCGCTACCCCGGCTCCGAGAAGTGGGCCGTCCGCGGGCTGTCGTTCACGCTGCATGCGGGCGAGGCGCTCGCGCTCGTCGGCGAGAACGGGGCCGGCAAGACGACGCTCGTCAAGCTCCTCGCGCGCCTCTACGACCCCGACGAGGGCCGCATCCTCCTGGACGGCGTGGACCTGCGGGAGGTCGACCTCGCGAGCCTCCGCGACGCCATCGGCGTCATCTTCCAGGACTTCGTCCGCTACCACCTCACCGCCGCCGAGAACATCGCCGTCGGGCGCATCGATGCGCGCACGGACCGGCCGCGCATCGAGACGTCGGCCGAGCGGTCGCTCGCCGACTCGGTCATCGCGGGCCTGCCCGCGGGCTACGAGCAGACGCTCGGCAAGCGCTTCAAGTCCGGCATGGACCTCTCGGGCGGGCAGTGGCAGAAGGTCGCGCTCGCGCGGGCCTACATGCGCGAGGCGCAGCTGCTCATCCTCGACGAGCCCACGGCGGCCCTCGACGCGCGCGCCGAGGCGGAGGTCTTCGAGCGCTTCAAGGACCTCACCGCCGGCAAGACGGCCATCCTCATCTCGCACCGCTTCTCGACGGTCCGCATGGCGGACCGCATCCTGGTCCTCGACGGCGGCCGCGTCTCGGAGATCGGCTCCCACGAGGAGCTCCTGGAGCTCGGCGGGACGTACGCCGAGCTGTTCCAGCTCCAGGCCGCCGGCTACCGCTGAGGCGGCGTCTCGTCGCCCTCCATCCCGTCGCCTTCGACGCGCGGGGTGGTCTTCAGGTCGTCGTCCATCATCCGGCCGACGTAGGCGTTGCCGGCCTCGGCGACGCGCTTGCCGTCCGGCTCGGGCGTCGAGACGGTCGTCTTCGAGACGTCGGTGATGGCGTCGTCGGTCTGGTCCTGCTCGGGGGCCTTCGGGTCGTCGGTCATGGCGGGAAAGGAAGGAGCCCGGCCGGGGTGTTCCGGCCGGGCTCGGGCAACGGCGCGCGCGGGCGGCGGTTCCTCACGCCGGGCGCCGTTTACGGCGCGGTGTCTGGCCGGGCGAGCGCGCGCGGCCCGATGGCCGCCTCGCGGCGTGCGGCGACGCCGGCAGGCACACGCGCGGCGGCGTGCGGTGCAGCGGGGCGCGCCGCCGTCGCCGTCCGGTCGAAGCCCGCCGTGGTCTCCGTCTCGACCGCCGTCAGCGTACCCGCCCGCAGCCCGAAATCCTGCTCCTGGTAGCGGAGGCAGTTGACGTCCTGGGGGCAGCCGACCTCGGTGACGCCGAGGCGGAGCGTCTCGCCGGTGGTCTCGTAGCGGAAGGTCTCCGTCTCGGTCACCTGCTCGCGGGTCGTTCTGAGGCGCAGCTGCGCGCCGTCCACCTCCCACGTGCCGGCGATGGACAGCGTCTGGTTGGGGGAGAAGTCGCGCTCGGCGCGAAACACGCCGCCGTCCTCGATGATGTAGCGGACGGCCGTGAGCCCGTCGTAGCTGATCTGGAACGGGGTCACGACGCGGCGCGCGAGCACCCGCTCGCCGGCCGCGATCGGCGTCGTCTGGTACGCGAGCGTCCCGCCGGCGAGCGTGACCGTAGCCCCGCTGTACGTCCGGAAGGGAGTCGGGCGGACGGTCAGGCGGCCGTCGGCATACGTGTAGGGCGAGGCGTTGAACGTCTCGTACTGGGTGACCGCCCCGTTTGCGCTGATGAAGGCGATGCCCGAGTAGCCGGTCGGCGACAGGCGCGCCTCGATCCGCTCGGCCGGATAGGGGGCCGCCGGGTCGTACGAGGTGAGCTGGACCTCACCGTAGTTCAGGTCGACGTTCATGTAACGGAGCGTGCCCGTCTGTGCGCCGCTGATCTGGAGCGTGCCGGTCGTCGGGCCGCTCCGGTCTACGATCACCTGGGCCTGGTTGACGGTGAGGTACGTTTCGGACGTGCTCTGCTTGAGCGTCCACGAGCCGACGAGCGCGCTGGGCGTCGAGGAGCCGGAGTCGCCCGAGTCGCAGGCGGAGAGCGTGAGGAGGGCGAGCGCGAGGGCGCCGAAGCGTTGGGACATGCGGGTCATGCGAGGGAAAAATGGGAGCCGGCGAAGGTAGCGAGATCCTCGTCCAGGTCGGAGGGTAAACCCGGGTGCCTACCGCCGCACGACGCGGACCGACGCCGCGCCTCGCGCGCCCTCGGCGCGGACGACGTAGACGCCGGGCGCGAGGCCGCCGCCGTCGAGGCGGAAGGCGTGCGGGCCGGACGAGAGCGCGCCGTCGTGGAGGACGGCCACGCGGCGCCCGAGCGCGTCGTAGACCGAGACGCGCGCCGCGCCCGCCTCGTCGAGGGTGAGCGTCACGGCCGAGGTGCTCTGGAACGGGTTTGGGGCGGCGGCGAGTGCGAACGCGCCCGGCGCGGCCGAGTCCTCGCCCGCCGTCGGGCGCCCGTCCGTGGTGACGCGCGCGACGGCGATCCGCGTCTCGCTCCCGTCGGCGTTGCCGGTCTGGCCCGCGAGGACGACGCGGCCGTTGGGCTCGAACGCGAGCGCGAGCGCCGCGTCGGTGTCGCCGAGGTCGAGCAGGGTCCGGCCGCCCGCGCCGAACGCCGGGTCGAGGGCGCCGGCCGCGGTGTAGCGCGCGAGCAGGAAGTTGGCAGAGTCGTTCGTCCCGGCCGCGCCACCGACGAGGAGCTTGCCGTCGGCCTGGAGCGCGAGGTCGAAGGCGATCGCGACCTGCCCGAACGTCGACGTCCGGACGATGCCGGCCGTGCCGAACGTGGCGTCCGGCGCGCCCGAAGCGGTGTAACGCAGCAGCACGACGCTCGCCGCGCCCGTCGTGAGGCTCAGCGCGGCGCCGCCGACCGTCGCGCGGCCCTGGGCGTCCACGACGACGGCCGAGGCGATGTTGAACGCGGCCGGCAGCACTGCGGCGACGATGCCGCCCGTCCCGAACGTCGCGTCGAGCGCGCCCGCGGGCGTGAGGCGCGCCGTCCGGATCTCGGACTCGAAGACGTTGGCCCCGGTGTCCGCGCTGCCTGTCACGATGATGCGGCCCTGGGCGTCGAGTGCGAGCGCGTCGCCGGACGCGGCGACGGCGGCGGGGGCCGCGCGGCCGCCCGCGCCGAAGGCGTCGTCGCGGCTGCCGTCGGCGAGGTAGCGCACGGCGACGAAGCGGCTGTCGCCGTTGCCGTCCTGCTCGAACTGCCCGATGGCGACGAGGCGGCCGTCGGGCTGCACGGCGAGATCCAGGAAGGCGCTCGCCGCCGCGGGCGCCTCGCGGACGACGCCGGCGGTGCCGAAGCTCGGGTCCAGCACGCCGGCCGGCGTCAGGCGCACGAGGACGGCGCCGATCGCCGTGTCGTCGTCGTCCTGCGCCAGCCCGGCAGCGACGATGGCGCCGCCGGGCAGGACGGCGAGCGACGTGAACCCGGCGCGCGGGCCGTCGAACGGGATGCGCACGGCGCCGCCGGTCCCGAACGAGGCGTCGAGCGCGCCCGCCTCGGTGAGGCGGACGACCGCGGCGTCCGCCCCGATGCGGCCGGCGAGCAGGATCCGGCCGTCGGGCAGCACGGCTACGTCTGCGGCGGCGCTCTGGAGCGTGCCGGACGGGTCGAGCACCACACCACCGCCGGTCCCGAACGTCGGGTCGGGCAGGCCGGTGGTCTGGGCAGGTACAGGTGCGGCGATCGAGACGAACGCGGCGAGGAGAAGTAGAAGGCGCATGGGGCCGGTGAGCGTTGGGCGGCAAAGGTCGCACCGATCTGGGCGAGACATATGGTGCAGTCGCACCAGACGGACGCCACGTCACGCGCCTTCGCCGATAACGCGCGCGGCCACGCTGCCCGTTAGGAACGTGCCGGCGTCGGTGGCGGCGCTCGCCCGCCGAGCTTCGAGGACCGGCCTTCGAGGCGCAGGTCACACCCGACGACGGCGTTCGGCCGCTTCAGATCCTCGAGGCGTCCGGCATGGCCTCGCCCGAGGCGCTCGCCGCCGCACCAACTCCCCGAACGCGGGGAGGCGCGGCCGGCGGCCGGCGCCAGAATTTCCACACGGCATCCGTCTGGATGCCGGCTCCGCGAGGTCGGGCCCTGTGGTGGGGGCTCGGCCTCGTGCCGTCTGGGGCAGAACCCGCCGCCGCGCAGTTGGTCGACGGCGTGGATTCGGCCCTGCGCCGCTCGAGTCGCTCCACGCGGCGCCCGAGACCGGGGCAGAGAGCGTGCTCGGCAGGCGCGGCGAGAACGATCTTACCGCCGAGGTCGAGATTCCGGCCCACGCCGCCGCCCGCCTCACGATCCCCGGCACGGGCCGGGCCGCCTGATGCCCGTCGTTCCCGCCTCGGACGCCCTGCTCGACCGCATCCACCGCGACGCGTTCGCCTACTTCCTCGCCGAGACGAACCCGGCCAACGGGCTCGTCGTGGACAGCACCGGGCCCGAGAGCCCCGCGTCCATCGCCGCCGTCGGCTTCGGGCTGACGGGCCTGCCCGTCGCCGTCGAGCGCGGATGGGCCGGCCGTCCCGAGGCGCTGCGCCTCGCCCTCGCCGCGGCGCGCTTCTTCCGCGATGCTCCGCAGGACGGCGCCCGCGATGGGACGGGCTTCCGCGGCTTCTTCTACCACTTCCTCGACACGCAGACGGGCCGCCGCACCTGGGGCAGCGAGCTCTCGACCGTCGACACGACGTTCCTCGTCGCCGGCCTGCTCTGCGTCGCCGAGTACTTCGACGGCGACACGCCGGACGAGCGCGAGCTCCAGGACGCGGCGCGCCTCGTGTACGAGCGTGTCGAGTGGGACTGGGCCCGCAACGGCGGCGAGACGGTGACGATGGGCTGGACGCCCGAGCACGGCTTCCTGCGCTACCGCTGGGAGGGCTACAACGAGGCGCTCCTGCTCTACGCCCTCGCCGCCGGATCGCCGACGCACGCCGTCCCGCCGAGCGCCTTCGACGCGTTCACGCAGACGTACCGCTGGAAGACGATCTACGGCCACGCGCACCTCTACGCCGGCCCGCTCTTCATCCACCAGTTCTCGCACCTCTGGGTCGACTTCCGCGGCATCCCGGACGCGTACATGCGCGCGCGCGGCATCGACTACTTCGAGAACAGCCGCCGTGCGACGCTCATCCAGCGCACCTACGCGACGCGCAACCCGCGCGGCTTCGCGGGCTACGGCCCGGGCGCGTGGGGCTTCACCGCCAGCGACGGCCCCGGCCCGGCCCTGTCGGTCGATGGCGGGCGCGCGCGGCGCTTCTGGGGCTACCGCGCGCGCGGCGTCCCGTTCGGCCCGGACGACGGGACGGTCGCGCCGTGGGCGGCCATCGCCAGCCTCCCGTTCGCGCCGGACGTCGTGCTCGAGTGCCTCGAGGGCCTCGCGCGCGCCCACGAGGGCACGGGCGTGAGCTTCGAGAAGGCCTACAACCCGACCTTCCCCGGCACCGCCGACGGACTCGGCTGGGCATCGCCGCACCGCTACGCGCTGAACCAGGGGCCGATCGTGCTCGCGGCCGAGAACTACCGCTCGGGCCTCGTGTGGCGCCTCATGCGCGGCGTCGGGCCGCTGGCGGACGGCCTGCGGGCCAACGGCTTCGCCGGCGGCTGGCTCGGGGACGGGTAGGCCGAGGACCGGCCGGGCGAGGCGCCTCGCGAGACATCGATCACCCGCCTTTCGACCGCAAGGGGCCTTGTCCGGCGGGTGGTCGGTGGCTCCGCGGCTGCTAGGGCGTCACCGGGGCGGCGGCTGGCGACGTGCCGCCGCCGGCCTCGCGGGCGCGGCGCTGGCGGATCTGGTCGCTCAGCCACGCGCTCCACCGCGCCGCCTTCGCGTTGTGCTCCGCGATCGTCCGCGAGAAGTCGTGGCCGCCCGAGCCGTCGGCGACGAAGTAGAGGAAGCCGTGGCGCTCGCCGCCCGAGAGGACCGCCTCGATCGTGTCGTCGGACGGGTTGTTGAGCGGGCCGGGCGGGAGGCCGTCGATGAGGTACGTGTTGTAGGCGCTCGGCGTCTGGTAGTCCGTGAAGAGGAGGCGGCGCATGGACGGCGCACCGGCCTGCATCAGCGCGAACTGGACCGTCGGGTCCGCCTGCAGGCGCATCTTCCCGGCGGGCGTCCGGCCCAAGAGGCGGTTGAGGTAGACGCCGGCGATGCGCGGCCGCTCGGACGCCTTCTGCGCCTCCCACTCGACGATCGACGCCAGCGTGATCACCTCGTCGGGCGTCATCCCGAGCGCCTTGGCCCTGGCGGTGTTCTCGTCCGTCCAGAAGCGGTCGTGCCAGCCGTGGATCCGGGAGACGGCGCGGCGCGCGTCGGTCGTCCAGAGGATGTCGTACGTGTTGGCGCGCATGTGGCCGAGCAGGTGCGCCGTGTCCGTCCCGAGCGAGTCGGCGAGCGCCGCGTCGGCGAGCGCCTGGACGACGGCCGTCGTGTCGGTGCCGAGCTGGCGCGCGAGGACGCGCGCGAAGCGCTCGGGCGTGAGGCCGCCGGGGATCGTGATCCGGATCGGGTCCTGGAGGCCCTTGCGGACCTTGTTCATCAGCGCCCAGTTGCTCATCCCGGGCTGGACGTTGTAATGCCCCGTCTTGACCTG
>JBBSQZ010000136.1:0-9114 GCA_038243565.1 Rhodothermales bacterium | reverse complement strand
GGGCTGGCGTTCGTCGACGAGGAGACGGAGGACGAGATCCGCGCGCGCCGCGGGACCGTCACCGAGGCCGGCACGCCGAGCCCGTTCCGGGACCGGCCGGTCGCCGAAAACCTGCGCCTGTTCGAGGAGATGCGCCGCGGCCTGCACCCCGATGGATCGCTCGTGCTGCGCGCGAAGATCGACTCGCAGCACGGCCCGATGGCGCACCCGAACATGAAGCTGCGCGACCCGCTGATGTACCGCATCCGCCGCGACGCGCACCACTACCGCCGCGGCGACGCCTGGCCGATCTACCCGTTCTACGACTGGGCGCACGGGCAGTCCGACGCCATCGAGGGCATCACGCACTCGATCTGCACGCTCGAGTTTGACGTCAACCGCCCGCTCTACAACTGGTACCTGGACGCGATCGGCATCCCGGAGCCGCGCAACCACCAGGTCGAGTTCGCGCGCTTCAACCTGGACTACACGGTGATGAGCAAGCGCAAGCTGCTCCGCCTCGTCACCGAGGGCCACGTCTCGGGCTGGGACGACCCGCGGATGCCGACGATCGCCGGGCAGCGGCGCCGCGGCGTCCGCCCCGAGGCGCTGCGGCGGTTCTGCGACGAGACCGGCATCTCGACGGTGGATGGCCGCGTCGAGCTGTCCTTTTATGACCACATCGTCCGCGACGACCTCAACGCGGCCGCGCCGCGCGTGCTCGCCGTCGTAGACCCGCTGCCGCTGACGATCGACAACCTCGACGCGCCGCTCGACCTGGATGCGCCGCTGTGGCCGCACGACGTGACGCCGCCTCAGGGCGCACCGCTCGCGCGGCCCCTCTCGCTCGGGCGCAACCTGTGGATCGAGCGCGGCGACTTCTCGGAGGCGCCGCCGAAGGGCTGGAAGCGCCTCTCGCCGGGCGCCGAGGTGCGCCTGCGCCACGGCCCGGTCGTCCGCTGCACGGGCGTCGACCGCGACGACGCGGGCGCCATCGTCGGCGTGCGCGCCTCGGCGGACCTCGCGACGCTCGGCTCCGAAGGCTTCCGCGGCGGCGTCATCCACTGGGCCGACGCCGCGACGGCCACGCCGGCGACGTTCCGCCTCTACGACCGCCTCTTCACCGTCCCGGTCCCCGAGGAGGCCGAGGACGTCGTGGACGTGCTCAACCCCGCGTCGCTCGTCGAGACGGACGGCTTCACGGAGCCGGGCCTCGAGCCGGGCGTGCGCTACCAGTTCGAGCGCCTCGGCTACTTCGTCCAGGATCCCGAGGACAGCACGCCCGAGCGGCCGGTCTACAACCGGATCGTCGCGCTGCGGGACTCGTGGGGGAAGAAGGAAGGCGGAGGGCGGAAGGCGGAGGGCGGAAAGACTCCGGCCTCCGCGGAGCCACCGGCGGTCGTCGGGCCGCGGGACCCGGCGGCGGGGCTCTCTGAGGCAGAACGACTCGGGTTCGAGGCGCTCGTCGGGCGCGGCGTCGGGCCGGAAGAAGCCGCGGTGCTGGCGGCGGATGCCGGCCTCGCGGAGCTCTTCGAAGGCATCGTCGGCGTCGGCGCGGACGTGCGCGACGCGGCCGCGCTGCTCGTGCAGGACGTGCGCCCGCTCGTCTCGGACAGCGTCAACCGCGCCACACCCGGCGCGCTCGCCGAGGCGCTCCGCCTGCGCGAGCAGGGCACGCTCACGAAGGCGTCGCAGCGGACGCTCGTCGCGCACCTCGTCGCCGAGGGCGGCGACGCGCAGGCAGCGGTCGAGCGCCTCGGGCTCGCGGCCGTCCGCGACGACGCGGCGCTCGTGCCGGCGGTCGAGGCGGCACTCGCGGAGCACCCCGACAAGGTCGCGGCGATCCGCGGCGGAGAGGCGCGCCTCGTGGGCTTCCTCGTCGGGCAGGCGATGCGCCGCGCGCCCAAGGGCGCGGACCCGACGCGCGTGCAAGAGTTACTCCGCGAGCGCCTCGGCGCGTGAACGGCCAGCCGCGGCGCTACTCCGCATCGCGGTTCACCGAGCCCGGCGAGAAGGCAGGCGTGCAGACGGCCCAGTACTCGGACTCCTCCGTGTCCGACGGGTTGACGTAGCGGATCCGCTCGCCCGCCGTCACCAGCACCGTCTCGCCCGGCCCGACGTCCGTGTAGGTCTCGCCCGACGCCGTCTCGGCGTGCTCGACGCGCATCCGCCCGCGGAGCACGACCGTGACCTCGTCGAAGGCTGGCGTCTGGCCAGGCTCGTGCCAGCCCGGCGGCGCGATCATGTGCGCCACCGAGACGCCGGCCGTGCCTGAGGCGACATGGCCGACGTGCTCGTGGATCGTCTTGCCGCCCGGCCCGGGGACCTGGACGGGCGTCGTCTTCGTGACGGACATCAGGATGAGGGTTTAAGGCTTAACGTTTAAGGCTAACGCACCAAACGTTAAACCTTAAACATTAAACCGCATTTAGCCTTCCAGCGCCTGGTCCACGATGGCGAGGCCGGCGTCGATCTGGTCCGGCGTGGCCGTCAGCGCCGGGCGGAAGCGGATCGTGCGCGTGCCGCAGCCGAGGATGATGGCGCCGAGATCGTAGGCGCGGGCGATGACCGCGTTGCGCGTGGCCGTGTCCGGCAGATCGAAGGCGCACATGAGGCCGCGGCCGCGCGGCGCCTGGACGCTCTCGTGGCGGTCCGCGAGCGCCTCGATGCTCGCGAGCAGGTGCGCGCCCGTGCGCTGTGCGTTGCCGACGAGTTCCTCGGCCTCGATGACCTCGAGGATGCGGTCGAAGCGGACCATGTCGACGAGGTTGCCGCCCCACGTCGAGTTGATGCGGGACGAGATCTGGAAGACGTTGTCCGCCTCCTCGTCCACGCGCGGGCCGGCGAGGATGCCGCAGACCTGCGTCTTCTTGCCGAAGGCGACGATGTCCGGCGTGACGCCGAGGCCCTGGTAGGCCCAGAAGGTGCCCGTGAGGCCGACGCCCGTCTGGACCTCGTCGAACACGAGCAGCGCGTCGTTCTCGTCGGCGAGGCGCCGGAGCTCCTGGAGGAACTGCGGGCGGAGGTGGTTGTCGCCGCCCTCGGCCTGGATCGGCTCGGTGATGATGGCCGCGATGTCGTGCTTCCGCTCGGCGAAGAAGGCCTCGGCCTGGCGGATCGCCTCGGCCTCGCGCTCCTCGACCGGCCGGCCGTCGCGGACGCCCGGCGTGTCCACGCGCGGCCACGCGAACTGCGGGTAGCGCGCCGTCTTGTTGGGGTCCGTGTTCGTGAGCGACATCGTGTAGCCCGAGCGCCCGTGGAAGGCCTGCGTGAAGTGCAGCACCTGCCCGCCCGGCGCGGCGAGCCCGAGGCGCTCGTTGCGGCGGCTCTTCCAGTCGAACGCCACCTTGAGCGCGTTCTCGACGGCGAGCGCGCCGCCCGAGACGAAGAAGGCGTGCGGCAGCTCCGCCGGGATGCCGACGCGCTCGAACGTCTCGACGAAGCGCGCCATGTGCGGCGTGTAGACGTCCGAGTTGGCGACCTTGTTGAGCGCCGCGTCCATGAGCCGCTCGCGGAAGGCGACGGCGTCGTCGGAGCCGCCCACGAGGCCCTCGTGGTTCATCCCGAGCGCGGACGAGGCGTAGAACGTGAACAGGTCTACGAAGTCGCGGCCGGTGATGGCGTCGCGGAGGAAGCCGGGCCGGCTGCCCTTCATGTCGAGCACGAACGGGTAGCCGTCGGCGAGGAGGTGCCGGGAGAGGATGCCGTGGACGTCGGCGGCGGCCGGAAGCGCCAGGGCGGGGGCGTCGATCTGCATGGAGTCGGGGGTCGGGGGTCGCGGCCGGGTCGGTCTCGCCCGGGCAAGATACCGGATCGTTCCGGGAGCGCTACCGGGACGGGGTGCCTCGGCGCATCAGGGTCGCCCGGGCACGGCTGCGCAGGCCTCGGCCGTACCTTTGCGCCCCGCACCACCCTGCGCCACACGCCCCCCGAATGGCCGACCCGATCCTCACCGGCGCCGAGACGCCCTCCGCCCGCACCGAGACGCGCGCGCCGCGGCGCCCCGGCGAGGTCCGCCTCGCGGCGGCGCCCGCACTGGCCGAGCCCGCGCTCGAGCACGCTGGCGACGGCGCGGGCGACGGCTTCGCGCTCGAGCTGCCCGTCGTGCAGCGCCCCGCCCAGAGCAACCGCCCCGGCGGCCGGCCGGACTGGCTGCGCGTCAAGCTGCCCTACGGCGACACCTTCCGCGACGTCCAGAAGACGATCGAGACGCACGGGCTGCACACCGTCTGCTCGTCCGCGCGGTGCCCCAACATGGGCGAGTGCTGGACGGCCGGCACGGCGACGTTCATGATCCTCGGCAACGTCTGCACGCGGTCGTGCTCGTTCTGCGCCGTCCTCACGGGCCGCCCCGAGCAGAAGGACCTCGACTGGGACGAGCCGCGCCGCGTCGAGGAGGCCGCCCGCCTGATGGGCCTCAAGCACGTCGTCGTGACGTCGATCAACCGCGACGACCGCGCGGACGGCGGCGCGCCGATCTTCGCCGACGTGATCCAGCGCATCCACGGCCTCGGCGCAACGATCGAGGTGCTCATCCCGGACATGCGCGGCCTCCGCCCGGCGCTGGAAACCGTCTTCGAGGCGCGCCCCGAGGTCCTCAACCACAACGTCGAGACGGTCCCGAGCCTCTACCGCCGCGTCCGCCCGCAGGGCGACTACCAGCGCTCGCTCGACGTGCTCACGATGGCGAAGGACGAGCACGGCCTCCGCACCAAGTCCGGCATCATGGTCGGGCTCGGCGAGACCGAGGCCGAGGTCCACGCGCTCATGGGCGACTTCGCCGCGACCGGCATCGACGTGATGACGATCGGGCAGTACCTCCAGCCGACGAAGCACCACCTGCCGGTCGAGCGGTTCGTCCACCCGGACGAGTTCCGCGAGTACAAGCGCGTCGGCGAGGCGCTTGGCATCAACCACGTCGAGTCCGGCCCGCTCGTGCGGTCGTCGTACCACGCCGAGCGCCACGTCTAGGCCGGCCGCAGCGCCGCCGTCTTCCGCCTCTCATCCCCGACCGATCATGCGGCAGATCCTGCTCGCCGGCGTGTTGCTCCTCGCGCTGCCCGGCTGCCGCAGCGTCTCGACGGCCGTCGGGCGCGTCCTCGGCGGCGGGCCGGCCAACGTCCTCGACGCGCACGCGGTGTACCTCCAGCGCCCCGGCTGCGCGACCGTCGCCGCGCGGACGGTCCGCCACGGCTACTCGATCCTGACGCCGCTCGACACGCTCACCGTCGAGCCGGCGGGTCTCTTCGAGGGTCCGGCGCTCGAGGGCCAGTTCGTGTTCCGCTACGTCCCGCCAAACGTCGGTGAGACGTGGGACGACGCGCGCGCCTCGTCGGCGACGCCCGAGCTGACGGTCCACGTCTCGGCCGTCGAGGTCGCGCTACCGGACGTGCGGGCGTGGCTCGACGCGGCGTGCGGGCCGCTGCCGCCGGGCGAGGGCGAGCCTGGCGAGACGGTCCCACGCATCCCGCCGCGCGTCGGGACGTGATGCGGGGCCTCCTGCTGCTGCTGCTCGCGGCCACGGTCGTGGCGACGCCAGCGCGCGCCAACATGGCGAGCCCCGTCCAGCCCGGCACGCCCGCCGGCGAGCCCGCCGCGGCGCTCGCCGGCCTCCGCATCGCCCGCGAGACGCTCACGCTCGACCTCCGGCGCCTCGCGGCGCCGCGCGCCGGCGAGGTCCGCTTCGCCATCGTCGAGGCCGTCTACGGCATCGTCAACGACGGGCCGACGCGGACGCTGCCGGTCGAGTTCGTCGCGCTCGGGCAGGACGTCGGCGCCGGGGAGGTGTGGGTGGACGAGGTGCCGGTCCAGGCGCAGCCCGTCGCGCGCCTCGCCGTGCCCGACCTGTGGACCGGCATCGCGTCGTCGCCGGGGCTCGACGGCGAGCCGCTCCCCTATGAGGCCGAGACCGGAGCGCCGCGCGGCCTCCGCTTCACGCTCGCCATCGGGCCCGGCGCGCACCGCGTCCGCGTGCGCTACCGCGTCCGCGCCGGCTCCTACGACGGCGGGGCGCACCCGAACCGGACGTGGCAGGTGGCCTACAGCCTCGCGCCGGCGCGCCTCTGGGCCGGCTTCGGTCAGCTGGACCTCGAGGTGATTGCGCCGGCGGGCTGGGACGTCGCGGCGTCGCTGCCGCTGCGCCGCGAGCCCGCGGCGTCGGACACGGCGGCGGTGCGCCTCGTCGGCCGCTTCGGGCAGCTGCCGGGCGACGTGCTCGCGGTCTCGGCGCGGGCGCCCGCGCCGGTGTGGCGGCGGCCGCTGCACGCGCTCGCGTTCCTGGTCGCGTTCGCCATCGCGGCCATCTTCGGCGTGCTCGGCGGCATCGCCATCGGGCGCCGCGGCGCGAAGGCGGCATGGGCGCTGCCCGTGTCGCTGCTCGGCGGCGTCTCGGCCGCGGCGGCGCTCGTGATGCTCCGCAGCGCCGCCGACGGCCTCGGCGACTCGTCGGCGATGGGCTACGGCTCGATCATGACCAGCATCTTCTTCCTCGGCCCGGCGATGCTGCTGCTCGGGACGGCCGTCGCGCAGACGATCGCCGCGGCGACGGCGCGGCGCATGGCGCGGGCGATGGCGTCGCGAGGCGCGCCGCGCGAGCCGTTCGGGCCGGAGATGCGGAACTGAGGGATTGGGGCAACGGCCAACGGGGAAATGCAGAGGACGGAGAACAGAAGACGGAGGGAGTCGGTCCTCGGTCCTCCGCCTTCTGCCCTCCCCGATGCGCGCCCTCCGTTTCCACCGCCACGGCAAACCCGCCGAGGTGCTCCAGATCGACGACGTCGAGACGCCCGAGCCCGGGCCGGGTGAGGTCCGCATCCGGCTGACGCACCGCCCGATCAACCCGTCCGACTTCTCGGCCATCACCGGCTCGTACGGCTCGCTCCGCGATCTCCCGGCGACGGGCGGAAACGAGGGCATGGGAACCGTCGAGGCGCTCGGCGACGGCGTGGCGGACCTCGAGGTCGGCCAGCGCGTCGTCAAGCTCGGCGATGCGGCGACGTGGCAGGAGTCGGTCGTGGTGCCGGCCGAGGACGCGCTGCCGGTCCCGGACGATCTCGCGGACGACGCCGCGGCGCAGCTCTTCGTCAACCCGCTCACCGCGCACCTGCTCCTCGACGCGGCGCCGAACCTCGCGCCCGGCGACGCGCTCGTGCTCACCGCCGGCGCCTCGACCGTCTCGCGCATCGTGACGCAACTGGCCGTCCGCCGTGGGCTGCGGCCCGTCGCCGTCGTCCGCTCGGGCGAGCACCGCGACGCCCTCGAGGCGCTCGGCGCGACGGTCGTCGTGGCGGACGAGGACACCGACGAGGCGCAGGCGGCATTGAAGGAGGCGACGGGCGAGGCGGGCGCGGCAGCCGCGTTCGACGCCGTCGCCGGGGAGGCCGGGGCGCTGGCGCTCTCGGCGCTGGGCGACGGCGGCGTTCACGTCGTGTACGGCGCGCTGAGCCGGTCGCCGCTGCCCGTCACGCCGGCCGCGCTGCTCTACCGCGGCGTCGTCGTGCGCGGCGTCTGGCGCACGCGCTGGTTCCGCGAGGCGCCGCGCAGCGTCTCGCGCCCGATCCTCGCCGGCCTTGCCGGCGACGCCGCCGCGGGCGTGTTCGGCCTGCCCGTCGAGGCGACGTTCGACCTGTCAGAGTTCGTGGACGCGGTGGCAGCCGCGACGGCGCGCGGGCGCCTCGGCAAAGTCCTGCTCACGGGTTGAGCGTCGCGCGTCCGAGGTCCGATCCCGCCATCGTCACCGCCTCGCGCTCGACCCACGCGCGCTCGTAGCGCGAGAGCGCGAACGTCACCGCGCCGACGGCCGGCAGCAGCCAGTCGACGCGGGCGTCGAGCGTGATGTCCGCCGAGCCCGGGCGGGCGAGGATGCGCCGGATGGAGGCGTATGGCGTCGCCGCTTCGACCTGCATCCCCTGCACAACGTGGACGCCCTCGTGCGCCGCCGTCCGGTCCGAGAGCGGCGGCCAGAGCCGCACGACGCGCCCGACGGTCCGCCCGAGGCGCCGGAACGTGCGCCCGCCACGCTGGATGCGGACCGGTGCCTCGCCGCGGTAGCACACGCCGGCGGGGCACGGCCGCGGCCGGAAGCCGCGCAGCGGCAGCACGACGGCCGCGGCCACGCTCAGCGGCTCGATCTCGAACGCCGCCCGCGGGCGCCCCTCGCGCGCGAACGGCGTCGCGATGCGCACGTCGAGCGGCCCGAGGCCCACGCGGGCGTGCGACAGCGCGTGCCCGCCCTCGGCGACGTTCTCGGCGAGCGACGCTGAGACGTAGGCCAGCGCGAACCCGGCGACCGGGTGCTGCGCCCCGACGAGGCGCTTCGCGCCCCAGAAGCCGGCGCCTGCGGCAGCCCCGCCGAGCAGGAAGGCCGGCGCATCGCCCATCGTCCCACCTTCGGCGAGGCCGCGCCCGAGCGTCAGCGCGGACTGCGCGGCGACGTTGGCCGCGAAGAGCGTCGTCTGCGACAGCGGCTCGCGCGGGTCACGCCTCGACGCCTGAAGGGTGTCAGGCGTCTGCGCCGCGGCGGCGACATCCAGGAGAAGCAGGGCGAGCAGGGTGAGGCGCACGGGCGAGCAGGAGCACCTGCCGATGGGACAGTCCGTCTCAGGATCAGCCCTCGCCGTCCTCCTCGAGCGCGTCCGTCTCAGCCGGATGCTCGTCGCGGATCTGCGGCGGCTTCATTCCGGGCTGCGGCGTGACGGCGGCGCCCTCGGCCGGGTCCTCGCCGTGGTGCTTCTTCTCCTCCATCACCTTCTTGTCGTGGGCGACGTTGCGAGGGTCGGACATCGGTCGTGCGGTGGGTGAGCGCCTCTAACGGCGCGCAGTGCGGAGGGTTCAGGCTTCGGGCTCCAGATCGTCCGCGAGCGCCTCGGCCTCGTCCACGAGGCGCGCGATGGCGTCGAGGCCGCCGTCCCAGAAGGCCGGGTCGCGGAGGTCCACGCCGAGCGTGGCGACGAGCGCGTCGGGCCAGTCCGAGCCGCCGGCCGCGAGCAGGTCGCGGTACGCCGCCGCGAACGCCGGCCCTTCCTCGAGGTAGCGCGCGTAGAGCGCGAGCACGAGCAGCTCGCCGAAGGCGTACGCGTAGACGTAGCCCGGCGTGTGGACGAAGTGCGGGATGTAGCTCCACCAGCGGCGGTAGCC
>JBBSQZ010000135.1:0-9170 GCA_038243565.1 Rhodothermales bacterium | reverse complement strand
CGGCCGAGGCCCGAGATGCGGTAGAACGCGACGGCCGGCGTCGGGAAGGAGCGCCTGGACTCGGGCGCGAAGGTGCCGTCCGGGTTGAGGATGCGCGGGCCGACGGCGCCGGCGTCCGGCCGGGCGTCCATGAAGGCGACGAGCGCGCGGAGCGTGTCCTCCTGGACGAGCGTGTCCGGGTTGAGCACGAGCACATAGCGGCCGCGCGCCTCGCGGATGGCCTGGTTGTTGGCCGTCGCGAAGCCGACGTTGGCCTCGTTGGCGATGAGCCGCACGTCCGGGAAGCGCTCGCGGATGGCGGCCGCCGTGCCGTCGGCCGAGTCGTTGTCGACGACGAACGTCTCGACGGCCAGCCCACCCGAGGCGTGCTCGACGGACTCGATCGCCTGCTCGAGGAACTCGCGCACGTTGTACGTCACGATCACGACCGACACGTCGACGGTGGCGACGGCCGCCGCGGCGGTGCGGGACGCGGGGGGACGCGGGCGGTCGGACGGTCGGGCCATGCGGCCAAGATACAGAGCACACACGTCGCGGCGGGGAGGGCACGCCGGGATGCCCTGCCGGTGGGCTATCAGTTTTTCTTCGCCGTTTGTTCGAATTCGTCTACTGGGCAGGCAAAATGTCCCTACACTCTCCGTGGCGCGCTCCGCGTCGGTCGGTCACACCATCTGGTACCTGCAATGCGTGTGTTCTCTATCCGTCACATCTCTCTCTCTCTTAGCGATGTTGAGCTTAACCACTGAGGCCGCGGCTCAAGAGGTCGAGTTCAACCCCTCCTGCCGAGGCGGAAGCAACAGTGGGGATTTCGAGGTTGGCGTCGTGATGGACGTGTCCGAGCCCTACACCATCGTCATGATCGACATGGTGACGGGAGACTCGCTCGCAGATAGCCGGCGCACCATCTCGTCTACCAGCATGCCGACGAAAAACGATTGTCAGTACTGGGCGCATAAGGATAGTGTGGGGTTCGGCACTCCGGGCCGCGTCCAATATCTGCCTGACCGCCTCTACCGCATCGACATGTTCCCGGCTGACCCGGCGTCGAACTCGACGCCGGGCTCCTACTACTACTCGTTCCCGGAGTTCTGCACGGCCGGATCCGGCATCTTCTGCCCGGTGGGCAAGAGCGGGGGCCAACCCGACCTCGTGTTCTTCATCGGGACGGATGGGCCTCGGGCGTACCTCTCCGCCTTCAGCGCGTTCGGGGTCGGGCAGTCTGTCGAGGCCGTGTTTGGATTGGTTGCTGGCGGAGAGTCGTGGGTGCTGCCCTACGACGCGTCTCGCTACTGTGCCCTCGCGCCGGGCACGGGTAGTGGTAGTAGTGGTAGTTGCACTGGCGCTACGGTGAGCCCGAGCGGCGTCCCGTCGAACGAGATCATTTTCCTGTCGCGCATCCCGTTCCGGAGCGGACCTCAGACGCTGCCGGTCCCGCTGCACGCCACGGCTGAATCGGGATGGCGCGTGCCGGTCGGCCTGACGTACACGTGGTCGAGCGCGGACGTGTCGGAGATCGCGTTCGGCAGACAGGGGCGCCTCGTCGTGGACGGGACGCTCAACTCGGGCGGTCTCGCTCTGGCGGCTGGCGACGCGGTCCAAGGCTGGCGGGGCCTGAGCATCGCCGGCGGTTCGGCGACTCTGGACGGCGTGCGGCTGACGGGCGTTTCGTACGACGATGGGAGCCACTACAAGCGCGCCAACAGCGCAGTGACGGTAACCGGCGGCGCGACGCTGACGCTGCGGAACGGCACCGAGGTCTCGGGCGCACGGATGGCGCAGGGCGTCGAGGCGACCGGCGCCACGGTCATCATCGAAGGCCCGAACACCCAGATTTTTGCCAACAACTACACCGCCGTCGTGGCGATGCCGGGCGCGAGCGTGACCATTCGCGACCGGGCGCAGATCACTGGAAACACTGCTGGCATTCTCGCCTCGGGGTATGACGCCCGGATCTTCCTCGACAATGCGCGCATCGCCTCGAACACAGGCACCGGCGTCAGCGCAGTCGGCGGGGGCCTCGTCCGCACGGTATCGGCTGCCACTCAGTTCGCTAGAACAGAAGTCATCGAGAACCGCGGCGGGCTCGACGCCTCGGGCAGCGGCAGCGTCCAGATGGGCTCCTGTAACAAGTTCGGGACGTGCTCCAACAGTGGGCACCAGATCATCCGAAACGCCATACCGCCCGGCGCGACGACCACCTTCTTCGATGCCAGCTCGACCGGCGGCAGCGCCGTCCGCGCACAAGGCAACGACTGGGCCGTCGGCAGCGTGAACTGCCTCGTGCTGCCGAAGGACGGCTCGAGCACGCTCCTCGTCGCGCCGATCATCGTGAACGGGCCGACGACGTGCCCGGTGAGCCTTCCGGGGGCTCGGGCTGCCGGGGCGCCGTCGGGCACGTTTGCCCGCTCAGGCGTCGGCAGTGGTGTCTCGACGGCGTCGCGTGGTGGCGTCGAGAGCGCGCTCGCAGCGGTCATCGCCGCCGAGGAGGCGCTCGACGACGGCGACGAAGCTGGCGCAACTGCACTGATCTCGGCAGCGCTCGATGCGGCCGAGACTGACGACGAGCGCGCCGGCGTCTACGGCGGCGCCACGCGCATCCTGGCACAGACGCAGCCCGCGGGCCTCGTCGCAGTCATCGCGGCGCGCGCAGCTGGCGCCAACCGGCCCTTCGCGCTGCGTGCGCTCGCCGTCGCCGCCGCTTCGGCGGGCGACGCGACGGCCGCGGACGGCTTCGCGGCGTCGCTCGCGTCTGAATATGCCGGGACGGCGCACGAGGCCGGCGCACTCGCGATGCGGACGCGCCTCGCCGCGCGGGCCGACGACGAGGCGGGCGCGATGGCGCACCTCGGCACGCTGTGGGCGCTCGCACCCACGAGTGCAGACTTCGCCACGGGCGCGGCCGTCGTCGCGGCGGCGTTCCCCGACGCGGACCTCGAATGGGCGCCGGGCGATATGGGCGCCGGCAAGGCGGGTACGCCCGACGTGGCGACGGCGCCGCTCGCGGCGCGGCTCACGGTGTGGCCGAACCCGACGACGGGCGCGGCGCGTATGTCCATCCCGGCCGAGACCGGCGAGACGCTCGCCGTCTCTGTCTACGACGGGCTCGGGCGCCGCGTGGCGGTCGTGGCTGACGGCGTGACCGCCACCGGCGGGGCGTTCGAGGCGGCGTTGCCGGCCGAGTCGCTTCCACCGGGGATCTACCTCGTGCGCGTGGAGCGCCGGGGCGTGGACGGCACGGTGTCGGTCGCGGTGGCGCGCCTGACGGTCGTGCGGTAATCAGTCATCAGGTCGTTGGCCGCCTGCGCTCCGGTAGTCCGGTGTCGCGGGCGGCCTTCAGCCATCTCCGGAAGCGTGATGTGGAAATGGATGATCAGCACAGCGGCCGTGGTGTGTGCGTCAGGTGCAGGCACGGCGCAGACGCTCCCACTACCCACGGGGGCAGGGTTCACATGGGGGAGAGTCGGGAATAGTGCACCTTGGAGGGCGTACAACGACATGGTGTTCGATTCTGGCGGAACACTCTGGATCGCGCCTGACGGTAGCGTGCCGGGATGGCTGGAAGAATCTGGTGAGTCGATAGAGGAGGCGGTGTGGCACTTCACCCCTCGTGTCGACGGTCCGCTGCCATGGGGGAAAGGAATCCTCACTCTTGGGATGTCTCCGAGTAGTGGCCCTGTGCGCGCTGATACGGTTCTGGCTACGTATTACGACCTGACCACGCGTTCCGTCGACGGTGGCGTCTCATGGTTTCCGCGCCGGTCGGACTCTATTCCCCCTATTGGCAACCACGTTCTCGTTGAAGTGCCTCAGGGCTACCCGCACGCTGGCCGCATCCTCGTCGGTGCTGGCAGCACCGGCATGGGATACTCCGACGACCGCGGCGCAACCTGGGTCCACACCGATCTCACACCCCCCGCCGCCGTCTTCGAGATCCAGGACTTGCTCGTACTCCCGCCGCCGAGTTTGCTCCCCGGTATCGCGTCGGGCCGCGCCATCGGTGCGCCGCCCGGATGGCCCGCCGGCCGCGTCATCGCTGGCGGGTATGGTGGGCTCGGATACTCCGACGATGGCGCAGCGAGCTACCGCGCGAGCAACTTTTTTGGGCAGGGCCGCCACGGCGACCGCCTCGCGCTCGTCCGACGGCCCGACACGCACCCGCTCGGCCCCGGCCCGCGCCTCATCATGGTCGGCGTGTCGAGCGGCGACCCGGCCGTCTCGGCGTGGACGAGTGATGACGGCGGGACGACGTGGACGAAGCGCGCGCTGCTCTTCGAGCCGATCACGGCGCCGGGCTATGGCAAGACGCTCGGCGTCTTCCCGCTCTCAGCGCCGGGAGAGTCAGACCCCGGCGCGACGGGCGAGGCGGTGACGGTGCTCGGGCTCGGGCACATCTACCGGACGACGGATGCCGGCGAGACGTGGCGCGTCGTCGGGCGCGCGCCGGCGATGAGCGATCCGGACGCGGAGACGCCCACGAACGTAGGGGCGGCTGAGATGGGGCCGGACGGCCGCCTGTATGTCGCCGTGCAGATCGTGGGTCCTGGACCGTCTGAATGGGTGTACCGGACGACGGAGCCGTTCGTCGTCGCGGGCGAGGTGCCGCCGTCGCCGGTCGAATCTGAGCGCGTCGGCGTCTCGGTGCGTCCGAACCCGGCCGGCGGTCGCGTCTCGGTCATGCTGAATGTCATCGAGGCGGGCACGGCGCGCGTGGTCGTCGTGGACGCGCTGGGCCGCGAGGTGGCGGTCGTGCTCGACGGCGCTGTGGCGGCGGGCGAGCGGTCGGTCAGCGTCGAGACGGCGGGGTGGCCGGCGGGCGTGTACGTCGTCCGCGCCTCGGTGGGCGTGCAGACGGCGACGGTGCGCCTCGTCGTGGCGCGGTGACGCCCGGTCCCACGTCCTACCTTCATCCTCCACCTACCGCAGGCCTGACGATGCGTCACCTCTCCACCAGACCTCTCGTCCACCGAGCGCTCGTGTCCGTCGCGCTCGCCTATACATCATCGAGGCGCGCGGCCGACGCCGTGGCGGCGTCGCTCTCGGGCATCCACGCCGCGACGGGCCACGGCCTGCGCGTCCGGCTGGCGGTCGATGTTGCTGACGAGGCGCTCGCGCTCGCGCAGCTCGTCGCCTTCGCCGAGGACCCCGACGCCGCCGGTGACGACGAGGCGCTCGGCTCGGCGCTGGCGCTCGTCGCCGCGGCGTTCCCCGAGGCGGACCTCTCGGTGGTGCCGGGCAGCCTCGCCGGCGGTGCGGCCGGCCGCGCGGCCGGACGCGGGACGACGGACGCCGCCGGCAAGACGGCGGACGCGCCTGCTGCGGGCAGCGCGGCTGAGAGCCGTGCTGACCTCACGGACGGCGTGGACGTGTACCCGAACCCGGCGGCAGACCGCGCCGCGGTCCGTCTCTCGCTCGCCGCAGCGGCCGAGCACGCCACCGCGACGGTGTACGACGCGCTCGGGCGCCGGGTGGCGGTGCTGCACGACGGCCCGCTCGGTGCGGGCGCGCACGCCTTCGCCTTCGACGCGGCGCAGGTGCCGCCGGGCGTCTACGTGGTGCATATCCGCGTGTCGCGCAGTGATGGCGCGGCGTGGACCGAGGTCCGCCGCGTCACCATCGCCCGCTGAGGCGTCGTCTCTTCGAGGCCCGGTCTCTCGGTGGGAGAGGCCGGGCCACAGTGTGGTTTCTCGTCATCCGGTCTCAGTCATGCGCCGCATTTATCGTCTGGCAATCCTATGCCTTGTTGTCGTCACGGCTGTGCAGGCTCAGCCTTTTCCCCCACTCGGTACGGGAGTATATACGTGGGAACATGTTGGTGACGTTGCAAGGGATATCAATAGCTTTCGCTTTGATCGAGACGGCCTCCTGTACGGTTCTAGTAAGAACTTCACTACGTATGTGTATGAGCCAGGACCTGCCGGACCACCAGGAGGAATTTGGAGAGCGAGGGGGTATCTGGTCGGGATCGCTACGCTGCTTCCACTCGGTGGTGACACGCTCGTCGCCGGGTTCGCCAATGCCACATCAATAGGGCGATCGCTCAATGGTGGTGTGACGTGGACCGAAGTCGCGCGCGCTCCTGATCTCTTCACAGTCGGCCCCAAGACACCCGCCGGCTTCGCCGTCGTCCCGCCCGGCACGCCTCACGCCGGACGCGTCCTCGCCGGCGGACGCTTCTACCACAGCGACGACCGCGGCGCCACCTGGCAGCCCGCCAGCATCGACGCGCTCCCCGTCGACCAGGCCGGCGTCCGCGACGGCTTCCTCGGCCTCTTCGCGCCGCTGCCCTCCGGCCGCATCCTCGCCGGCGGCGACTGGGGCATCGCCTACACGGATGACGGCGGCGACTCGTACGGGCCGACGCCGATCTGGGGCGTCTACCGCTACGAGACGTACGGTGCGGCGGCCGTCGCGACGCCGGGCAGCCGGCAGACGGGCGCGCCGGCGTGCGGACTCGCGGACACGTCGCTGTGTGACGGTGCGGTCGCAGTCGGGATCGGCGCGACGGGGATCGCCGGCCCGCAGGCGTGGCGGACGAACGACGGCGGTCGGTCGTGGTCGTCGCCGGTCGCGCTGCCGGAGCCCCGCGACGGCGTCTTGTGGGGCACCGCGGCGGGCGTGGTCGGTCTCGCGCCGGGGCCGGACGGGCAGGGCCGCGCCGTCGCGGTGCTCGGCCGCGGGACGGTCTACGCGACGCGCGACGGCGGTCAGTCGTGGCAGGCGGTCGGCCGTTTGCCACTTGGCCAGGAAGATGATCTCGTCGCGCATACGGCGAACCAGGTGGTCCTCGGGCCGGACGGCCACCTGTGGGTCACGACGCGGTACAACGGCACGACGCGCGGGTGGATGTACCGGAGCGCTGAGCCTGCGGAGGCGGCGTTCGCGGTGGCGGGCGAGGCGTCGCCCGAGGCGTCGGAGCGCGTGGGCGTCTCGGTGCGCCCGAACCCGGCGGGCGGCCGCGTCGAGGTGGTGCTGAACGCCTCGGAGGCGGGCGCGGCGCGCGTGGTCGTGGTCGATGCGCTGGGCCGCGAGGTGGCGGTCGTGCTCGACGGCGCGGTGTCCGCGGGCGAACGAATGTTCAGCGTCGAGACGGGGAGTTGGCCGGCGGGCGTGTACGTCGTCCGCGCCTCGGTGGGGGCGCAGACGGCGACGGCGCGCCTCGTCGTGGCGCGGTAAGTCAGGCCACCGCCTCGGCCGCGACGGGCGCCGCAGCGGTCAGCGCGACCGTGAACGTGGACCCGGCGCCCTCGGCCGACTCGACCGTGATCTCGCCGCCCATCCGCGCCACGAGACGCTGCGTGATCGCGAGGCCGAGGCCCGAGCCCTCGTGCGTCCGCCCGTGCCCGCTCGACGCCTGCCGAAACTCGCTGAACAGGATGCCGCGGAACGCCTCGGGGATGCCCACGCCGGTGTCCTGGACAGCGACGCGGACGTGCGGCCCATCGCGCACGACGGAGACGGTGACACGGCCCGCCTCGGTGAACTTGATCGCGTTGCCGATGAGGTTGTCCAGCACGCGCGCGAGCGCGCCGGCCTCGGCGAGCGCGACCGCCGGGCCGTCCGCCTCGGCGGTCAGCGACAGCCCGCGCGCCTCGGCGAGCGGCTGGAGCAGACCGACGGCCGCCCGCACCTCGGCCGCCACGTCGACCGGCGCGACGCCGAGCGGGCTCTGGTCCGCATCGAGGCGCGCGAGGTCGAGGACCGAGTTGAGGGTCCGGTGGAGGCGCGTCGCGCCGCGGGCGATGACGGCGACCATGTCGCGGGCGTCGCCCGAGACCTCGTCCGCGAGCAGGTCCGAGTAGCCGAGGATGGCCGTGAGCGGGGTCCGGATCTCGTGGCTCATGTTGGCGAGGAACGAGGCCTTGAGGCGCAGCAGCTCCTCGGCGCGTTCGCGGGCGGCGTCGGCCTCGCGGGCGGCCGCTTCGAGGGCGCGCTCGGCGGCCCGCTGCCGCGTCGCGTCGCGGACGACGACCGACAGCGTGTCGGCGCCGTCGCCCGTGTCGATGACCGTCGCCGAAACCTCGACGTCGACCAGCAGGCCGCCGACGCAGCGCAGGCGCCGCGGCCCGACGATGACGCGGCCGGTGGTGCAGGCGGCGGCCACGTTGGCTGCGATGGCCTGCGGGTCGGCGTCGATGAGGTCGTCGACGCGGAGGCGGCGGATCTCGGCGAGCGTGTAGCCCGAGAGGGCGAGCATCGCCGGGTTGGCGTCGAGCACGCGCCGCGAGGGGGCGTCGGCGAGGTAGAGGCCGTCCGTGGCGTTCTCGAAGACGCTGCGGTAGCGCGCCTGCTCGCCGAGCGCGCGCGCCGCGGTGCGTGTCCGCTCGCGGGCGGCAGCGACGGCGACGCCGGCCGTCGCGAGCAGGCTCAGCGCGAACGCGACGCGCGAGACGCCCGGCGCGGGCGTCCACGCGATTCCGGCGAGCGGGACGAGCACGGACGCCGCCATCATGCCCGAGGAGGCCCCCGCATGCTGCGACGTGACGGCCCCGCCCAGCGCGAGCGCGGCCACGAGCGCGAGGTAGGTCAGCGCGTACGACGGCGCGAACCCGTTCCACAGGCACAGCAGCGCCGAGACGCCGACGAGGACGTACGCGACGACGTAAACGGCCACGCGGGCGTGGCGCCGGAGCCCGAGCCCGAGCGTCGCCGCGACGCCGAGCGCGAGCGCGCTCACGGCGGCGCGCAGCCACAGCGGGTCCACGGCCGGCGTGCCGTCCACGAGGTGCACCGCGGCGAAGGCCGCGTTGCCGGCAGCCACGAGCAGCATCAGCACGCGGTAGGAGCGGAGCGTCTCGGCGGTGGGGGCGCGGGGCGGCATCGGTGGACCAGCGGGGTCGTCCGGTATCGGCCCGTCAGGCGCCCGCTATACCGCGCTCCGTCGGGGAGGCGGCGCCGGCGCGTCTGGCAGGATGCAGCCGATTCGTAGAGACGCGGCAGCCGTGAACGATGCGGCAGAGCCCACCCGAGGCGCTCTGGCCAGGCGCGCCCCGCGGTGCCGGACGGCGCACGTCTGCCCGCCGCCCGGGTCGGGTGCCGCGCCGCGGTAGGTTCGAGCGGATGAAACGCCTCGTCCTCCTGCTCGCCCTCGTCGGCTGCTCGCGGCCCGCCGCCCCGCCCGCCGGCCCCGCCCCGCCGGCGGGCCCGTTCGAGACCGTCGCCCCGCAGTCCGT
>JBBSQZ010000134.1:0-9175 GCA_038243565.1 Rhodothermales bacterium | reverse complement strand
TCGTCGCCCAGGCCGCGGCGAGCTTCCGCCTCTGGACCGGCCTCGACATGGACACCGCGGCCGCCGAACGCGCCGCCCGAACCGCCCTCGACCTGTGACGATCCTCCGCCCCGCCCTCGATGCCGACCCGCGCCTCGCCGCCGGCTTCACGACTCGCGCCTTCGCCGCGATGGACGAGCCGCTCGACGCCGTCCGTGCGCGCCTCGGCGCGGAAGAAGGGTTCGAGCACGTCGCCTCGGTCGGGCAGGTCCACGATGCGCGCGTGGCTGGCGTAGAAACGGGCGGGCACGTCGCGGCGCACGACGGGCTCGTGACGACCGTGCCCGGCCTGTTGCTGACCGTCCTCTCGGCCGACTGCGCGCTCGTGCTCCTCGCAGACGCAGACGCCGGCGTCGTCGGGGCGTGCCACGCCGGGTGGCGCGGGACCGTCGCGGGCGTCGTCGGCGAGACGGTACGCGCGATGGAGCGCCTGGGCGCACAGCGCATTTCAGCCTACGTCGGGCCGTGCATCTCGGCCGAGGCGTTCGAGGTCGGCGACGAGGTGGCGGCGCAGTTTGCCGAGGCGTCCGTCGTGCGGCGCCCCGAGTGGCCGCGCCCGCACGTGGACCTGCGCGTCGATCTCGCACGGCAGCTCGCCGAGGCGGGCGTCCTGGAGGTCGAGGTGTCCGGGGCGTGCACGGTCGGCGAGGTGGACCGCTTCTTCTCGTACCGCGCCGAGGACGGGCGGACGGGCCGGATGCTCGGGTTCGTCGGGCTGCGGGCGTAGCGCGCTGGCGGCCGGGTAGGGGGAATCCCGGGGGAGCGCCGCCGCCGTGTATCTTGGCGGCAAACGAAACAGACGCGGCGCGGCAACGCGCCCGCCCCCGCATGATTCCTGCTGAACCTGACGCCGACCTCGAGGTCGAGCCGTCGCCCGTCCGATGGACGCTCCGCCCGCTCGCCGACGAGTCCGTCGCCGAGGCCATCAGCGAGAGCCTCAACGGCCTTCCTGCCCCTCTCGCCCGCGCGCTCGTCCTCCGCGGCGTGACCTCCTTCGACGCCGCGCGGACGTTCTTCCGGCCGGCGCTCGCCGGCCTCCATGACCCGTTCGAGATGCGCGACATGGACGCCGCGGCCGAGCGCGTCGCCCGCGCCATCACATCGGGCGAGAAGGTCCTCGTCTACGGTGACTACGACGTCGACGGGACGACCTCGACGGCGATGATGCTGACGTTCCTCCAGAGCCAGGGCGTCGAAGCGAGCTTCTTCATCCCGAACCGCTTCACGCACGGCTACGGCCTCTCCACCGCGGGCCTCGACGTCGCCGCCGAGCGCGGCTGCACGCTCGTCGTGGCGCTGGACTGCGGCATCACGGCCAACGCCGAGGCGGACTACGCGCGGTCGATCGGCCTGGACCTCGTCATCTGCGACCACCACACCGCCGGCTCCGAGATCCCGCGCGCCACGGCCGTCCTGGACCCCAAGCGCCCCGACTGCGACTACCCGTTCGAGGGCCTCTCGGGCTGCGGCGTCGGCTTCAAGCTCATCCAGGCCGTCCTCCAGACGCTCGGCCTGCCCGAGGAGGAGGCGTGGCCGTACCTCGACCTCGTCGCCGTCTCGACGGCGTCCGACATCGTGCCGATGGTCGGCGAGAACCGGATCCTCATGCGCGCTGGCCTGAAGCAGCTCTCCGACGCGCCGCGCGTCGGCCTGCGCGCGCTCGCGGCCAAGGCCGGCGTGGACCTCACGAGCTGCACCGCCTCCAAGATCGTGTTCCAGCTCGGGCCGCGCATCAACGCCGCCGGCCGCATCGAGGACGCCGCGATGGCCGCCGAGCTCCTCGCCTCGACCGACCCCGCCCACGCCGCCCGCCTCGTCGACGACATCGAGGCGCTCAACCTGCGCCGCCGCGAGCTCGACCGCGCCACCCGCGACGAGGCCATCGTCATCGCCGAGCGCCTCATGGACGACGACCCGGTCGCGCTCGTCGTCTACCACCCGGGCTGGCACCCGGGCGTCATCGGCATCACGGCGTCCCGCATCGCCGAGAAGTTCCACCGCCCGACGGTCCTGCTGACCTCGAACGGCACCGGCGGGCCGGCGAAGGGCTCCGCGCGCTCCGTCAAGGGCATCTCGATCTACGACGCGCTCGCGCAGTGCACGGACCTGCTGGACCGCTTCGGCGGCCACGCTTTCGCCGCCGGCCTCGCCCTCCCGGTCGAGAACGTCGACGCGCTCCGCGAGCAGCTCCAGACGGCCGTCGCCAGCGCGCTGCTGCCGGACGCGCTCCTGCCGGAGATCGACATCGACGCGCACCTCGACCTCCGCGACGTCTCGCCGCGCTTCTGGAACGTGCTCAAGCAGTTCCAGCCGTTCGGGCCGGACAACGACCGCCCGCTGTTCTGGGGCCGCGGCCTCCGCGTCGTCGGCCAGCCGACGCTCGTCGGCGCGCAGAAGCAGCACCTGCGGATGCGCGTGCAGCAGGACGCCGACGGCCCGACGTTCCCCGTCATCGGCTTCAACCTCGCCGACCGCCACGCCGCCGCGCTCGCGTCCGTCCGCCGCGGCCGCCCGCTGGACATGGCCTTCGAGGTCGACGAGAACGAGTGGAACGGGCGCACCTCGCTCCAGCTCCGCGCCGAGGACGTCCGCCTACCCGCTGCCTGACGAAACCTAGGGTGAAACCTCAGAGTTACGATTCCCCGACCAGACGGCGCAGGGCATCCCACTCTGCCCCAGTCTGAGCACAAAGTGGGCTTGACGCTGATCAGCGCCGGGCCGTACCCTGTTCAGGATCGCGCTGTGGCTCCCCGCCGCCGCCCCTGTCTCCTCCACCATTCCCCAGCCTCCCCATGGAGTCCCTCTTCACGCAGGCCGGTGCCCCCGCATCGCGCCGCGACTTCTTCAAGCGGGCGGGCGCCGGCGTCGGCGTCCTCGCCGCCGCCTCGACGCTCCAGGCCTGCGACTCGACCGACGACACCGGCACCAACCCGAGCGCCAACATCGAGCTCGACTTCTCGAACGACGTCGGCGTGCTCAACTACGCGTACGCCCTCGAGCAGCTCGAGGCCGCGTTCTACGCCAAGGTCATCTCGGAGCCCAGCTTCACCTCGATCTTCAACGCGGACGAGCAGGCCATCCTCCGCGACATCGCGGCGCACGAGGCCGTCCACGCGGACTTCTTCAAGGCGGCCATCACGTCGGCCGCCGCCTCGCAGATCATCCCCGGGCTGACGCCCGACTTCTCCGAGGTCAACTTCGGCGTCCGCGGCACCGTCCTTACGCTCGCCCGCACGTTCGAGGACCTCGGCGTGAGCGCCTACAACGGCGCCGGCAAGTTCATCACGAACAAGGAGTACCTCCTGATCGCCGGCAAGATCGTCTCGGTCGAGGCGCGCCACGCGTCGATCATCTCCGGGCTGATCACACCGAACGCCATCGCCGCCCCGGGCCAGATCGACGCCAACGGGCTCGACAAAGCCAACACGCCGCGCGCCGTCGTCACGGCAGCCAACGCCTACATCGAGGAGACCCTGTCGATCAAGCCCGGCACCGGCGTCTAGTCCTCTCCCCTCTAAACCGACCCTTCCTTTTTGACCATGGAAACCAACATTCTGAGCGTCCTCGAGCACGGCGCCGAGGCCGTCGAGTCGCGCCGCAACGCGCTCGCCTTCGTCGGCAAGCTCGGCGCCGGCGCCATTCTCTCGATGCTGCCGTTCGGCCTCGCCGATGAGGCGATGGCGCAGAGCGCCGGCAGCGACATCGACATCCTGAACTACGCGCTGACGCTCGAGTACCTCGAGGGCTCGTTCTACAACCAGTTCGTGCCCGGCACCCTGCCGGTGCCCACGCCGGGGCCCTACACGCCGGCGACCATCCCGGCCGCCGTCCTGCCGCTGTTCCAGAAGATCCGGGCGGACGAGGCCAAGCACGTCGCCTTCCTCGCCGGTGTGCTCGGGAGCAACGCCATCGCGCCGCTCCCGAACACCGCCTTCGACTTCACGGCCGGCGGCATGTTCATGCCGTCGGATTACCAGACCTTCCTCATCCTCTCGCAGGGCTTCGAGGACACGGGCGTGCGCGCCTACAAGGGCCAGGCGGGGAACATCACGAACCCGGTTTACCTCACGGCGGCCCTGAACATCCACTCGGTCGAGGCGCGCCACGCGGCCGCCGTCCGCAAGGTTCGCGGCCTCAACGGCTGGATCCCGGGCGACGGAACCGACCTCGCTGACGGCCCGCCGCAGTCGATCCGCCCCGTCTACCAGGGTGGCCAGACGCGCAACGGCGTCACGGACCCGTCCTTGGCGGAGAGCAACATGACGCAGGGTGGCATCACGATCTCGCCGACGGACAAGTACGACGCGCGGCAGATCCAGGAGTCCTTCGACGAGCCGCTCGGCACGGCGACGGTCAAGAACATCGCCGACCCGTTCGTCATCCCGGACCTCGGCTGATCCCGACCCGGTCCGTCCAGACGGATGCGCGCCCGGCCCTTCTCGCGAGGGGCCGGGCGCGCGGCGTTTCGGGGCGTCAGGCGTCCCGGATCTTCGAGCCGGACTTCACGGTCGCCGTCGCCCTGTTCGAAGAGGGACGCCGGCCCGCGCGTGGCCGCGTTGCGCGTGATCTCGGCGTCCTCGACCGTTCCTTCCCGTACGTCGCCACGAGAGAGGAGACGCGGCGCGCCCGGCGAGGTGTGGCGTGCCCAGATCCGGGCGGAACCAAAGCGGGGGGCGAGCCCGATGGCCCGCCCCCCGCGTCGTCCGGTTCTGCCTGCGTCAGCGCGAGCGCTCGAGGGCGAGGCGGACGGCCGCGGCCGCGTTCACGACGCCGCCCGTGACCGAGAGCGTCCCGAAGCGGGCCGGCAGCTCGCCGCCCGGCGTCGCGACCTCGTCGTCGGCGTAGCGCGTCGCCGAGTCGAGGAGGATCTGGCGGACCTGCTCGGCCGAGAGGTCGGGGAAGTACGCCATCACGAGGGCCGCGACGCCGGCCGTGACCGGCGCGGCGAAGCTGGTGCCGTCCGCGGTCTGGACGCCGCCGCCGGGGGCGAGGCTCATCACGCGCGCGCCCGGCGCGAAGAGGTCCACGCGCGTCTGGCCATAGTTCGAGAACGGCGCCGCGAGGCCCGCCACGTCGGCCGACGACGCCCCGATCTCGAGCCACGTCGACGAGCGCGTCGCGTCGTTGGTCGCGTCGCCGTAGTAGGCCGTCGGGTAGTTGTGGTGGCCGGCGGCGACCTCGAGGTTCTCGCCGTCGTTGCCCGAGGCGTGGACGAGCAGCACGCCGCGCTCCGTCGCGTACCGGACGGCCGCGTCCACGGCGTCCTTCTGCGGCGAGAACGACTTGCCGAAGCTCATGTTGATGATCCGCGCGCCGTTGTCGACCGCGTAGCGGATCGCGTTGGCGACGTCCTTGTCGCGCTCGTCGCCGTTGGGGACGGTCCGGATGGACATGATCCGGACGACGGTGTTGCCGGGCGTGTTCGGCGCGATGCCGTCGATGCCGATGCCGTTGCCGCGGACGGCGGCGATGAGGCCCGCGACGCCGGTGCCGTGGCCCGGGTCCGGCCCGGCGACGTCGTTGTTGCCGTAGGCGTGGTCCGCTGTATCCGTCGGGTCGTCGCCGACGATCTCGGCGCGGCCGGCGTAGTCCGGGTTGAGGCCGTAGTCGAGCTGCGAGTCGATCTGGTCGCGGAACGCGCGGAGGTCCGAGAGGGAGGCGCCGTTGGCGGCGAGGAAGCCGATCATGGCCTGCGCCTGCGCGACGTCGCGGTCCCCGCTGGCGTCGAGGGCGGCGGCGTTGGTGCCGTCGTAGGCGGCCGGGAAGCGGGCCTTGAGCAGCGAGTCCGCGCCGAACATCTGCGAGAAGATGGGCGCCATCTGCCTGCGCTGCTGCTCATAGGTCGAGCGGCGCTCGGCGAGGTCCGCCTCGATGGCGGTGCAGTTGGTGCCGGCCGGCGCGGCGCCGTCCGTGCACAGCTTCGAGAGGCGGGCGACCTCGAGCGTCTCGTCCTTGATGTTGCGGCCGTCGGCCCCGCCGAGCCAGCCCCAGCCGTGGACGTCGTCGACGAAGCCGTTGCCGTCGTCGTCGACGCCGTTGCCGGCGGTCTCGCCGGGGTTCGTCCAGAGGGCCGGCGCGAGGTCCGGGTGCGTGATGTCGACGCCCGAGTCGATGACGGCGACGACGAGCGGCGTCGGCGTGCGGTCGCCGAGCAGGCTGTAGGCCTGCGCCGCGTCGACGCCGGGGGCCGTGCCGAGGTGCCAGTCCGTGGCGGGGGTGGCCGGCATGTCCTGCGCCTGCGCGAGCGGCGCGGCGAGCAGGGCCGCAGCCGTGAGAAGGAGGCGGGTGCGCATTCTGAGTGGGAGGCGGGGAGATGGGGGCCGCAGGTGCGGATGTGTCGGGCCGAACGTAGGCCGGGGCGCCATTCGCGCCGGCGCTCCGCATGGAGTTCACGTGAGCCGGACGCCGCGCCGCCGCCGAACCGCGGCGCCTCGGGGCGAGTACCGAGACGCCCGCTGCCCGCGTTCCTTTAGCCTGCGCTAACTCCCCGCCAATGCCACGCATCCTCTGGGCCGACGACGAGATCAGCTTCCTCCGCCCGCACGTCCTCTTCCTCGAGGCGAAGGGTTACACCGTCGAGACCGTCACGAACGGCGCCGACGCCGTCGCCCGCGTCGAGGAGGCGCGCTACGACGTCGTCTTCCTCGACGAGCAGATGCCCGGCCTCGGCGGGCTCGACGCGCTCGAGGCGATCAAGGCCGTGCGCCCCGAGACGCCCGTCGTGATGGTCACCAAGTCCGAGGAGGAGCACCTCATGGAGGACGCCATCGGGCGCCAGATCGCGGACTACCTCATCAAGCCGGTCAACCCGAAGCAGATCCTGCTGACGGTCAAGAAGCTCCTCGACGGCGGGCGCATCCGCGGCGAGCACGTCCAGCAGGACTTTCTCCAGGGCTTCGGCGAGCTCGCCGGCCGCATCTCCGGCCCGCTCGACGTCGCCGAGTGGACCGACGTCTACGAGCAGCTCGTCCGCCACGACATGGCGCTCGAGGGCGCCGACGAGGGCGTTCGCCAGATCCTCGACGACCAGTACCGCGAGGCCAACGTCGCCTTCGCGCGCTACGTCGAGGACACCTACCCCGGTTGGATCGAGGCGGCCCGCGACGGCGGCAAGCCGGGCGAGGACACGGCCGGCGGCCCGCGGCCGGCGCTGAGCCACGAGGTGCTGCCCAAGTTCGTCTTCCCGCACCTCGGCGGGCCGGGCCAGAAGCCCGAGCGCCCCGTCGTCTTCTTCCTCGTGGACTGCATGCGCTACGACCAGTGGCTGCTCTTCGAGCGCCTGCTCCACGCGGACTACGAGATCGAGCGCGACTGGCACTTCGGCGTGCTCCCCTCGGCGACGCCGTTCGCGCGCAACGCCCTCTTCGGCGGGATGCTGCCCATCGACCTCGCCCGCCGCTTCCCCGAGACGTACACCGTCGACGAGCGGCAGGACGAGCACTCGCTCAACGCCCACGAGGAAGAGTTCCTCGCGGACCTCCTCCAGCGCCGCCACATGGGCGATGTCCGGATGCGCTACGACAAGCTCGTCTCGCAGAACGACGGCACGCACTTCGCCGAGCGCGTCACGGACCTGCTCTCGCACGACCTCTCGGCCGTCGTCGTCAACTTCGTCGACATCCTCGCGCACTCCCGCTCGGACACGCGCATCCTGAAGGAGATCGCGCCGGACGTGCCGGCCTACCGCTCGCTCACGGCGTCGTGGTTCGAGCACTCGTGGCTGCTCGCCGCCCTCCGCGAGCTCGCCCGCCACGACTGCACGGTCATCATCTCGACGGACCACGGCGCCGTCCGCGCGCTGCACCCGTCCAAGGTCATCGGCGACCGCGAGACGAGCACGAGCCTGCGCTACAAGCACGGCCGCAACCTCAAGGCCGAGCCCTCGGAGGCCATCTTCGTGCGCGAGCCCGAGACGTACGGCCTCCCGCGCCTCGGCATCAACGAGAACTACATCTTCGCGCGCTCGGACGCCTACTTCGTCTACCCGACGAACTACAACCGCTACGTGAACCAGTACCGGGACTCGTTCCAGCACGGCGGCGTCTCGCTCGAGGAGTGCCTGCTGCCGGTCGTGACGCTGCGGCCGAAGCGGTAGAGGATGAGCATGGGAGATGAGGCACGGGGGATGCCTTTCTCCCATGCCTCATGGCCCTTGCCCCATGCCCCTCCTCGGGGACGATTCGCGAAGAACGCGGACGGCCGCGCGCCGGCGCCGGGGCGCCGCGTTGCTATCCTTTCGCGCCCCGAAACGCCCCCGAATGGACACGACCGACCGCCTCGACGCCTTTCACCAGCAGGCCCTCGACCACACGCGCGCCTCGCTCGAGCACATGGCCCGCTTCGGCATCGAGCCCGAGGGCCGCGTCGCCCTCTTCCTCCCGCCGGACGCCCGCCAGGCCGACGTCCACCGGATGCCGTACGTCCACACGGCGCGGCAGCAGGTGGTCTATGCCACCGAGCCCGGCGAGTTCTCGGCGCTGTGCCCGTTCTCCGGCCTGCCGGACTCCGGGACGGTCCGCATCGAGTACGTCCCCGGCAGCTGGCTGCTCGAGCTCAAGAGCCTCAAGTACTACCTCCTCTCGTGGCGCCACATCGGCGCGGCACAGGAGGACGTGACGGCGTTCCTGTTCGACGACCTCATGCGCTGGCTCGGCGACCCCGACCGCCTCGTCGTGACGACCGACTACACCGTCCGCGGCGGCATCCACACGGTCTGCACCATCGACAGCCGCGAGCAGAACGCCGGCGGAGACGGGGCGGCGCGATGAGAAAGCTCGTTCTCGCGGCCGTCGTCCTCGCGATCGTTGGCGCCCTCGTCGGCGGCTGGCTCGCGTTCAGCTCCAACGTCCCCGCCTCGGAGAGCGGCGACCCGTACAGCCTGCGCCTCCCGCCCGGGACGGACTTCGACGCGGCGATGGACTCGCTCGAGTCCGCTGGCGCCGTCCGCTCGCCGGCCTCGCTGCGCCTGTTCGCCGGCCTCACGGGCTGGGGCGATCAGGTCAAGACGGGGCATTACAACGTCCAGCCCGGGATGAGCAACTGGGCGCTGATGAACAAGGTCCGCAAGGGCCTCCAGGACCCGATCCGGATCACGATCCCCGGCGGCCTCACGCCCGAGCGCTTCGCGCGCGTCCTC
>JBBSQZ010000133.1:0-9242 GCA_038243565.1 Rhodothermales bacterium | reverse complement strand
TCGAGGGTCGTCGGCGCACGGCGTGACCTGCCGGGCACGGGTCACCGTCCAGGAGATCCCGGATCGGGGTCCGGGATGACATCGTAGAGAGGCGGGTGCTCGTGTCCGCCCTCCGCCCTCCGCCTCCCGCCCTCTGCCCTCCGCCATGCCTGCCTCCGTCAACCCTGCGACCGGCGAGACGATCGCCGACCACGCCTTCCTCTCCGACGCCGACCTCGACGCCGCGCTCACACGCTCGGCCACGGCAGCGGAGCACAACCGCGCCCGCCCGCTCGAGGCGCGCGTCGACGCCGTCACCGCCCTCGCGGAGCGCCTCGAGGCGGACACCGAGCGCCTCGCCCGGATCGCCACGGACGAGATGGGCAAGACGCTCGAGCAGGCCCGCGCCGAGGTACGGAAGTGCGCCGCCGCGGCGCGGACGCTCGCCCAGATGGCGCCCGAAGCGTTCCAGGACCGCGTCGTGCAGACGGCCGCGGCGCGGTCGTTCGTCGCCCGCGAGCCGCTCGGGCCGCTGCTCGCCATCATGCCGTGGAACTTCCCGTTCTGGCAGGCCCTCCGCACGGCCGTCCCGACGCTCCTCGCCGGCGGCTCGGTCCTGCTGAAGCACGCGCCGAACGTGCTCGGCTGCGCCGACGCGTTCGCAGAGGCCTTCCACGAGGCTGGATTCGGCGACGGCCTCTTCGAGCACATCCCGATCGAGACCGAGCGCGTCGCGGGCGTCATCGCCGACCCGCGCGTCGCGGCCGTCACGCTGACGGGGTCAGAAAAGGCCGGGCGGGCCGTCGCCGCGGAGGCCGGGCGGGCGCTCAAGCCGTGTGTCCTCGAGCTCGGCGGGTCCGACCCGTTCGTCGTCCTCGCCGACGCGGACGTCGAGGCGGCCGCGCGCGTCGGCGTGCAGGCGCGGACGCAGAACAACGGGCAGAGCTGCATCGCGGCCAAGCGCTTCATCGTCGAGGCGCCCGTCGCGGACGCGTTCACCGAGGCGTTCGTCGCGGGCATGAAGGCGCTGACCGTTGGCGACCCGACGGACGCGGCGACGGACGTCGGGCCACTCGCCCGCGAAGACCTCCGCGAGACGGTCGCGCACCAGACGCGGCGCGCCGTCGAGCAGGGCGCGCGCCTCGTCTGCGGCGGGCGCATCCCGGACGGCGCAGGCTTCTTCTTCCCGCCGACCGTCCTCACCGGCGTCGCCGAGGGCTCCGTCCCGTTCACCGAGGAGATCTTCGGCCCCGTCGCCGCCATCACCGTCGCCCGCGATGCCGACGAGGCGATCCGCCTCGCCAACGCGACGCGCTTCGGCCTCGGCGCCTCGGTGTGGACGGCGGACCTGGACCGCGGCGAGCGCCTCGCGCGGAAGCTCCGGGCGGGCGTCCTCTCCGTCAACGCGCTCGTGGCGAGCCACGCCGAGCTGCCGTTCGGCGGCGTCGGCGCCTCGGGCGTCGGCCGCGAGCTGGGCCTCGAGGGGATGCGCGCGTTCGTGAACGAGAAGTCGGTCTGGATCGCGTAGGCGCTTATCGGGCAACCGTGACGAGCCGGCTCACCGCGTGATCGCCGACGACGGCGCGGACGACGTAGACGCCGGGTGCGAGCCCACGCGGAAGGGCAAGGATCAGGTCGCCTGCCGCCTGGTCGCCCTGGGCGAGGCGCGCGACGAGGCGGCCGAGCGCGTCGACCAGCGTCACGTCGACGCGCGACGGCGCATCCAGCGAGAGGCGGACGGCTGCGGCTCCGCGCGCGGGCGTGGGCCAGACGGCGAGGCGCACGCCCGAGGCGCCGGGGGACGTCTCGGTGGCCGTCGCGCCGGCGACGAACCACGGCCGCGTGAACGGCGACGTCTTGAAGAAGGCCAGCAGCGAGTCCGCCACGAGCGTCTCGCCGGCCGTGTTCGGGTGGACGCCGTCGCTCTGGAACAGGTCGCGCGTCCACCGCAGGCCGTCGGCGCGCGCCGAGTCGCCTGGCGCCCAGAGGTACGGTCCCCAGGCCATCCACGGCGCGGCGGCCGGCCCGAGGTCGCCCGCAACGGGGTCGGTGCCCGCGCCGTCGCGCTGGCGGATCTGCGCCTCGATGGCGGCGCGGGTGCCGAAGCCGGTCTCGTAGGCGTAGGGCTCGGGGCTGTTGCCCACGCCGGGCCGGGCGTACGAGAAGATGCGCGACGTAACGAAGACGAGGCGCAGGTTCGGGTAGCGCACGCGGAACGCGCGCAGCACGTTGCCGATGGCCCGCTCGAGGGCGTAGGCGTCGGCACGGTCGGAGGGGAGGCCCGGCCGCGTGGGCTCGTCGAGGAGCGCCGCCTTGAGCCAGACGGCCTGCACCTGCGCCTCGGTCAGCCCGTCGGGCGCGAGCACCTCGTCGCGGACGCGGTCGTAGTTCGACTCGTCGGGGGCGTCCCAGTAGTTGAGCGCCTGCCCGCCCATCGCGCCGTTGGCGACGGCAAGCGCCGTGTGGTCGACGCCCGCGTCGGCGTCGGCCTGGCCCTTGAACGTCCACGGGTTGCACGGCGTGGCGCCCGCGGCGCCGGTGGTATTGGGGCCGCACCACTCCTGCGTCGCGTTCGACATGCCGACCGAGAGGAGGACGATGCGACCGGAGGCGTCGGGCCGGCCGGCCGTGTCAAGCGGCCGGACGAGCGCGGTCTCGGCTGCGCCCTCGGCGGCGTGCGCGGCAGGCATCGCGTTGGTGCCGTCGTAGAGCCCGCCGGCGAGGCCGCAGTACGAGCCGCCGACGAGGTCCGTGAGGGCGGCCGGCGGCGTGCAGAAGTCGAGCGCTGGGACCGCCTGGCCCGCGGCGGGCGAGGCGAGCAGAGCCGCGAGCGGGAGCAGAAGGGCGGAGCGAACGGACGCGGAGCGAATGAGCATGGCCGTGCGGGAAGATGCACGGTCAAGATCGGGGCAGCATCCGGCGGAGCGGTCGCGGCCGTGTCCCGATTGTGTGTCGGCTACCTTGGCGCCTCCACCCGCCCGCCGCCCGATGACGCTCACCTTCTGGGGCGCCGCGCAGACCGTCACAGGCTCGCTGCACCTCGTCGAACTCGAAGACGGCACCCGCCTGCTGCTGGACTGCGGCCTCTTCCAGGGCCACCGCGCCGACGCCGAGCGCATCAACCGCGAGTGGCCCGTCGACCCCGCCACGATCCACGCCGTCGTGCTGTCGCACGCGCACATCGACCACTCGGGGCGCCTCCCGCAGCTCGTCAAGGACGGCTTCTCGGGCACGATCTGGTGCACGCACGCGACGCGCGACCTCTGTGCCCTCATGCTCCGCGACAGCGGCCACATCCAGGTCTCGGACGCCGAGCGGACCAACCGGCGCCACCAGAAGAAGGGCCTGCCGCTCGTCGAGGCACTCTACGACGAAGCAGACGCCGAGCGCGCCGTCGGCATGATGACGGGCGTGCCCTACAACTTTGCCTTCGAGCCCGCGCCGGGCGTGAAGACCGTCTACCGCGACGCCGGCCACATCCTCGGCTCCGCCACGGTGACGCTGGACGTGACGGAGAACGGGCAGACGCGGACGCTCGGCTTCACCGGCGACCTCGGCAACCCCGGCCGCCCGATCCTCCGCGACCCCGAGCCGCTGCCGCCCGTCGACTGGCTCATCTCGGAGTCGACGTACGGCGGCAGGGTCCACGAGCCGGCGACGGACGCCCGCGAGCGCCTCCGCGTCGCCATCCAGCGGACGGTCGACCGCGGCGGGCGCGTCGTCGTGCCGGCCTTCGCCGTCGGGCGGACGCAGGAGCTGGTGTATGCCCTGGACCGCCTCGAGCACGACGGCCGCCTGCCCGACGTCCAGGTCTTCGTCGACAGCCCGCTCGCCGTCAACGCGACGTCGGTCTTCCAGAGCCACCCCGAGTGCTACGACGACGACGTGCTCAAGGTGATGCTGACGGACCCGAACCCGTTCGGCTTTGCGCGCCTCGAGTACGTCCGCGAGGCCGAGCGCTCCAAGGAGCTCAACGCGATCGAGACGCCGTTCGTCGTCATCTCGGCGTCCGGCATGGCCGAGGCGGGCCGCATCCTGCACCACTTGCGCCACACCGTCGCGGACCCGAAGAACACGATCCTCATCGTGGGCTTCATGGCCGAGCACACGCTCGGCCGGCGCATCGCGGACAAGCAGCCCGAGGTCCGCATCTTCGGCGACGAGTACCCGCTGCGCGCGAATGTCGAGACGATCGCGGCGTTCTCGGCGCACGCCGACGAGCCCGGCCTCGTCGCGTTCATCTCGCAGCTGGACCGCAGCCGGCTGAAGGAGGTCTTCCTCGTCCACGGCGAGCCGGACCGGCAGGCGCTGCTCACCGAGGCGCTCGGCGAGGCCGGCTTCACCCGCGTGTCGTCGCCCGCGCGCGGCCACTCCGTCAAGCTGATGTAGCCGTCAGGCCAGGTGCCCGACTTGGCGCAGGTCTGCGAGGACGAGGTCCCACGTCTCGTCGTAGTAATCGTCCACGTGCGGGTCGCTGCAGGCGAACGGGTCGCGCCCGTCCCCGAGGCGCTCGGCGACGGCTTCGCGCTGCACGTAGCCGTCGCCGAGGTCGAGCGTGTCGGCGCCGAGTACCCAGTAGTCGAACGGCGCGCGGCCGGCGATGGCGACGCGGTAGCCCCACCACCCGGCGCGGAAGTCTGAGAACGGCGGTTTGCCTGCGAGGCGGCTAACGTTTACAGGCATGGCGTTTAGGCTAGTCGCGTGGGGAGCCCAAGGACATTCCGAGACCTTGGCGGATGGCCTTCATCATATGCCAGCGCTGGGACATGACCGCTGCGGTCAGGCCCTCGTCGGAAAGGCCAGTGTCATAAACCTTGAGACCCCAGTGGCCTTCGTGAGCCATCGGCCGCAGGCTGACGATAGCCTCGATGAGCGCTTGTGCGTACCAGCGCTTGACCTCATCCTCACAGATCGCTTGGACCGCTGTCTCGTCCATGCCGGCCGGGGCACGTTGGCGGCCTTCTGTCTCGGCCCAAGCGAGTACGTCGCGGTAGAACCGGAAGGCCGTTGAAACGGTCACGACGTGCACGTTGGGGACATACGACGCGGCTCTACCTTCTTGGACCGCCTGCGGGTCGTCATTCCACACGACGGTCGGCATCTGATCCTTATCGGTGGGGTCGGCCGCGAGGCGGCGACCTTTCTCCTCACGCGCCCGGCGTAGAAACTCGGTGTCGATCAGGCCCGAAGCGTCCCCTGATCCGTTCGGGCGGTAGCCACCACCACCCGGCGCAGGCGGGTCGTCTCCGGAAACCCCATCTTCAGGGACGTACTCCCGGACCTTCCCCGTCTCGGCCTTCTGATAGCGCGTTTCTTTGAGCATCGCGTCCAACTCCTGAAGGTTCTTGCGAATCTCCTTCTGATGGTCGCCGCGGTCTGTCTTGACCTGCCCGGCCATAAACGCTGCCAACTCGGCCGGCATCGCGTCTGCGAAGGCCGCCCCGATCTCGGCGTAGTCGACAGGCACGTTTCCTGCCATAATGAGTGCCGTGCGGGCCGTGTTCGCCTTCATAACACCAGCTGGCTCAGCGTAGATCACGATCCGACTCTGACCGGAGTAGATGCCAAAGTCTTTCAGCGCGGCGCGGCCTACGTTCTTCGTCCGGAGCTCGTAGAGCTCGTTCTGGTAAAGTGCGGCGACGTGCCCGCGGTTGTTCCAGTTCTTGCCACCCTTCAGCGTCTCCTCTTTCAGGATCCACCACCAGACGCGCGCGGCCACGCCCGAGAGAACTACGCACCCGGAAAAGTCCGAGTTGTTGTCGAGGTTGTGGCGTTGCCCGTGGATCGTGTCGTTGGATGGGCGCTCGCCCCTCTTGGCGTCGTTGATCATCCGCAGATCCTCGACGGTCAGCAAGATTCCTTCCGGGATCGAGAAGTAGCGTCGTTCGAGATAGGCCGATACCCACTGCGACGGCAGGTCCGCGCCAGGCGGTGCCGCCGTCGTGTCGTCGTCCGGAGACTGGCCGAGGAGCACGACGGATACGCCGTCTCTGTCAATCATCTCCGGCTTATCGTCGACCGACAGCAGGATGTAATAGTCCACTGCTCCTGTTTCAGGGTCGACAAAACCGCGGCGGCCGTAACGCCCCTCTGCCTTCCCGAGGATCGTCAGAGAACCCTCGCCATCTTTCCATGATTCATACTGAACACCCGCAGGATTACGCGTCGCAGCCGTGATCTTGGCCCCGATGCCAAAGTTCTTCTCGAACGACTGCGTGCCGCCGGACGCAGACAGTCGGTTGATGTTCTGACGGACTTCCTCGGGCGTCATCCCAGACCCATTGTCTGTGATGCGGAGCTTTCGAACTCCATTTACTTCCTTGAAGTCGATCTTTACGCGCCCGCCTGGCTCTCGGCCTGATCGCTGGATGGACTCGAACGAGTTCTGGACCAGCTCGCGGAGATATTGAAGCTCGGCGGCGTCTGCTCCCAGGTTTTCGATCAAGAACGCGACGTTGTCAACGCCCATGTCGTCAATCAAAGCAGGCGTTGACATGTCGTGATAGTGTGCTTCTAGCTCTTAGTTGAGCAGATGTGGCTGGGTCGATGGCCGGCAGGGACGACGGCAAACGGACGGTGCTTTCAAGATAGAGCCGGCGGCTTCCAGAAATGAATTTGCAGCAGCGTTCCCGCAACAGAGCGCCCCGCCGCGGCGTCTTGTCCGGCCGTTAGAACCGCTCGCCCATGCCCGCTCCTCTCCGCCGCGTCTCGGACTCCCGAACCGGCCTCTACCTCACGCTCGGCGCCGCGCTCGCGGCGCCGGCCGCAGCCAGCGTCGTCCTCTCCGGCTGCCAGGACGCGCCCGCCCCGCCGCCCGCCGAGGCGACGCCGCTGACGGGCGTCGAGACCGTCATCCAGCAGATGCCGGACGGCTCGTACCAGATCGCCGACGAGCAGGTCGTGGAGGGCCGCGCCGGCGGCGTCACGATCATCCACCGCGACTCGACGACGGGCGCCACGCGGACCGAGCGCCTCGACAGCCCTGAAGCCTTCGCCGCGCGCCTGCCGGCGACGCCGCCGGACAGCGCAGGCCTCGGCGCCGGCGCCTCGTGGGGCGGCGGCACGGCCGAGGCGCGGCCTCGGTCGGGCTTCGGCCTGGGCAACGTGCTCCTGATGTCGGCGATGTTCCACATGTGGCGGCCGCCGATCTACGCCGGCTACGGCTACGCGCCGCCGGCGCGGGCCTACACGAATGCCAACGTGCGGCGGCGCAGCGCGGCCGTCGTCGCGCCGCGTGTGGCCGCCGCCGGCCGCCGCGGGACGCTCGCGACGCCCTCGCGGGTCGCGCAGCGTGCCGCAGCGACGCGCGCCGCGCGGCCCTCGGGCGGCCGCTCCGGCGGCTTCAGCCGAGGCTTCGGCCGCGGCGGCGGATGAGGGGAAATATGGTTTAAGGTTCAACGTTTAACGTTGCAGGCCTCGAACCTTAACCATTGGACCTTAAACCGCCTTTCAGATGTCCTCCCCGATCCGCCTGCGCCCCGTCCCGCCGGTCACGCCCGAGGCGCTCGAGCGCGTCGGCTGGGGCTGGCTCGCCACCGACGCCGACAGCGCGCCGCCGTACCTCGCCGACGAGATGGTCGAGCTGTCGCTCGCCGACGCCGACGCGCTCGCCCTCGCCGGCAACACGCTCTACGCGCTCCTCGTCGAGGCCGCCGAGCACGTCCTGGCCAACGATCTGCTCGCCGAGGTCGGCGTGCCCGAGGCCTTGCACCGCCTCGTGCGGCACTCGTGGGACGACGACCGCCACTGGCACGTCTACGGCCGCTTCGACCTCGCCGGCGGCGTCGGCGGGCAGCCGGTCCGCCTCATCGAGTTCAACGCGGACACGGCGACGGCCATCCCCGAGACGGCCATCGCGCAGTGGGCGCAGGCCCACGACGTGCCCGGCGCCGAGCAGTTCAACGAGCTCTACGAGCGCCTCGTCGAGCAGTTCGGCCGCCTTCGCGCCGCCAACGACGACCTCGCGCCGCGCCTGCTCTGCACCGGCTTCGCCGACGCGCCCGAGGACGACGCCAACCTCGGCGTCGTCGGCGCCGCGGCCGAGGAGGCGGGCTTCGAGGTCGCGTACGCCGCCATCCCGGACGTGACGTTCTCGCCCGGCGAGGGCGTCTTCACGCACGAGCCGGCATCCGGCGACCGCGAGGCGGGCTGGGTGCGCCACGACTTCGTGTTCAAGCTCGTCCCGTGGGAAACGTTCGCGACCGACGAGCCGGCGCTGCTCGAGATCCTCGAAGGCCTCATCCTGGCGCGCCACGTCGTCGTCGTGAATCCAGCCTACGCCGTCCTCTTGCAGAGCAAGCGCCTGATGAAGGTCGCGTACGACCTGCACCCGGACGACCCGCTGCTCCTCGAGGCCGCGTACATCCCGCTCGCCGGCAAGCGCCACGTCGAGAAGCCGGCCTACGGCCGCGAGGGCGGCAACGTGACCATCTACGGCGCGACGGGCGAGGCCATCGAGGCGACTGGCGGCGACTACGACGTCTTCCCGTCCGTCTTCCAGGCCTTCACGGACCTGCCGCACGACGCCGACGTCCGGCTCTACCAGACGGGCCTCTTCTGGGCCTTCGAGGCGTGCGCCGTCGGCTTCCGCCGCGGCGACCTCGTCATGGACGACCGCAGCGCCTTCGTCGGCCACCTCGTCGTGGAGCAGTGATTGTGGGCGCTCAGAGCGCGACGCGGAGCGAGAGCCCGGCCGCCCGCGCGCCGTCCGGCCCGACGAGCACCGCCGGCCGCACCTCCGACGCGTTGTAGCCCGCCGCGGCCGCGTACGGCGGCGCGAGAAACACGACGGCGAGCCCGACGAGGATCGCTGCGCTGTTGTCGTCGCTCTCCTTGAAGATGCTTCCGAGCCCGTAGCCGAGCAGGAGGGCGCCGCCCGCGGCGAAGAGCGTGCCCCGGGCTGCGCCGAGCGCCGCGCCGCGGAAGGTGCCGTGGCGGCCCTGGCTGCGCCCGATCTCGGTCACGCCGGCCGCGGCGCCGACCGGGTAGAACAGGATCGCCCCGCCCTCATCCGCGCCGACGGCCTTGAGCACGAGCGTCCCGACGAGCACGGCGCTGATTCCTGCCGCGGCGCCGCCGAGGACGACGCCCGCCGTCGGGCGCCGCGCGGCCGTCGTGTCGGGCGTCTGCGCCGCGGCGCTGGACGCGAGCAGGGCGAGCAGGAGGGCGAGGCGCATCGGGTCAGAAGGCGATGGTGAGCGAGAGGCCGCCCGCACGCTCGCCCGTCGGCGCCCGCAGCACGGCCGGCTCGACGCGGACGCCCC
>JBBSQZ010000132.1:0-9279 GCA_038243565.1 Rhodothermales bacterium | reverse complement strand
GGTGGCGGCTACGGTGGTGGCGGCGGCTACGGCGGCGGCGGCGGTAACCGCGGCGGCCGCGGGGGCGGCGGCGGCTCCGGCGGCGGTGGTGGCTACAGCGGCGGCGGCGGCGGTGGTGGCCGCGGCGGCGGCGGTGGCGGCTCGCGCGGCTTCGGCTTCGTCGAGATGCCGGACCAGGCTGAGGGCCAGGCCGCCATCGACCAGCTCAACGGCACCGACATGGCCGGCCGTCCCCTCACAGTCAACGAGGCGCGCCCGCGCACCGAGCGTCCCGCCGGCGGCGGTGGCGGCTACGGTGGTGGCGGCGGCTACGGCGGCGGCGGCGGTAACCGCGGCGGCAGCGGTGGCGGCGGCGGCTACGGCGGCGGTGGTGGCTACAGCGGCGGCGGCGGCGGTGGTAGCCGCGGCGGCAGCGGTGGCGGCTACAGCGGCGGCGGCGGCGGTGGCAACCGCGGCGGCAGCGGTGGCGACCGTGGCGGCTACGGCGGCGGCGGCGGCGGCTACTGAGCCTCGCGCTGACTCACGCAAAGGGCGGCGATCCACCTCGGATCGCCGCCCTTTTTCGTGTCTGATGCTGGCGCTCGATAGCCCCCGCCGGGGGCGGTTGTGATGCGCCTCGCGTCGTCTCGCCTCGGCCGGATGAACGGGCGTGGGCGCCTCGGTGGGCCAAAGAAGGCGCGCCGCCGGCGTGTCTCTACGGAGTTCGTGCTGTTTGCGCGGTACTGCGGCGACGTGACCGCAGCGCCTCACGCGACGCCGATGAACCGCCCCCGTCCGGCTGGCGCCGTACGCACCACGTCCGGGTCCACCCGCCCATATCGGGGCCTGTGGACATGCGCTTCGAGCCGACAGGGCAGGACGGCGGGTCCGCAGCGCCGCGCAGTCGAGGCGCTGCGGACGGCGTCAGCGGGCGCGGACGACCGTCTGGACGCGCTGCTGTCCGTCGGCGCGCAGGCGGACCTGGTAGAGGCCGGCCGCGAGGCCCGAGCCGTCCAGCGCGATGCGGTGCTCGCCCGCGCCGTAGAAGCCGCCGACGTGCGCGACCGTCCGCCCGAGCACGTCCACGACGTCGATCTGCACGTCTGCGGCGCTGGCGAGCGAGAAGCGGAGCGTCGTCGAGGCGCGGAAGGGGCTCGGGGCGGCGGGCAGCAGCGCGAGCGCGCCCGCGTCCGGTCCGCCCTCGCCGGCGACGGGCGTGACCGTGAACTGCGCGAGGACGGGCAGGTGGTCCGAGGTCGTCACCGTGTACTGCGTGATGCCCGCGATGAGCTCGCCGTAGCGGTCGCCCGAGGTCGCGACGTAGCTCGCCGTGGCCGACCCGCCGATCAGGATGTGGTCCAGCGTCGAGCCGCTGCTGCACGTGCTGTTGCTGCAGTAGGTCGCAATGTTCTGGTCGTCGAGCCGCTGCGTGGCGAAGGTGTAAGTCGGGTCCGAGACGAAGGCGGCGTACGGCGACGGCCGCCCGCGGGTAATCGACGCCCCGAGCTCGTCGTTGAAGTCGCCCATAACGACGAACGCGATGCCCTGCGCGGCGAGGCCGTCGGTGTACGTCTTGAGCTGCTGCGCACCGGCGAGGCGCTTGTTGTACGAGGTGGTGTCACTCGAGGCCTTCGCGTGGACCGCGATGAAGCGCATCCGCTGCGTAGCGCCGCCGATCGTGACGTCGGCCGTGAGCTCGAGCGGCGCGCGGCCGCCGAAGTTGAAGCTCGGCACGACCGTCCGCGGCGAGCCGACGGGCGCCACGATGGACGTGTTGTAGACGAATGCGAGGCGCTGGTTGAAGACCGGATCCGACGAGACGTTCGGCCCGATGACGCCGGCGTAGCCGTCGGCCGCGAGGCTGTCGAGGAGCGCGTTGAAGCCGGCGGTGCTCACGACCTCCTCGAGCGACCACAGGTCCACCTGAGCGTCGCGGAGGACCGCCTTGACACGCTCGGCCTGGAGCGCGTCGTTGGGAGTTCTATCCGGGAGGGGGCCGGTGGAGCCGAAGAACTCGACGTTCCACGCGCCGACGTCGAGCACCGCGTTGCTGCCGCGCGGAGTAACGGAAATCTGCGCCTGCGCCGCCGTCGCGGCGATGCAGAGCACGAAGAGGGTCAGGATGCGGGACATGTGCGGTGCGCGCTGGGGAATCGGCCAAGGTAGGAGACGGCCGGGGTGGCAGGGTGAACGGACCGGGTAGATTGGCGCGTCCCCCGCATCCGCCCATGCCCGACGTTCTGCCCGACGCCCTGCCACCCGTCGCCGCCGCCGGCACGGGCGTGGCCGAGGCGCTCGCGGCGGCCGGCCTGGCCGTCGATCCTGCCGCGCGGGCCGTCGTGGTCGGCGGGCCACAGCCCGAGCGCCTAGCTGCCCTGCGGGCGGCCGTCGCTGCGGGGCGCCACGCGTTCGCGGCATGGCCGCCGGGGAGCCTTTCTGAAGCCGACGCGCTCGTCCGCGACGCATACGAGGCCGGCGTCGAGGTCGGCGTCGAGCGCCCGCTCGCCTTCGGCGCCCCCGGCGCGGCGCGCCTCGTCGCCCTCGCGCTCGTCACGCAGGGCATGGCGTGGCCGCGCGCCATCGCCGGCGCGCTCGACGTGTGCGCCGCCGCCGTCGGCAGCCGGGAGGCGGCGAGCGTCTCGGCGCACGCCGAGCGCGACGGCGCCGCGCTCGTCGCCGTCGCGATGACGGTCCGCTTCCGCAACGGCGCCTTCGCGCAGGCGCTCGTCCGCACCGGCGGTGCGCCCGGCCTCACCGTCTACGCGGCGGGCGAGGAGACGAGGTGGGTTCCGGCCGACGCCTTCGGCGACGAGGCGCGCGCCTTCCTCGGCGCCCTCGCCGCGGGCGCCGCGCCGCCGTTCCCACTCGACGACGCCCTCGCGACGCTGCGCCTCGCCGAGCGCGTCATGGCCGCCCTGCGCTGATGCTCGACCCCGCCGACGTCCTCACGGGCCGCCGCCGCGCCGTCGCCCGCGCGCTCACAGCCGTCGAGAACGCCCTGCCCGGCGCCGACGCGCTCGTGGACGCGCTCTACCCGCACACCGGCCGCGCATGGCGCGTCGGCATCACCGGCCCGCCGGGCGCCGGGAAGTCGACGCTGACCGACCGCCTCGTCGGCCTGCTGCGCGCGCGCGGCGACAGCGTCGCCGTCGTCGCCGTGGACCCGTCGAGCCCGTTCACGGGCGGCGCGCTCCTGGGCGACCGGGTCCGGATGGACGCCCGCATGACCGGGCCCGACGGCGCGCCGGACGACGGCGTGTTCGTGCGGTCTCTCGCCGCCCGCGGCGCCCTCGGCGGCCTGTCCGAGACCGCCGAGGCGGCCTGCGACGTCCTCGACGCCGCCGGCTTCGACGTCATCCTCGTCGAGACGGTCGGCGTGGGGCAGGGCGAGATCGACGTCGCCGAGACGGCCGACACCGTCCTCGTGGTCCTCGTGCCAGAGTCCGGCGACGGCGTGCAGGCGATGAAGGCCGGCCTGATGGAGGTCGCCGACGTGTTCGCGGTCAACAAGGCGGACAAGCCCGAGGCGGGCGCGCTCGTCCGCGCGCTGCGGCAGGCGCTGCACCTCCGCGGCGTGGGCCACCGGCAGCCCGGCGAGCCCGCCGTCGTGAAGGTGTCGGCGTTGCAGGACGACAACGTGGACGGCCTGCTCGCGGCGCTCGACGCGCACCGCGCCCAACTCGCGCCGCGGTGGGACGCCCTCCGCGCCCGGCGCCTGCGCCGCCGCGTGCGGCGCCTCGTCGAGGCCGCGTGGCGGGCGCGCTTCTGGTCCGGCGGCCGCGCCGAGGCGCTCGCTCGGGCCGTGGAGCGCCTCGACCCGACCGACCGCGCGCCCCACCGCCTCGCCGCGGCGCTGCTGGACGACGCATGACCGCTCGCCCGCGCCTCGGTGCCGCTCGTCCCGACGCCGCGCCGCTCGTCACAACGTGCTCGGAGAGGCGCGGCTCCAGCCGGAATCTGGGGGCACACCAACCGCCTCTCGCCATGTCCGCTCTCCGATCCCTCGCCCGCGCTGCCGCCGTCCTCGTCGCCGCGTGCGTCGTCTTCGCGCTCACGGCCGGCGCTGCCCTGTGGACCAGCGCCGGCCCGCCGCCGACGCTCCCGGCAGGCTTCGCCGTCGCGGCGCCCGCGGCGCCCGTCTCCAACCCCACGCTCCGCGCCGACCTGCTGCGCCGCCTCGAGCTCGACCGACGCGTCCGCAGCGACCCGGCGATGTCGTCGTTCGGCGACATGACGAGCGCCCCGGCGCTCTGGTCGTTCGGTCAGACCGCCGTTCGGATGACCCGCATCGACCGTCCCAACCAGCGGCGCGTCCGCGAGGTCGTCGCCGAGAGCGGCTGGCCGACGGCCGCCGACATCGGCGCGGACGGCATGGAGGCGCTGTTCTACATCGTCCAGCACGGCCCGACGGACCTGCAACGCGCGGCGCTGCCCGGGTTCCGCGTGGCATGGCGCGCCGGCGACCTGGAGGGCCAGCACATCGCGCTGATGACCGACCGCATCCTGATGAACGACGGCCAGCCGCAGGTTTACGGGACGCAGTTCCGCGCCGTCCCCGGTGGCCGGATGGGCCTGGTGCCGATCCGCGACGCCGCGCACGTCGACCAGCGCCGCGCCGCGATGGGGATGCCGCCGCTCGCCGAGTACCTCAAGGTCGCGTGCGACGAGATGCAGGTCTGCGTCGAGCCGCCGCCGGCGTCGTGATGCGCGCGAGCCGCCTTTACTGGACCGCCCAGTCGGTGGGCTGGGCGGCCGTGCTCGGCGCCCTCTTCGGCCTCGCCGCGGCCACGGGCGGCGTCCGCGGCGAGTGGACGCCAACGAGTGCGCTCGTCGGGGTCGTGGGGTCGTGGGCGGCATTCCTGAGCGCGTCGCACGTGCTGCGCACGGTCGTGCTGCGCTGGCGCGACGCCGGGGCGCTCCAGCTCGGACTGGCCGCCGTCGCGGCGTCGCTCGCACTCGGCGCGCTCATCACCCTCGCCGCGGCGCTCCTGAGCGCCTCGGCGAGTCTCGTTCAGGGCGAGGCGCCCGAGTGGGGGACGCTCGGCGCCTCGGCCGGCAGCGCCGCCATCACGGGCGGGATGCTGATGGCGTGGGCGCTGGCCTACGTCCTGTTCACGACGGCGGGGCGGCTGCGGCAGTCCGAGCGCGAGGCGCTCGGGCTGCGCGCCGCGCTCGCCGAGGCCGAGCTGGCGTCGCTGCGCGCGCAGGTCAACCCGCACTTTCTGTTCAACGCGCTCAACACCGTCCGCGCGCTCGTCGCGACCGACCCCGCGGCGGCGCGGCGGGCCGTGACGCAGCTCGCGGCGATCCTGCGCGGCACGCTCGCCGCGGGCCGGGCCGACACGCAGGCGCTGGGCGCCGAGCTGGACCTCGCCCGCGCCTACCTGGACCTGGAGCGGCTCCGCTTCGAGGAGCGCCTCGGCGTCGAGATCGCCGTGGACGAGGCCGCGCTCGGCGTGCCCGTCCCCGCGCTGGCCGTGCTGACGCTCGTCGAGAACGCCGTCAAGCACGGCATCGCCGACCGGCCCGACGGCGGGGCCGTCCGCATCGAGGCGCGTCTCGAGGGCGGCCGGCTGCGCCTCACGGTCGAGAACCCACCGGCGCCGCGCGGCGCGGCGGCGGCTGGAACCGGCAGCGGGCTGCGCCTCGTGCGCGAGCGCCTCGCGCTGCTCTACGGCGCCTCGGCGTCGCTCGACGCAGACCTGGGCGACGCGTCCGCGTGCGTCGAGATGATCCTTCCGGTACCGCGCTCATGACGCGCCCCCTCCGCGCCGTCGTCGTGGACGACGAGCGCCTCGCCCGGGCCGAGATGCGCACGCTGCTCGCCGCGTACGCCGTCGAGATCGTCGGCGAGGCGTCGAGCGCGCAGGCCGCCGAGGCGCTTCTGGCCGACCTCTCGGTCGCGCCGGACGTGCTGTTCCTCGACGTGCAGATGCCCGGCCGGACCGGCTTCGACCTGCTCGACGCGCTGGACGCACGGCCCCACGTCGTCTTCGTGACGGCCTACGACGCGCACGCGCTCGACGCCTTCCGGATGAGCGCCGTCGACTACCTGCTCAAGCCCGTCGACCCGGACCGGCTGGCCGAGGCGCTCGGCCGCGTCCGGGCGCGCGTCGCTGAGGCGCCTTCCGAGATGCAGGCCGAGCCGTCCGGCCGCCTGGGCGCGCACGACCGCGTGTTCGTTCGCGACGCTGGCCACGTCTGGCTCGTCCGCGTGGGCGACGTGCGCCTGTTCGAGTCCGAGGGCAACTACACGCGTCTCCACTTCGACGGCCCGGACGGGCGGCCCGCCCGCCCGCTCGTGCTGCGGTCGCTGAGCGCGCTCGAAGACCGCATCGACGCGCGCCTCGTCGCGCGCGCGAGCCGCTCGCAGATGATCGGGCTTGCCCACGTGGCGGGCGTGGACGAGCAGCCGGGAGGTGGGCTGCGCGTGCGCCTGGCCGGCGGCGGCGAGGTCGCCTTCTCGCGCCGACGCGCCGCGACGCTCCGTGACCGGTTGTCCCTGTAGGGTGCCAGCGGAGGCCGACGTGTCTGGCGTCCGGCAGCCGCGCCGAGGCGCTCGCCGCGTCTGTGGAGCGCCTCGGCCCGGCCGACCGCGCGCCCCGCCGCCGACCTGCTCGGCGAGGTGCCCGGCGCGTGACGCCTCAACACGCCGCGGCGGCTCTGAGCAAGGTGCAGGCCGCGTGAACGGCCGGTGCCTATCTTCGCCCCCCCTGGCCGCCGCCGGCCCCGTTCCCACAGATCCCCTCCCGATGCTAGGACCTGACGCCGAAGCCGCGAGCGACCTCGCCGCTCACGAACTCGCCCCCGGCCACGCCGCCGCCGGGCCCGCCGCCGCCGGCCTCGACCCGCACGACACCCGCTTCTTCGGCCACCCGGTCGGGCTCGGCAACCTCTTCTTTACGGAGATGTTCGAGCGGTTCTCGTACTACGGGATGCGGGCGCTGCTCGTCCTGTTCATGACCGCCTCGACGGCGGCGGGCGGGCTGGGCTACGACGTCGCCAAGGCGGCGCTGATCTACGGGCTCTACACCAGCCTCGTGTACCTCGTCAACCTGCCCGGCGGGTGGATCGCGGACCGGCTGCTCGGGCAGCGGCGCTCGGTGCTCGTCGGCGGCATCGTCATCTCGCTCGGCCACTTCACGATGGCCATCCCCGGGATCACCTCGTTTTACGCCGGCCTCGGGCTGATCATCCTCGGGACGGGCCTGCTGAAGCCCAACATCTCGGTGATGGTCGGGCAGCTCTACACGGAGCACGACTCGCGCCGCGACGCCGGGTTCACGCTCTTCTACATGGGCATCAACATCGGCGCGTTCTTCGCGCCGCTCGTCTGCGGCTACCTCGGCCAGAACGTGAACTGGCACCTCGGCTTTGCCTCGGCCGGCATCGGGATGGTCATCGGCATGATCGTGTACCTGGTGATGGGCCGCAACCTCGGCACGGTCGGCCACCTCACGGAGGTCGCCCAGGCGGAGAAGCCGGCGAGCGTGCGGATGTTCGGCCTCGGCATCGTGTCCGTGCTGGCGCTCTTCGGGATCCTGTACGGCCTCTCGGCCGCCGGCCTCTACGCGCTCAACGAGACGACGATCACGCGCATCTACAGCGCCATCATGGTCGCGATCGTGGTCGGCCTGTTCGGGTGGCTCTTCACGCGGAGCTACTGGACGGACCTCGAGCGCAAGCGGCTCTACCTCATCGGGCTGCTCTTCTTCGGGGCCGTGATGTTCTTCCTGGCCTTCGAGCAGGCCGGCTCGAGCCTCAACCTGTTCGCCGACAAGAACACGGAGCGCGGGTTCCTGGGCCTCGAGATCCCGGCGTCGTTCTTCCAGTCCATCAACGCGCTGTTCATCTTCACCATCGCGCCCCTCGTCGCCGCGATCTGGCTGGCGCTCGGCCGCCGCGGCAAGGACCCGGCGACGCCGGTGAAGTTCGGGATCGGCCTCGTGCTCGTCGGGCTCGGCTTCGTGGTGATGATCGGCGCCTCGGCGGCCTCGGCCGGCGGCGCGCTCGTGAGCCCGATGTGGCTCGTGCTGACGTACCTGCTGCACACGCTCGGCGAGCTCACGCTGTCGCCGGTGGGCCTGTCGGCGATGACGAAGCTGGCGCCGGCGCGCGTCTCGAGCCTCATGATGGGCGTGTGGTTCCTGGGCTCGTCCGTCGGCAGCTTCCTCGCCGGCCTCGTGGCGAGCTTCTCGGAGTCGATGGAGGGCCCGAGCTTCTTCGGGTTCATCGCGGCCATCGCGATCCTCTCGGGCCTGGTCTTCTTCTTCGCCGCCGGCCCGTTCCGGCGCATGATGGAGAAGGCCGAGGTCGGCACGCGCGTCGTGCCGAGCCCGCTCGGCGAGGCGTCGAAGCAGATGGAGCAGCGCCACTAGGACGCGCGCCGCGCGCCCTTTCCGCCGCCCCGGCCCGTCTGGACCGGGGCGGCCCCATGTTCATCCGGTCCGATGCTCACCGACGTTCCCATCCGCATTCTCCCTCACGGCGAGGGCCTCGAGCTGCCCGCCCACGCCGAGGCCGGCAGCGCCGGCCTCGACCTCCGCGCCGCCGTGCCCGCCGCCGAGCCGGTCGTGATCGCACCCGGCGCGCGCGCGCTCGTCCCGACGGGCCTCCAGCTCGAGCTGCCCGTCGGCACGGAGGGCCAGATCCGCCCGCGCTCCGGCCTCGCCTACAAGCACGGCGTGACGGTCCTCAACAGCCCCGGCACGATCGACTGCTCGTACCGCGGCGAGGTCCGCGTGCTGCTCGTCAACCACAGCCGCGCGCCGTTCACCGTCGCGAGGGGCGAGCGCATCGCGCAGCTCGTCGTGGCGACGTACGTGCCGGTGCGCCTCGTCCCGGCCGAGGCGCTCTCGGAGACCGACCGCGGCGCCGGCGGCTTCGGCTCGACGGGCACGGCGTAGGCGGAAGGCGGAAGGCGGAAGGCGGAAGACGGAAGGCTTGAATAGAGCGCCTCTCAAAGTTCTAAACATGCGCTTATCGTCACGCTCGCCTCGTCACTAATAATATGTCATCCCGATCCGAAGGACGGCGCAGCCCACTTGATCCGGGATCTCCCCGATGTTGAGTAGCGCACGACGAGCGGGCCGATGCACGTCCCATCGTCCAGGAGATCCCGGCTCGGGGGCCGGGATGACATAAATGGAGGATGGCGGCGGTTGCTTGTCGCCCGCCACCCGTGTGACCATTTGGTGCCCCGGGATCCCGGATCGGCGCGAGTGCATCCATGGACCAACTGCCGTCCGTGCTGATGCCCGCTGCCGTTCGCGCTGTGCCGCGTTTCTCCTCGACCCCTCG
>JBBSQZ010000131.1:0-9285 GCA_038243565.1 Rhodothermales bacterium | reverse complement strand
GGCGAGCGTGTCGCGGGCGGAGACCTCGGAGCGGACGCCGAGGCGGGTCATCAGGGAGGCGACCGTCGCCGTGTCGCCCGTCGCGAGGCGCCAGCCGCCGCGCGCGCCCCACGTCTCGGCGTAGCCGCGGAGGACGCCGGGCGTGTCGCGGGCCGGGTCGAAGGTGAGCGTGAGGAAGTGGACGCGCGCCGTGTCCGCGCCCAGCGCTTTGCGGATGCGGACGACGTTGGCCATCGTCGTGAGGCAGACGTCCGGGCAGTGCGTGTAGATCGCCGTGACGAGGGTCGGCGCGCCTTTGAGGTCGGCGGGGAAAGCGAGCGCGGTGCTGTCCTGCGTGAGGAGCGGCCACGAGGCGTCCGTGAGGTCGTCCTCGGGGGCGAGGTGCTCCGGCCGCGAGGCGCAGCCGGCGAGCAGGAGGACGGCGAGAAGGGGCAGGCGGAGCATGGGCGGAGGGGCGAGGCGCTCGAAAGAACGGGCGCCTGGCGACCGCGGCGCCCGCCGCCGCGGTGAAGAAGAGGCGCGCACGTGGAGCGCCACCCGGCGCACGTCGGATCAACTTTGCCGCAGAGGGATCTGAGACGGACACCCGCGCCCCGCCCCGTGCCCGACCTCGCCGCCGACCCCGACGCCCCGCTCGACGTCCTCGCCCTCGCCGCCCACCCGGACGACGTCGAGCTGAGCGCCGGCGGCACGATGTGCCTGCTCCACGCGCAGGGCTACCGGACGGGGATCCTCGACCTCACGCGCGGCGAGCTCGGCACGCGCGGAACGCCCGAGGGCCGTCTCGCCGAAGCCGCCGACGCGGCGCACATCCTCGGCCTCGCGTTCCGCCGCAACCTCGGCCTGCCGGACGGCGAGATCCGCAACACCAAAGACGCGCAACGCGGCATCGTGCAGGCCGTCCGCGCCACGCGGCCGCGGATCGTGCTGCTGAACGCGCCCGAGGACCGCCACCCGGACCATGGCGACGCCGCGCGCCTCGGCGCCGACGCGCTCTTCGCGAGCGGCCTCGCGATGCTCGAGACGACGGGCGGGGACGGCCAGCCGCAGGCGCCGCACCGCCCGAGCCACGTCCTCCACTACATGAACACGCTCGAGTTCGAGCCGACGTTCGTCCTCGACGTGTCGAGCGTCTGGGAGCAGCGCCTCGCCGCGCTCCGCGCCTTCAAAAGCCAGTTCGACGTGGCCGACGGCGGCCCCGAGACGTTCATCTCGACGCCGGCCTTCATGCAGTTCGTCGAGGCGCGGGCGCGCAGCTTCGGCTACCGCGTCGGCGCGGCCTACGGCGAGCCGCTGCTCTACCGCCACGGCCCCGTCGGCATCTCAGACCTCGTGCGGACGCTGGAGCGGGAGAGGGCGCTGTAAATGCAGTTTGAAGTTTGAAGTTGTCTGAATGCACGGCCGTGCCAACCTCAACCTCCAAACCTCAAACCGCATTCTTACGACTCGAACGCGTAGGCCATCAGGTCCTGCGTGGACGTGAACGGCTCGCCGTTGGGGACCGAGACGGCGCCGACCGCGCGCAGGACGGGCTCGGCGTCCGGCCCGAGTGTGCTCCGGAGGTGCGCCTGGAGGCTCGAGAAGAGCGCCGCAGCACCCTCGGCGCCGACGCCCGGCAGCACGACGCGCGCGCGGCGCCGCGGCAGGTCCACGAGCAGCTTGTCCTCGGGGCGGAGGCCGCGGCGGAGGCCGTCGGCGACGGCGAAGAAGTGGGCGCCCTCGGGCGCCGCGGCGTCCATCCGGACGGCGACGACGAGGAACGGCGTCCCGCCGGCGCGGGCGGCGAAGGCGGCGCCGAGCGCGGTGCGGGCGGCTACGGCGGGGTCTTCCGGTTCGGGAGGCTGAGGCGCGGTGGCCGGCGCGCCGATCGGCGCAAACGCAGGCGCGGCAGTCGGCGCAGCGGCAGGCGGCGCAGCGGCGGGCGGCGCAGCGGCAGGCGGCGTGGGTGCGAGCGGCGCGGCCGCCGCGGGCGTGATCGTGCCGACGACGCTGCCGGCGCCCGAGTCCACGAGGTAGCCCTGCTCGAACATCGGGGCGGCGGGGTCCTGCGCGAACGTGTCCGGCGGCGGCTGCATCAGCGATGGGTCTGCGGGCGGCGGCGGGACGATGCGCGTTCGCGGGATGCCGTCCGAATACGGCTCGAGCTCGTCTTCGCGGTGCTGCGTCGCCGAGCCGACCATCTCGGCCGAGCGGCCCTCGACGGGCGGCGCCTCGGGCTCAGCCGGCGCCTCGGCGGGCTTTTCGGCCGATGCCTCGGCCGGCGCGTCGCCGCGGCGGACGAGGTCGAGGCGGCGCGTCTCGCCGTCCGTGGCCAGCGTCAGCGTGCCGTCGACGAGACCCTGGACGACCGTGATGAGGTGCTCCGAGGCAGCGTTGGCCGGCTCGCCGAGGCCCATCAGCAGCGTCACGCCGGCATCGCCGAGCGCCTGGATGAGGTCGGAGAGGGCCGCCTCGAGGCGCTCGAACGAGTCGAACTGGACGAGCGGGGTGACGTCCTCGATGACGACGCGGTCCGGCTTTTCCGACGCGACGAGCGCGGCGAGGTCGCGGTAGGCAGCGTCGAGGCCGTCCGAGCCGCGCGCGGCGAGGTCGGCGGGCGCGGGGATGCGGAGCAGGTGCAGGCGGCCCGTCGCGTGAAGCGCGCGCAGGTCCACGCCCGAGGGCGTGCCCGCGGCCGCGAGCTCGTCCGGCGAGCGCGGCGAGATCAGCAGCGCCCTCCCGCCGGCGTCCATGGCCGCCTTGGCCGAGGCGAGGGCGAGGGCCGAGCGTCCGGCGCTGGCGCGGCCGACGAGCAGGTACGACCCGCCCGCGGCGAGCCCGCCCCAGCGGGCGTCGACGGTGGGGAGGCCCGAGGGCGAGAGCGAGGCGTCAGGCATGGCGGCGAAGGGAGTCGACGGGGCAGTGGCAAAGGGTATGCCACAGCGCGGGAGGCGGTTTGCGGGCCGAAGGGCACGCGCCGGACGGTCCATTCTACACGCGCCGGGCGTATCGGAGCCCGCCGCAGCGCCTCGGCTGGAAAACCGGACGCCGCGCCGCGCCGCGTCTCGACGGTTCCGCCGCCGGGCCTACTTTGCAACCTCCGCCAGCCCCACGCCCGATGGACGCCGACCTCGCCTCGATCCAGGACGCCCGCGACGCCCTCACGGCCGCCGCCGCCGCACAGGCGCGCTACAAGACGTTTACGCAGGAGCAGGTAGACCGCATCGTCGACGCGATGGTCGAGGCAGGCGCCGCCGCGGCCGAGCGCCTCGGGCAGATGGCGGTCGAGGAGACGGGCTTCGGGCGGGTCGACTCCAAGACGCAGAAGAACCTGTTTGCCACGCGGACGCTCCAGGCGCGGATGGCGGGCATGAAGACGGCCGGCATCATCCGCAAGACGGACTCGGTCTGGGAGGTCGCGACGCCGATGGGCATCGTCGCGGCCCTCGTGCCGAGCACCAACCCGACATCGACGGCGCTCTACAAGGCGATCCTCGCGGCGAAGGCGCGCTGCGCGATCGTGATGAGCCCGCACCCGCGCGCCGCGCGCTGCCCGGCCGAGGCGACGCGCGTCGTCGCCGAGGCGGCCGTCCAGGCGGGCGCGCCCGAGGGGCTGTTCCACTGCCTCACCAACGTCACGCTCGCCGCGACGGACGCGCTGCTGGAGCACCCGCTCACGAGCGTCATCCTCGCGACCGGCGGCGGGCCGATGGTGCGCGCGGCCTACTCGAAGGGCAAGCCGGCCTACGGCGTCGGCTCGGGCAACGTCCCGGTCTACGTGGACCGATCGGCGAACGTCGCCAAAGCGGCGGCCGACATCCTCACCGGGACCTCCTTCGACTGGGGCACGCTCTGCTCGACCGAGCGCTCGGTCGTCGCGGACTCGCCCATCCGGTCCAAGCTCCTCGAGGCGCTGAGCGAGCGCGGCGGGCACGTCTGCTCGCCCGAGGAGACCGCGAAGCTGCGGGCGATCATCAAGCCCGGCGGCGTCTTCAACGTCGACATCGTCGGCCAGAGCCCGCGGCGCATCGCCGAGATGGCCGGCTTCTCGGTGGCGGACGACGCGCAGGCGCTCATCGCCGAGGTCGACACGGTCGGCAAGGCCGAGCCGATCTCGATGGAGACGCTCTCGCCGATCCTCTCGTTCTACGCCGCCGATGGCTGGGAGGCCGGCTGCGAGCGCTGCCTCGAGATCCTCCACTTCGGCGGCGTCGGCCACACGCTGGCGCTGCACGCGACGGCCGAGCGCGTCATCGAGCAGTTCGCGCTGTACAAGCCGGCCATGCGCATCGTCGTCAACACCGTCGCCGCGCTGGGCTCGGTCGGGATGACGACAGACCTTTTCCCCGCGATGACGCTCGGGCCGGGCGCCGTCGGCGGCTCGATCACGAGCGACAACGTCGGCCCGATGCACCTCGTGGACGTGAAGCGCATCGCGTTCGAGACGCACCCGCTCAACGACGCGGCCGGCGAGCGGATCGCCGCCGGCACGCCCGCGCGGCGTCCCGACGCGCGTCCCGACGCGCGCCAGGCGAACGCGGGCGGCGACGGCGCCTCGTGGATGGACCGCATCGAGGCGAACCTCGTCGCCCGCGCGGGCAACCGAGTCTACGAGGTCGGCGAAGCCACCCCGTCCTCGCCGCCGGTACCGCACCCGGCGCCGCCCCGGCCGGCTGCAACCGCGCCCGCCGCCGCCTCGTCCTCGTCGTCGGTGCCGGCCTTGAGCGATGCCACGATCGACGCGCTCGTCCGCCGCTTCCGCGCCTGACCCACCCCCCACGCCCCGATGGAGCCGACCCCGCCGCTGCCGCCGGAGGCCCTCACGACCTTCGAGGGGCGTCTCGCCGCACTCGACAACGACGACCCCGCGCGCCTCGGGGCGCTCCTCGCGCTCGCGGCGGCGCTGCCGGTCCAGGACGCCGAGCGGCAGCTGGCGCTCGCCGAGGAGGCGTACGCGCTCGCGGCCCGCGTCGGCGACGCGGCCGGGCAGGCCCACGCGGCGGGGGTCAAAGGGCGCGCCCTGTTCTTGCTGTCCGAGAACGAGGCCGCCGTCCCGCACCTCGCCGAGGCGGTCACGCGGTTCGACGCGCTCGGGCTGGCCGACGAGCGGATCACGTTCCGCGGGACCCTCGCCAGCGCGCAGGCCACCCTCGGCCACTACGAGGAGGCCCTCGCCGGCGCGCTCGAGAGCCTCGATGACGTCCGAGTCTCCGGCGACCGGCTTGCCGAGGCGTGGGTCCTCAACGGGCTCAGCGCGGCCTATGCCGACATGGGCGACGCCGACCGTGCGCTCGACACGGCCGAGCAGGCGCGGGCGCTCTTCAGCGAGATCGGCGTCCCGCTCGGCGTCGCCCGGGCCGAGGCCAGCGTCGGGGCCGCCCTGCTGCTCCAGGACGCGCCCGACGTCGCCGAGTCGCACCTCACCGACGCGCTCGCGCTCTTCCACGACCTCGACGACCCGGCCGGCGAGTCGCGGGCGCTCAACGACCTCGGCACGGCGGCGCGCCTGCGCGGTGACGTCGAGGCGGGGCTCGTGCTCCACCGCGAGGCGCTCGCGCGGCGGCGCGGCACGGCCAACCGGCAGGCGCAGAGCACGAGCCTGCTCCACGTCGGCGAGGCGCTCGTGGCGCTCGGCCGCCCTGAGGAGGCCGTCGAGGCGCTCGCCGAGGCGCTGAGCCTGGCCGAGGGCGCCGGCGCGCGCCCGCACGCGGAGCAGGTCCACGCCGTCCTCGTCGAGGCCTACGGCGCCCTCGGCGACCCGCTCCGCGCGCTCGACCATGCCCGGGCGCACCTCGCCGTCCGCGAGGCGATTCTCGACGCGCAGACGCGGGGCCGGCTCCAGACGATGCAGGTCCGCTTCGAGACCGAGCGGCTCCGGCTGGCCAACGAGGCCGAGGTCGCCAGAGGCGAGGTGCTCCGCGTCGCCAATGCGCGCCTCGTCGACGCGCTCGAGGAGCTGCGGGCGGCGCAGCGGCAGCTCGTGCAGACCGAGAAGCTGGCGAGCCTCGGGCGCGTCACGGCCGGCATCGCGCACGAGATCCGCAACCCGCTGAACTTCGTCGTCGGCTTCTCGGAGCTGGCTACGGACCTCGTGGCGGAGCTCTCCGCGACGCTCGCCGCGCACCCGCTCGCCGACGCCGCGGCGGCGGCCAACGTCCGCGAGACGCTCAGCCTGCTCGCGGCCAACGTCACGCGCATCGACGAACACGGGCGCCGCGCCAACGGCATCGTCACGGGCATGCTCGAGCACGTCCGGACCGTCGGCGGCCCGCGCGGCGAGGTCGTGGTGATGGACCTCGTCGACGCGGCGCTCGACGACGTGGCCGCCCTCGCGCCGGCCGGCCTGCACCTCGTCCGCGACGACGACGCGCCGGGCGCGGCGGCCGTGGCCGTCGCGGGCTCGCTGCGGCGCGTCTTCGCCAACCTGCTCACGAACGCCTACGCCTCGCTCGCCGAGCGCGCCGAGACGGCGCCGGCCGGCTGGACGCCGACGCTCACCGTCTCGGCGCGGCGCCTGCCCGAGAGCCCGCTCGGTGCGGCCGTCGAGGTCGCCGTGGCAGACACCGGCACGGGCCTCTCGCCCGAGACGCGCGCCCGCGTCTTCGAGCCCTTCTTCACGACGCGCGCGACGGGCCAGGGCACGGGCCTCGGCCTGTCGCTCGCCTACGACATCGTCACCGAGTCGCACGGCGGCCTCCTCGAGGTGCGCGGCACGCCCGGCGGCGGCGCCACGTTCGTCGTCACCCTGCCGACCGCCTGAGCGGCCCGCCCACCACCCCGACTCCCACCCCGTGTCCACGCTCACCGTCGCCCGCAAGGGCTCGCGCATCGCCATCGCCTCGGACGCCCTCACGACGTTCGACGAGACGCGCCTGCCGCCGGACAACGACGCCGCGCCCGAGAAGATCGTCCAGATCGGCGACGCCTACGTCGGCATCGTCGGCTTCACGGCGCACCACCTCGTCATCCAGGACGCGCTCGAGCGCATGGAGAACGTGGACTTCTCGTCGCGCCGCGGCGTCTTCAACACGTTCGTCGACCTGCACCCGGTCCTGAAGGAGGACTACTACCTGCTGCCGGATTCCGGAGAAGAGGGCGACCCGTACGAGTCGACGCAGGTGTCGATCCTGATCGCCTCGCCGGGCGGCATCTTCGGCGTGTACGACATGCGCGAGGTGCACGAGTTCAAGAAGTTCTGGGCGATGGGCTCGGGCTTCGCCTACGCCATCGGCGCGATGCATGCCCGCTACGACGCTGCCGAGGACGCCGCGGCCGTTGCGAGCCTCGGCGCCGAGGCGGGCTGCACGTTCGACCGCTCGTCGGGCCTGCCCGTCTCGGTGTTCGAGCTCGACGCGGCGTGAGTAGCCGCTCAGCCGCGGCGGACGATCGTCTGCGTGGCGTGGGCGACGGCAAGCGTCTTGCCGGCCGGGTCCGCGACCGTCGCCTCGAAGACGAGCTGCCGGCCGCCGCGGTGCGTGAGGCGCGCCGTGACCTCGATGAAGTCGATCGCCGGCGTGACCGGCGCGAGGTACGTCACCGACATCTGCGCCGTGGCGCTGGGCGGGGCGACGAGGTAGCTCAGCGGCCCGACGACGTTGTCCACGGCCGCCGCGATCATGCCGCCCTGCATGTGGCCCATCGGGTTCTGGTGCTGCTCGAGCGTCGGGAAGCGCGCGACCATCATGGCGCCGACGTGCGTCTCGGCGTCGCCGGGCTGGTAGTCCCGGACGTCCGTCTGCATCGCGGTGAACACGGGCGGCGGCAGCGTGAGGCCGCCCGCGCCGGCGGCCGTCATGCGGTCGATGATCTCCTGGAAGCGGGGGTTGGTCGGGACGGACATCGGGGCGCGGTGTGGTGAACGCCGGGCACGCCCGCGCGCCGCGCCCGGATCCTCAGCCCGCCGCCCGCTGCACGGCGGCTACGAGGCGCCGCGCGCGGCGCGCGTTGACGCCGAGGTCGCTCCGGCCGACGCGCGAAGCGCTCCGGATCCACAGTGCCGAGCCCGCGCCGTCCGCCTCGACCACGATCTCGAGGCCGTCCACGAACGGCCCGATCGGAGCGGCGGCGGTCCAGCCGGACTCCGTCTCCGCGACGTCCGTCGCGCCGTCGTCCTCGAGGGCCTGCCGGGCCGCGGTGCGGACGGCCTCGGGCGGCGCGCCGACGAAGGCGCGGACGCGCGCGCAGTTGGGAGAGGACCCGCACGGCTCGAGCGGCCCGCCGGCTGGCACATCGGGCGTCGAGCCGCTCGTCCGGCTCAGGATGGCGCCGGCGACGAGGACGACGGCGCCGACGCCGATCCAGGCCGCGCGCGTCATCGGGCCGAGGTCGGGACCGTCGGCACGCCCGGCGCCCCGGCACCGCCCTGCTGGAACTCGCGGGCGTCGTTGTACTTCGACGGGCACTTCACGAGGATGTGCTCGGCCTCGAACACGTCGCCCGCCATCTGGCCCTCGACGACGACCTTCTCGGCGTCCTCGAAGTTGGCCGGCTTGGGGTCGTTGAAGGCGACGCGGCGGACGAGGCCGTTCTCGTCGGCCATCGAGAACGTGAACAGGTTGCGGTCCGGGTCGTAGATCGTCGGCTGGTCGCGGAGCCACGTGCCGGCGATGTGCGCGCGGCGCCCGCTCTCGGTCGCCTGCGTGAAGGACTCGTAGCCCGAGAGCTGCGTCCCGAAGCTGTCGACGACGAAAAAGCCGAAGACGCCGATGCAGGCGAGGCCGACGAAGGTCTTGGGGCGGATCGACATGGCAGCGGTAGAGGGAGGCTGTGTTAGAGAGTCCGGTCGGAACGCTCACGGGCGTCAAGATCGCGCTCGATGCGCGCGAGACGGCGGTCCGTGCGCAGCGCGAGGACCATCCACGCCGCCCACACGATGAGCACGACCGCGAGCACGACGGGCAGCTTGTTCTCGGAGAGCATCACGCGCTCCGAGCCGCTCGCCGGGCGGACCTGCTCCGTCGTGATCGCCGTCGTGTCGTAGACGGCGATGGTACGGCCGGCGGTGGGCGCCTCGACGGAGAGCGAGTCGGCGATCTGGAGCAGCATCAGGAGAGCTGGGCGACGGGGGCGGGCGCGGCGTCCATGAGGCGCTCGGCGCGGATCTCGGCGACGCGCGAGCGCACGCGCTGCGTGTACATCCACCACGCGAGCATGAGGAAGCCGGCCGCGGCGGCGTAGAAGACCCACTGCATCTGCGGCGCGATGTCCATCTGCGAGAACGCCGGGTTGCCCTCGGCGCCGGGGTGCAGGCTCTGCATCCGGCGCGGCAGGACGTACGTCAGGAACGGCATCGTCGCCGTCGCGAAG
>JBBSQZ010000130.1:0-9335 GCA_038243565.1 Rhodothermales bacterium | reverse complement strand
GTGGACGCTCGCCTACACGTGGTTCTCGGCCACGGGCGACTACTGGGGCCTGACGACGCAGACGCAGATGCAGGACTACCTCACGTCCTACCAGGTCATCACGGACGGCAGCACGCACGAGTTCTGGGTGCCCTTCCTGTTCTTCTTCCTCTCGATCGGGCCGACGATCTACATCCTCTCGAAGGGCGTCTCGGGCGGCATCGAGAAGCTCGCCAAGGTCGGCATGCCGATCCTGTTCGCCTTCGCGATCATCCTCGCCATCCGCGTGCTGACGCTGCCGGCGGGCGAGAACGGCGTGTCGCCGCTGGCGGGCCTCCAGTTCATCTACAACCCGGACCTCTCGGGGCTGAAGAGCGCCAAGGTGTGGCTCGCCGCGGCCGGCCAGATCTTCTTCACGCTGTCGGTCGGCATGGGGACGCTCCAGACCTACGCCTCGTACCTCACCAAGAAGGACGACATCGCGCTCTCGGGCGTGGCCACGGCCATCACCAACGAGACGGCCGAGGTCGTGCTCGGCGGCTCGATCGCCATCCCGGCCGCCGTCGCATTCTTCGGCGTCGCCGGCGCGATGTCGGTCGCGCAGACGGGCTCGTTCAACCTCGGCTTCGTGGCCATGCCGGTCGTGTTCCAGCAGATGCCCTTCGGGCAGGGCTTCGGCGCGATGTGGTTCGCGCTGCTCTACTTCGCCGGCATCACGTCGTCCGTCGCCATGGCGACGCCCATCGTGGCCTTCTTCCGCGAGGAGTTTGGCTACCGCCGCGAGACCGTCTCGTACATCATCGGCGCCGTCGCCGTCGGCTTCGGCGTGCTGACGATGCTCGTCTTCGAGTCCGGCTTCCTGTGGGAGTGGGACTACTGGGCCGGCACGTTCGGGCTCGCCGTGATGGCGGTCATCGAGGTCGTCATCTTCATGTGGGTCTTCAAGCCGGACAACGCGTGGGACTCGATCCACCAGGGCGCGGACATCCGCATCCCGGGCGTGTTCAAGTTCATCATGACGTACCTCACGCCGCTCTTCCTGTTCATCATCCTCGGCTGGTGGGCCGTGACGGAGGCGTACCCGATCCTGACGCTCGCCGGCAACAAGTCCGCCGGCGGCCCGATCCCGGAGGGTATGGAGGTCTGGGTCCACGTCTCGCGCCTGCTCCTCGTCGCCTTCGCCGTCTTCTTCATCGTGATGGTCAAGATTGCCTGGAAGAAGAACGGCTACAACGACTACGCCGGCTTCGACGAGGTCAACTCGGACGGCGACATCATCGCCCGCGCGTCGGACGAGATCGGGCCGCACGACCGCCACGGCAACCCGCGGCAGATGGACGCCGCCGCCATCCACTCCAACCCCGTACGCTGATGTCTACCGGAGCTCTCATCTTCATGCTCGTCGCCTGGACGGCCGTGCTCGGGACGATGGTCTGGGCCTTCACCCGCATCCTCCAGTCTCAAGCGTCGCGCGACGCGACGCCGGACCCGGACGACGACATGACGATCGACCAGCGCGTGCCGCCGACGGCTCTCTAGCCGTGCGCGCACCCCTCATCCTCGCGGCCGGGATCGCCCTCGCGGCGGTCCCGGCCGCGGCGCAGACGGGCCCCGCCGCGGCGCTCTCGTACCGCCTGCCCGGCCGCCCCCTCGAGGCGCTCGAACCGCTCCCGCCCGAGACGCGCCCCGCCGAGCGCCCGGACTCGCTGCGCCCGCCGCCGGACGACTGGCTCGGCCGCGACAAGGCGCTCCACTTCGGCGCCTCGTTCCTGCTGACGCTCTCCGGCCAGTACGTCTTCACGGACAAGGCCGGCCTCTCGGACGACGGGGCCCTCCCGCTCGCGGCCGGCGCGGCGCTCGCGCTCGGCGTCGCGAAGGAGGTCGCGGACAGCCGCCGCGCCACCTTCCCGCTCTTCTCGCTCCGCGACCTCGCCGCGGACGCCCTCGGCATCGCCGCCGCCGCCCTCCTCACCCGCCTCTGACGGCCAGCATGTAGACGATGTAGGTAACCCAGGTTGCGTCTGGGTCCGATCCCGGTCTGGTAGGGTGCGCTCGCCGAGCGCGCCGCGTCGGAACCGCCAGTGGCGGCCTCGGCGAGGCCGCTCTACCGGGCCGACGCTCACCCTGAGCATCAGATTCCATCCGACCCGCACCGGGCGCAACGCGGGTTAGGTAACCCAAGTTGTGTCATTGCGAGCGAAGCGCACCGAAGGTAGGCGCAGCCCAGCAATCTCGACGTCCAGTGCGCTGTAGAACGAGATTGCTTCGTCGCTACGCTCTTCGCAATGACCGTTTGGGCGGGACACAACTTGGGTTAGGTATTGGGCACGAGGAGAAAGACAGACCCCGGGTCGGGGCCCGGGATGACAAGATGTGGAGTGGCGCGGAGCATCGCGCCTGGTCGGCCGCGCCTCGGAGGCGTCAGTCGGCGGCGCGGATGAAGCGGGTCTGGCGACCGGCGGGGTCGGTGAGGAGGAGGCGCGTGCCCTCGTGCGCGAGGATCGCGGCGCTGGGGATGCCCTCGAGCGTCAGCACGCGGCCGACGAGCATCCCCGAGAACGAGGCCGTGCCGCCGCCCGGCGCGCGGTCCACGCCGCGCAGGATGACGTGCCCGCCGGGGTTCACGACGAGCATCTTCTCGAGCACGCCGACCCGGATGTCGCGCGTCTGCGCGTCGTCGCCCACGACGTCGACGGCGATCCAGCGGCCGATGGACGACTCGGCCGCCGGCGTCGTGCGGGCGGGCGCGACGTCGGGCGTGACGGATGCGCTCCGTTCGGCCGGCGCGCGCCGGACTTCCGCGGGCGAGACGCAGCTGGCGAGGGCGAGCAGGAGGACGGCGAGACGACGGCGCATCGGCGGGGACTGGGCGGGCCGCAAGCTAGCGGCCGCCGCGGATGCGGGGGACGGGGCCACCGGGCTTCAGGAACGCATCGAGGGCCGTGTACGCGACCGGCACGTCGGTCGAGCCGAAGGCGTAGTACGCGACCTCGTACGGCACGAAGTGGACCGTGAGCGAGTCCGCGCCGAGCGTGAACGTGGCGTGGCGCATGGCGGCCGGGCTGTAGCCCTCGGTGTAGAACGTCTCGGCGGCCGAGGCCGGCGTCGCCTCGGGGTCGTTCTCGTAGAGCTTGGCAAAGAGCGCGCGCTCGGAGTGGGCCGAGAGCGTGTCGGGCCACGGCGTGCCGGCCCGGAAGACGTCATCGAGCGAGATCGGCGCGCCCGTCCGCAGGTCGATGGTCAAAGGCGTGTAGAACGTGTTGCCATGGGCGCCGCCCGTGAACGCGTAGACCCCGAGCAGGGCGGAGAAGACGTCGCCGCGCAGCATCACGTTGTCCGTGCCGCCGTCGACCTCGGCGACGTACATCGGCGAGTCGCGCTCGTCGGGCGGCGGGACTTCGCTGGGGCGGAACTCCTCGGCGTGCGTCGTCACCGAGTCGCGGATGACGCCGTTGACGCGCTCGACCATCGCGGCCGGCACCGTCGCGGACGACCCGGTGAGCTGCGGGTAGCCGATGGACACGGTGTAGTTCAGCGAGTCGACAGAGATGAAGAGCGAGTCGGTCTGGACCGAGAGCGTGTCGGGCGCCGCGGCGCCGTCGAACGTGGCGCCGGGGAAGACGCCGCAGGTGGCGCCGAAGAGTGGGAGCGCGGCGGCGAGCGCGAGCAGGGCGGAGCGGGCCATCGGAGTGAAGAGGCATGGAAGGGGCGGGGCCGGTCCGAGGCGTGCCCGGCCGTCGGCTAGCTTCTCACGCGCACGCCCCACCCAGGTTCAATGGAAGAAGCCCTCACCGACGCGATCCGCGCCGCCCTCGCCCGCCTGCCCGACCTGCCCGACGGCTTCGACGCCGCCAACGTGCCGGTCGAGTTCCAGACGCCGGCCAACCCGGACCACGGCGACCTCGCGACGAACGTCGCGCTCCAGCTCGCGAAGCCGCTCGGCCGCGCGCCGCGCCAGATCGCGACGGCCGTCGCGATGGGCATGACGATCGACCCCAGCCGCGTCGAGGCGGTCGAGGTCGCCGGGCCGGGCTTCCTCAACATCCGCTTCGCCCCCGGCTACCTCGCGACGGGCCTCGCGGACATCCTCGCCCGAGGCGACGCGTACGGTAAATCGGAGACGCACGCGGGCGAGACGGCCATCGTCGAGTACGTCTCGGCCAACCCGACCGGCCCGCTCACCGTCGGCCACGGCCGCAACGCCGTCCTCGGAGACACCATCGCGAACCTCCTCGCGTGGACCGGCTACGGCGTCACGCGGGAGTACTACTTCAACGACGCCGGCCGCCAGATGCGCGTCCTCGGGCAGTCCGTGCGCGCGCGCTACACCGCCATCGTCCGCCCCGACACCTCGACGCACGAGCTGGAAGATGGGACCGTCGTGCCGGACGGCTTCCCCGACGGCGGCTACCTCGGCGGCTACATCACCGACATCGCGCAGGCGCTGGCGGACGAGCACGGCGACGCGCTCCTCGACGCGCCCGACGAGGCGCCGTTCACGACGGCCGCGAAGACGGCCATCTTCGCCGAGATCGACGCCACGCTGCGGCGCCTCGGCGTCCGGATGGACACGCAGTTCAACGAGCATACGCTCTACGAGTCGAACGCCGTCTGGGACGTCGTCGAGGCGCTGACGGACCGCAGGCTGGCGTACGAGAAGGACGGCGCGACGTGGTTCAAGACCTCGGCGCTGGGCAAGACGACGACCGACGCGCAGGGCGAGCGCGGGACCGACGTCGTGCTCGTAAAGTCCACGGGCGAGCCGACGTACCGCCTGCCGGACATCGCGTACCACATGGAGAAGCTGTCGCGCGGCTTCGCGCTCGTGCTCGACGTCTTCGGCGCGGACCACATCGCGACGTACCCGGACGTGCTCCGCGGCGTCGCGGCGATGGGCGGCGACGCGTCGAAGATCGACGTGGTCGTGTACCAGTTCGTGACGCTCGTCCGCGGCGGCGTGCCCGTCAAGATGTCCACGCGCAAGGCCAACTACGTCACGCTGGACGAGCTGATGGACGAGGTCGGGGAGGACGTGACGCGCTTCTTCTTCCTGATGCGCTCGCCGAACACGCACCTCGAGTTCGACCTCGACCTGGCGAAGGAGGCGTCCGAGAAGAACCCGGTGTTCTACCTCCAGTACGCGCACGCGCGGATCTGCTCGATCCAGGCGAAGGCCGCCGAGACGGGCCTGCCCGCCGTGCGCGGCGCCGACGGCTCGGCCGCGGACCTGTCGCTCCTCACGCACCCGTCGGAGGTGGGCCTCGTCAAGACGCTGCTGCTGTTCCCGGGCGAGGTGGCCGCGGCCGCCGAAGGGCGCGCGCCACACCGCCTCGCGGGCTTCCTGCGCGAGGTCGCCGTGGCGTTCAGCCAGTTCTACCGCGACTGCCGCATCGTCGGCGAGCCGGCCGACATCGCCTCGGCGCGGCTGACCCTCGCCGAGGCAGCGCGGCGCGTGCTCGCGCACGGCCTGGCCGTCCTCGGCATCTCGGCGCCGGAGCGCATGGACCGGGAGGAGGAGCCGGCGGGCGAGCGCGCCTCGTGAGCGTTCATGCGCCTGCATACCGGCTGTACGTCGACGAGGCTGGAGATCCCAGCTTTGCACATTGCGAGCGTCTGGACCGACGATTTCTGAGCCTGACCGGCGTCGCGTGTGCCCTGGCGGACGTGCGCGGGTCGATCTCCCCTGAGCTGACCTGGCTCAAGGAGCGCCACTTCGATGCCCACCCCGACGACGAACGGCCTCTCGTTCTGCACCGTCGGGACATCGTCCACCGCCGTGGACCGTACGGCGTGCTGCTCGATCCAGACCGCGCCGGGGCCTTCGACGCGGATCTGTTCGATGCCTTCTCGAGGTGGCCGTACATCGTATTCACGGCAGTCCTGGACAAGCACGTCTTCCAGCAGCAGGTTCCGACAGGCCGCCCGGAGGTCTATGCGCACCTGCTGGGCGCGCTCGTCGAGCGGTACGTGTGGTGGATGCGCGAGCAGCAGGCACGAGGCGACGTGATGGTCGAGAGCTGCGGCGGCCGGGAAGACATGGCGCTCAAAACTGCTTTCCGAACGCTCCAGGAAGCCGGCGGATTCGGCACCACAGCCGGTCTGTGGGGAGCGGTGCTGACCAGCGTCGAGCTCAAGGTGAGGCAGAAGCGCGACAACATCGCCGGGTTTCAGCTGGCCGACCTGCTCGCGCATCCCAGCGCCGGAGCGCTTCAAGCACGTCACGGGCTGGGCGCACGGCCAGTCGACTTCGGGGGGCGGGTCGTCGACCTGCTCGACCTCAACAAGTACGCACGCCTGAGCGACGGGCAGGTCGAGAACGTCGGGTGTCTCTGGCTTCCTAACACGGCCCTGATCGGGTGAAAAGAGAAAAGGCCCCCTTGCGGGAGCCTCTTTCCGGCGGCGTCTGCCACCCACCTCCGGGTCAACCAGATTGCCAGTAATATCGGCTACTGCGGCTCAAAGTTCTACCACGTGTGTATGAAAGTTCTACCAGCCCTCGCTCCGATGACCCGCCTCTCGCTCGCCGTCCTCGTTCTCGTCCTCGCCGGCTGCCGCGTCGAGACGCCCGGCGGCTCGGCGGCCGTCGCCCCGGGCGACACGCTCGTCGCAACGCCGGGCGAGGCGATGCCCGCGCTGCCGGCCGAGCGCCGCGACGCCGGCTGCATGCTCGTCGCGCAGGACACGGTGATGCTCTACGCGCGGCCGTCCGTCGCCGCCGTCCGCTTCGGCGTGCTCGCGCCCGGCGACTCGGCGCGGGCGTCGGGCCGCGCGCCGGGCTTCGTCGGCATCGACCCCGGGACGGCGCAGGCCGCCAACGTCGGCCCGTTCCGCCTGCGCTACGCGTCGGCCGACGGCCCGTTCGCGCTCCGCGGCGCCTGCGCGGACCTGCCGCAGCAGCCGCGCGTGGACCCGGTCGCGTGCTACCAGATGGCGATGGGCGCCGTCCGTATCCACGCCCGGCCGGACACCGCGGCGGCGGTCGTCGCGACGATCCCCGCGCAGGGCTTCGCCGAGGCGACGCAGAAGACGCCCTCGGGCTGGCTCCGCGTGCGCCTCGAGCGCAACGGCCCACCTGGCTGGGTCGCCCCGGCCGACGTCAACATGTCCGGCCCGGCCTGCGACGCGCTGTGACGGTCGCCTTTCAGGGCGAGCCCGGCGCCTACTCTGAGGCCGCCGCCCGCGCCCGCTTCGGCGACGCCGTCGAGACGCTCGGCTGCGCCTCGTTCGAGGCCGCGGTCCGCGCTGCGGCCGATGGACGCGCCGCCGCCGCCGTCATCCCGGTCCGCAACTCGACGACCGGCAGCGTCGATGGAGGCGAAGCCGCCGCGGCACTCGGCGTCGCGCTCGGGCTGACGCGCGCGGCGGACGAGACGCTCGCCGTACATCACGCGCTGCTCGCGCTGCCCGGCGTCGCGATGGGCGAGGTCCGGGTTGTCCGGAGCCACCCGCAGGCGCTCGCGCAGACGGCCCGCTGGACCGCGGCGCACCTTCCGGATGCGCGCACTGAGGCAGCCGAGGACACGGCAGGCGCCGCCCGCGACGTCGCCGCGGCGGGCGACCGCGGCGCCGCGGCCGTCGCCCACGCCTCGGCGGCCGCGCGCCACGGCCTCGCCGTCCTCGCCGACGGCATCGAGGACGAGCCCGGCAACGCGACGACCTTCGCCGTCCTCGTCCGCCGCTGAGGCCGCTTCTTCCGGCGCCTCGGGAACGCTCCGGCCCGGTTGTGGCCGGGTGTTTGCTTGCTGGCCGGGCGCCGCGTCCCGTTCCCCCGCTACATTCGCGCGTCCCCCGCCCGCTGCCGATGGCCCTGTCCTACACCCTCAGCGAAGGCCTCGCCGGCTTCCGCCGGACGCCCTTCGCCACGGCGACGAGTGTCGCCGCGCTCGCGATCGCGCTCGTGCTCATCGGCCTGTTCGCGCTGCTGGGGTGGCAGTGGAAGGAGTTTTCGGACACGCTGCGGCAGCGCGCCGCCGAGGCCGAGGTCTTCCTCAAGCCCGCCGAGGCGTCCGTCGCCGAGCGCGTCGGCGAGCGCCTGCGGCAGGTGCCGGGCGTCGACTCGGTCCGCTACGTCTCGCAGGCCGAGGCATCCGAGACGTTCCGCGAGGCCTTCGGCGAGGGCGCCGACGTGTTCGACGACGAGCAGTTTCTGCCCGCCTCGTACCAGGTCCGCCTCGAGGGCGACTACGCGCAGGCGGACAGCATGACGGCCATCGCGGCGCGCGTCCGCACGTGGGGCGCCGTCGAGGACGTCGCCTTCGACGTCGCCTCGGTGCAGGCCATCGAGCGCAACCGCAAGGCCTTCTCGACCGTCGGCCTCGGCGTGGCGCTGCTCGTGGTGATTGCCGCGCTGCTGCTTGTCGGCAACACGGTCCGGCTGTCGATCTACGCGCGGCGGATGCTCATCCGCACGATGAAGCTCGTCGGCGCGACGAACCGCTTCATCCGGCAGCCGTTCCTCATCGAGGGCGCCGCGCAGGGCCTCGTCGCGGGCGTCGCGGCGGGCCTGATGCTGTGGGGGCTCTACGGGATCCTGCTCTCGGCGCTGCGCGGGGCCGACGCGCTCGGCGCGCAGGACGCCGGCTGGCCCGGCGGCTCGGCGCTGTTCTCGGTCCTCGCCGTCGTCGGGCTCGGCGTGCTGCTCGGCTTCGCTGCGTCGTGGGTCGCCGTGCGCCGCTTCATCCGCGCCGTGACGGTGGGGTGAGAAGGAAGAGGTTTAAGGTTTAATGTAAGTTTACACAGATCGATGGACCTGAGCACTCTGGCAATGAGGCCCTTAAACCTTAAACCTAAAACCGCATTTCTCCTCCTCCTCCTCGCCGGCTGCCGCGACGCCACGCCGCCCGCGCCCGTCGGGCGGACCGAGGCGACAGACGCCGAGCAGCGCACGATCCCGCTCGACGGCCGCACGCTCGTGCTCGACGGCTTCGCCGGCGACGTCCGCGTCGAGGTCGACGCGTCGATGACGGTGGCGCAGGTGCGCCTCGTGCGGCGCGCGCGCGGCGCGACCGAGGCGTCGGCGCGCGCGCGCCTGCCCCTCGTCACGGTCGAGACGGGCGGCGACGACGCCATCTACCAGATCGTGTGGCGCGCCGACCGGCCGGACGCCATCGCCGAGGACGGCCTCCGCGCCGACGTCATCGCGTTCGTCCCCGCCGGCACGCCGGTCGTCGTGCGGACGGCCGCGGGCGGCGTCGCCGTCTTTGGCGCGACGGGCGACCTCGACGTGGGCATCGCGGCCGGCACGGTCCAGGTCGAGCGCGCCGTGGCGCGGCGCCTGCGCGTCGACGCCCGCGCGGGCGACGTGACGGTGAGCGCCGCGGACGTGCCGCGCGGCGCCGAGTGGAGCGTCTCGACGG
>JBBSQZ010000129.1:0-9347 GCA_038243565.1 Rhodothermales bacterium | reverse complement strand
GGGGCCGTCTTCGCCGCGATGGGCGACCGCGACCGGACGCGGGCGTGGCGCATCCAGTTCGCGGCCGTCAACGCGTGCGACGGGTCCAACTGGCGCGACATGCAGGGCGGGCAGGTCTTCTACAACGGCGACGTCGCCCGGGCCGTGGTGTCGCAGCCCGACTTCGACGCCGATGTCGCGGCGATGTGGCCCGCACTCAAAGCCTTCGCCGGCCCCGTCCGCGTCGTCGACGGGACGTGCGACTACACCGACCCCGGCCCGACCGTCTGGCCAAACGTCGTGGACGATCTGCGCGACGGCCGTCTGACGGTCGTCGACGGGGCGGGCCACAGCCTGTGGATGGACAAGCCCGCCGAGTTCGTCGCCGCCGCGCGCGCCGCCCTCGCCGACGCGACGCGCTGAGGCGGCGTTAGCATGGGACTCGCCCACTGCCCGCTCCCATGCCCGATCCGATCCGCCGCGGCGACGCCGTCCTCATCACCGGCGCCTCGGCGGGCATCGGCGAGGCGCTCGCGCTCCAGCTCGCCGCGCGCGGCTGCCGCCTCGCCCTCGCCGCCCGCACCGAGGCGGACCTGACCCGCGTCGCCGAGACGTGCCGCGCGCTCGGCGCCGAGGCCCTCGCCATCCCGACGGACGTCGCCGTCGAGGCGGACTGCCGAGCGTTCGTCGCCCAAGTGGCCGAGCACTTCGGTCGCATCGACGTGCTCGTCAACAACGCCGGCATCTCGATGTGGGCGCGCTTCGACGAGCTCGACAGCCTCGACGGGCTGCGGCGCATCATGGACGTCAACTACTTCGGCGCCGTCGCGTGCACGCACGCCGCGCTGCCGTTCCTGAAGGAGAGCCGCGGGCGGATCGTCAACGTGGCGAGCCTGACCGGCAAGACGGGCGTCCCGACGCGGAGCGGCTACGCGGCGAGCAAGCACGCGATGGCCGGCTTCTTCGACTCGCTGCGCATCGAGCTCGCGGGCTCGGGCGTGAGCGTCACGACGGCCTTCCCCGGCTTCGTCGCGACGGGCGTCCGGCGCCACGCCGTCGGGCCGGACGGGCGGCCGCTGGGCGAGAGCCCGATCCAGGAGGACCGCATGATGACGCCCGAGACGTGCGCCCGGATCATCCTCGAGGCGGCGGACAAGCGCCGCCGCGAGGTCGTGATGACGGCCCGCGGCAAGATCGGCGTCTGGGCCAAACTGGTCGCTCCGGGGCTCGTGGACTGCCTCGCGGCGCGCGCCATCGCGACGGGCCGGTAGCGTCAGCCCACGCGCTCGAACTGCCACCGCGCGAGCCGCCAGTACCGAACTGGCGCGAGGCGCTGAAGCGCGACGGCGAGGCGCGCCTGGCTGGCGACGATGAGGCGCGGCTTCCGCTTCTCGATGGCGCTCGCGATGGCCTCGCCGACGGCCTCGGGCGGCGTCTTGAGGAAGAGCTGGCCGAAGCGGTCGCTCCGGGCCCGCTCCGCGGCCGCGTCCGACGCTGCCGCGACGCGCGCCGAGCGCGCGATCGACGTCGCGACGCCGCCCGGGTGCACGACCGTCAGGCCGACGCCCGTCCCGCCGAGTTCGTGGCGAAGCGCCTCGGAGAAGCCGCGCACGGCAAACTTGGACGCCGCGTACGCGACCTGCCCCGCCGGCGCGATGATGCCGGAGAGGCTCGAGATCGTCACGACGTGCCCACGCTCGCGCATCAGCGCGGGCAGGAAGGCCTTGACGAGGCCGACCGTCCCGAAGACGTTGATCCCGAACAGCCAGCGGAACTCGTCCATCGACACGTCCTCGAAGCGGCCGGCGAGCAGGACGCCCGCCGCCGCCACGACGACCGTCACGCGCCCGTGCTCGGCCAGGACGGCGTCGGGCAGCGCCGCGAGCGCTGCGGCGTCGGCGACGTCCAGAACGTGTGTGCTGGCCGCGACGCCGAGCGCGCGGATGTCCTCGGCTGCCGAGGCGAGGCCGCCGGCGTCGCGGTCGCAGAGTGCCACGGCGACGCCGCGGCGGGCGAGCGAGACGGCCGCCGCGCGGCCGATGCCGGACGCGGCGCCGGTGATCACGGCGACGCCGCCGCGGAGGTCTCGCTTCATGAGGCGTGGTGCTGGACGAACCGGCGCCACTGCCGCGCCAGCGCGACGGTCTCGCGGCGGGCGGCGGGGACAGCGGGCGTCAGGTTGATGAAGCCGTGCGGCAGGCTCGCCGCGCGGAAGAGCTCGGCCGGGACACCGGCCGCGTCGAGCGCGTGAGCATACGCCTCGCCCTCGTCGCGGAGCACGTCGAAGCCGGCGGTGAGGACGAGCGCGGGCGCGAGCCCATCCAAGCGCTCGGCGAGACCGGGCGAGATGCGCGGATCCGCGGCGTCTGCGCCCGAGCCAGCCGTGTAGACCTCGAGGAAGGCTCTGCGGATGTCGTTCGGCAGCAGGAAGCCGTCGAACAGGTGGCGCGAGGGCCGGTCGGTCGGCCTGTCGGTCGCCGGGTAGATGAGGAGCTGGGCGGCGGGCGGCCCCTCATCCCGAGCGAGCTGGGCCACGGCGGCCGCGAGGGTGCCGCCCGCGCTGTCGCCGCCGACGCAGAGCGCCGAGGCGCAGAGATTCGCCGACTGCGCCCAGCGGAACGCGGCCAGCGCATCGTCCACGGCGGCGGGGAACGGGTGCTCGGGCGCGAGCCGGTAGTCGACGCTCAGGACAGCGTGGCCGGCGTGGCGGCAGAGCAGCCGGCACGCCTCGTCGTGCGTGTCGAGGTCGCCCTCGACGAAGCCGCCGCCGTGGAAGAACACGACGAGCGGCGGGCTCGTGACGTTCGCGGGCCGGTACAGGCGCGCCCGCAGCGGCCCTGTCGCGCCGTCCACGGTCAGGTTTTCGACGCTCCCGACGGGCGTCTGCCCGGCGTGGAGCGCGAGCACGTCGCGGCGGAGGCGGTGGCGCGCGGCGACGGGATCGGCGCGGAAGGCAGCGGCGCTCATCGTGTCGGGCTCCAGCTTCAGCACGAGCTGGATGTGCGGGTCGAGGCGCTGCGCGTCGATCTCGACCGGGTCGCCGGCGAGGCGCTGCACGGCCGCGGCGGGCAGCAGGCCGATGCCTCGGGCGACGGCGCCGCTGAGCCGGCGCTGGATTCCGGGCATGGACGTGTCGGGGGACATTGCGGGTGTGCCGTCGAGGCGGCGGATGTGGTACTCGGCGGGGTCGAACGGGGCGACGCGGCGGCGGAACGCGCCGACGGAGCCGGGCCATATGGCGGCGTTGCGGCCGGTGCGGTCCAGGTACCAGCTCTCGCAGCCGCTCGTCCAGACCGAGCCGACGCTCATCCGGTCGACCTCGTCCACGAACGCCGCCTGCGCCTCGGCCGTTGGCTCGACCGAGGCGGCGCCCGTCTCGCGCATGAACTGGAGGGCGTTGGCGACGTGCTCGGCCTGCGCCTCGGCCGTGAGCACGACCGACGAGTGCCCGAGCCCGCTGTTCGGCCCCTGGCTAAGAAAGAGGTTCGGGAAGCCGGCGACGCTCGTCGTGACGTGCGCGACCGGCGTGCCGTCCCACGCCTCGGCCAGCGTCCGCCCGTCGCGCCCGACGATCCGCTCGGCGATGGGCAGCTCGTGGACGTAAAAGCCCGTCGCGAAGACGACGACGTCGGCGGGGTGCTCGGCGCCTTCGGCATCGACGACGCCAGTCTCGGTGAGGTGCACCGCGGCGCCCGTCACCGTCACGTTCGGCCGGGCGAGCGCCGGGAAGTAGTCGTCCGAGAGCAGGATGCGCTTGCAGCCGACGCGGAAGCGCGCCGCGAGGCGCCGGCGCAGGTCGGGGTCCGCGATCTGGCTCCGCATGAACGCCCGCGAGAGGACGGCGGCGAGGCGGCCGAGGCGGGGCGAGCGGAGCGCGAACCCGAGCGCCTCGTGACGGCCGTAGAGCAGGCTCCGGAAGGTGCGGGCGAGGCGGTCGTTGCCGCGGACGGCGAGGGTGCGGTCGCGGCGCGGGATGACGTACGCCGGCGTCCGCTGGAACAGCGTGAGGTGCCCGACGCGCGGCTGGATGGCGGGCACGACCTGGATCGCCGAGGCGCCCGTCCCGACGATGGCGACGCGCTTTCCGTCGAGGCTCAGCGCCTCGTCCCACCGCGCCGTGTGCAGGAGCGCGCCGCGGAACGTGTCGATTCCGGGCAGGCCGGGGAAGCGCGGCTCGGCGAGCGCGCCCGAGGCGGAGACGAGGACACGGGCCGTCACCTCGCCGGCCGTCGTGTCGAGGCGCCACAGCGCCGCGGCGTCGTCCCACACGGCGCGCGTGACGTCGGTGTCGAAACGGATGCGGCTGCGCAGGCCGCGCCCGTCCACGACGCGCTCGAGGTAGTCGCGGATCTCGGGCTGCCGCGCGAAGCGCTGGCTCCAGTCGGCGTTCGGCGCCGCGGCGAGGCCGTAGAGCCGGCTCTCGACGTCGCACGCCGCGCCGGGGTAGACGTTGTCGCGCCAGACGCCGCCGACGGCATCAGCGCGCTCGAGCAGGACGACGTCGCGCTCGCCCGCCTCGGCGAGGCGCAGGGCCGTGGCGAGGCCGCCGAATCCGGTCCCGATGATGGCAACGTGGGCGGTCATGAGCGAGGCAAGGGGTGTGGGTGGATCGCCCCGCCCCGCGGCGGGTTCCGATTGCAGGAATGGGGAATGGTCGGACAGGCGCCGCGCCACATCCCGCCGCCAACGCCCGCCCGGCCACCGACCCGTAGGGGCACGGCTTGCCGTGCCTCCCCGAATGGCACCGCGCCCGTCCGCGGATCCCGTCAGACCGATCCCGCCGCCGCGCGCCCCGCGGCGCGCCCCGAGAAGAGGCAGCCGCCGAGGAAGGTGCCCTCGAGCGAGCGGTAGCCGTGCATCCCGCCGCCGCCGAACCCTGCGGCCTCGCCTGCGGCGAAGAGGCCCGGCACGACCGCGCCCGCCGCGTCGAGCGCGCGCGCCTCGAGGTCCGTCGCCAGCCCGCCGAGCGTCTTGCGCGTCACGACGCGGAGGCGGACGGCCACGAGCGGCCCGGCGGCCGGGTCCAGGATCTTGTGCGGCGTCGCCACGCGGATCAGCTTGTCGCCGACGTAGGCGCGGGCCGAGCGGAGAGCGGCAATTTGAAGGTCCTTGGTGAACGCGTTGTCCATCTCGCGGTCGCGCGCGCGCACCTCGCGCTCGACCGTGGCGAAGTCCACGCCCGGCGCGATGGCGTTCATCCGGCGGACGAGGTCCGGCAGGTCGGCCGCCGTCGCCCAGTCCGTGCCTCGGGTTCGGAACGCCTCGACGGGCGCGGGGACGCCTTTCCGCGCGCGGCCCAGCACGCCGAGGACGCTGCGGCCGGTGAGGTCCGGGTTCTGCTCCGAGCCCGAGAGCGCGATCTCCTTCTCGAGCATCCGCTGCGTGAGCACGAACCACGAGTGGCCGAGGCCCGAGCGCGCGATGTGCCCGAGCGTCCCAAGGGTGTCGAAGCCGGGGAGACACGGGATCGGCAGGCGGCGGCCCCTCGCGTCCAGCCACAGCGGCGACGGGCCAGGCAGGATGCGGATGCCGTGGCCGCTCCAGACGGGCGCGTAGTGCTGGATTCCTTCGGTGTAGTGCCACATCCGGTCCGGGTGGAGGACCGTCGCGCCGGCGGTTTCGGCGACGCCCAGCATCCGGCCGTCCGTCGAGTCCGGCACGCCGACGAGCATTTCGGCCGGCGGCTTTCCGAGGCGCTTGGGCCAGTTCTTCCGGACGAGCTCGAGGTTGGCTCCGATGCCACCCGAGGCGACGACGACCGCGCCCGCCGTGATGTCGAACCCGCCGACCGCCTCACGGCTCGACGGCGCGCCGCGCTCGACGGCGCTGTCGGCGAGCACGTCGCCCGTCGCGCCCGTCACGCGGCCATTCGCCACCGTCAAGCCGGTCACGCGGTGGCGAAAGCGGAACTCGAGGCGCCCCGCTTCTTCTGCTGCTCGGCAGCGGCGCACGAACGGCGCGACGAGGCCCGGCCCGGTGCCCCAGACGATGTGGAAGCGCGGGACCGAGTTGCCGGGGCCCGTCGCGAGACCGCCGCCGCGCTCGGCCCACCCCACGACCGGGAACAGGCGCACGCCCTGCGCGCGGAGCCACGCGCGCTTCTCGCCCGCGGCCCAGTCCACGTAGGCCTCGGCCCAGCGGCGCGGCCACGCGTCGTCCGGGCGGTCGAAGCCGGCCGTGGCCTCCCAGTCCTGCCACGCGAGGGCGCGGGAGTCGCGGACGCCGAGGCGCCGCTGCTCGGGCGTGTCGACGAGAAACAGGCCGCCGAAGGCCCACACGGCCTGCCCGCCGAGGCTCTGCTCGGGCTCCTGGTCGATCACGACGACGCGGCGGCCCGCCTCTGCAGCCTCGGCCACAGCGACGAGGCCGGCCAGCCCGGCGCCGATCACGAGAACGTCCGTCTTCATGGTGAGGTCAGGATTCTCCGGCGAGGCGAACGATCTCGGCGTAGAGGTGGTCGCTGAGCCGGAAGTTGTAGGTGCCTCGAAGCGTGTCCAGCAGTGGGCGGACGGCTCCGATCAGACCGTGCTCTTTTGCAGCGATCAGAATGCCGCCCGTCCCGATCACCGACAGGCCGAACCGAGACGCAACCACTCGGCCTCGCGCCTCGTCGATCAGCAGAACGGCGTCAGGTAGTGAGGCCGCGAGCACGATCGCCTCGGCCTCGCCCCGATGCAGCGGCACGAGAAGCGGCGCGACGTCGGCCTCCGCCACACGCTCAACGGTCAACCACGGGGGCCGGCTCCCGAACTCCTCAACGACGGCTTCAGGCGCATGAACCGCGTAAAGACCGGGCAGGATGTCGATACGTCCGACACGGTCGAGCGCGATCAGGCACGAGGTGTCCGTAACGACGAGGTCGTTCACAGCGCGTGCCGAGCCCGAAGGGACTCTAGCGTCTTGAGGTCCTCGGCCCAACTCTCCTCCGTGATCGTGACCCAGGGAATGCGGCGTTCGGAGAGCGCGTCGACGAAGGCGCGGTAGCTCAGGCCGGCGATCTCTGAGCCCCGCCCGATCGTGATGAGGTCGCCCGCGAACAGGCCGACGGCGAGGGCGATGCGCGCATCCGCTTCAGAAATGTCAGCCGGCATCGGGAGCGATCGCGTCGTCCACGGCTCTGTCTCGGCGTACGAGCGGGACGTGGTGGTCGAGTCGGACATGGCGGTTGCGGTTGGACTGGGGTCAACGTACGCCGGGAACGCCTCGGGGCCGGTCGAGCACACGTCCGAAACGGCGCGGAGCCCGAAGGCCCCGCGCCGCGCGAATCCGTCCGGGGCGACGCTCAGGCGTACGTGTTCAGCATCACCGGCATGATCAGCATCAGCAGGTCCTCGCCCTCCGCCGCCTCGGCCGGGTGGACGACGCCGGCGCGGTTCGGCGACGAGAACTCGAAGACCGTGTCCTCGCCGTCGACGTTCTGGAGCACCTCGAGGAGGTACTGCGAGTTGAAGCCGATCTCGAGCGCCTCGGCCGAGTAGTCGCAGAGGACGCGCTCCTTGGCCTCGCTCGCCCGCTCGACGTCTTCGGCCGACACGTCGAGCGCGTCGGGCTGGAGCGACAGGCGGATCTGGTGCGTCGTGCTGGACGAGTACAGCGCGACGCGGCGCACGGCGGCGAGCAGCGCCTCGCGGCCGACCGTCAGCGTCTTCTCGTTCTCGACCGGGATGACGGCCTCGTAGTTCGGGTACGGGTCCTCGATGAGGCGCCCGGCGACCTGCGTCTCGCCGAAGTCGAAGCTCACGTAGCCGCCGGCCGTGCGGACGGTGCACGCGCCGTCTGTCGCCGCCTTGCGCGCGAGCGACAGGGCCTTCTCGGGCACGATCACGTCGAGCGGCTCCGGCGCCGTGATCTCGGTCGTCTTCATCCGCACGAGCCGGTGGCCGTCTGTGGCCACGATCGTCGAGCCGTCGGGGCGGATCTGGAAGAGGACGCCCATCATGGCCGGCCGGAGGGCGTCGCGGCTCGCCGCGAAGGCCGTCTTGTCGATGGCCCGCTTCACGAGCGCGCCCGTCGTCTCGACGGCCGTCGCGCCGTCGAGGCTCGGCAGGGCCGGGTAGTCGCCGCCGTCGAAGCCGACCATCTTGTAGCGCCCCTGGTCCGTCGTGAGCTCGACGTTGAACGTCGCGTCCGTCGTCACGGTCACGGGCAGGCCGGGGAGCGCGCGGAGCGTGTCCAGCAGGCGCCGCGCCGGGACGGCCACGCGCGGCCGCGCCGAGGCGTCGCCGTTGGACTCGAAGCGGACGTCGAGGCGCTGCACGATGGACACCTCGAGGTCCGTCGCCGAGAGCACGAGCGCGTCGCCGTCGCGCTCGAACAGCACGCACTCGAGGATGGGCAGCGTGCTCTTCGTCGGCACGGCTCCGTTGACGGTCGAGAGGGCGCGGAGCAGCTCGGCGCTGGGGACGGTGAACTTCATCGGTCGGGAGGGCTTGGCGAGGTGTTGGAACGCGGTATCGGCGGGATGGTGCCCCGAAGAAAGGGAATGGGGCATGAGGGATGGGCCATGGGAGAAATGCTCGGTCGTCTTTCGCATCGTCGCCTTTCCCTCATGGCCCTTGCCCCATCCCCCCTGCCCCTCAGCGCTGCTGGATGTCGAGCTTCTTGCGCACGGCCGAGACCATCTCGCGGAAGCTCGGGTCCGTGTCGATCTGGTCCGAGACGGACTGCACGGCGTGGATCACCGTCGAGTGGTCGCGGCCGCCGAAGTGCAGGCCGATCGTCTTCAGCGAGTGCTTGGTGAGCTGCTTCGCGAAGTACATGGCCACCTGCCGCGCCTGGACGATCTCGCGCTTGCGCGTCCGCGCGCGGACGAGGTCCTCGGGGATCTTGAGGTAGTCGCACACGACGCGCTGGATCTCCTCGACGGAGAGCGTCGGGCGGGACTCCTTGATGAGGTCCCGCAACACCTCGCGGGCGAGCTCGAGGTCGATCTCGCGGCTCGTCAACGCGGCGTGCGCCTGGAGGCGGATCAGCGCGCCCTCGAGCTCCCGGATGTTGGACTTGACGTGCGTCGCGACGTACTCGATGACGTCCTCGCGGACGCGCGTGCCGTCGTCGGTCGCGCGGCGCTTGAGGATGGCGATGCGCGTCTCGAGCTCCGGCATCTGGACGTCGGCCGAGAGGCCCCACTGGAAGCGCGACAGCAGGCGCTCCTCGATGCCGACGATGTCGCGCGGCGGGCGGTCCGTCGAGAGGACGATCTGGCGGCCGGTCTGGTGGAGCTCGTTGAAGATGTGGAAGAACTCCTCCTGCGTCTTCTCCTTGCCGCTGAAGAACTGGACGTCGTCGACGATCAGCAGGTCGATCTGGCGGTAGAACTGCGAGAACTCGGCGATGCGGTTGTTCTGGATCGACTGGACGAACTCGGC
>JBBSQZ010000128.1:0-9402 GCA_038243565.1 Rhodothermales bacterium | reverse complement strand
GCTGACGTTTCCGAGAATGGCGGTCAGCACGGCCTCGACGAGAGGAAGTGCGGGCATGGGCCGTGGTCTGTTGGTGGTACACCAGACCTACGGCCTATGCCTTTTTCTTGCAAGGGTCGCTCAAAACTGCCCGGACCATTGGTGACTCGAATTCGGCACAATCCGTTCAGTGATTGGACCGCCAGGGCATGCGGCTCGGGATGTGTGAGAGGCGCCGCGGATGCTCGCCCCGGCATCGCCAGCCGTTCCGTTCCGCCGACCGCATCCCGATGCCTCACAGCCCGCTCGGACTCCTCGAAGACGCCGCGCTCCCCGACGCCGGCTTCCTCCTCGCGGCCCCGCCCCGCCCCGAGGAGCCGTGACAGACCTCGCCGACCGGTTCGCCGGGCGCTCGCCCGAGCAGCGCGCCCGGGTCGAGCAGCACCTCGCGGCGCGCCGCGCTGCCGCTCGCCGCGCCGCGCCGGAGGCCTTCGTGCCGTGGCCGGAGGGCGAGCCGGCGCCGCTCTCGTCCGCCCAGCAGCGCCTGTGGTTCCTCGAGCGCCTCGAGCCCGGAACGGCGCTCTACTCCGTCCCGGTCGCGCGGCGCCTCCGCGGCCCGCTCGACGCCGACGCGCTCCGCGACGCGCTGTCCGACGTCGTCGCCCGGCACGACGCGCTGCGGGCGCGGTTCGAGGAGACGCCCGAGGGCGTCGTCCAGCGCGCCGAGGCGCCCGCACCGCTGCCGCTTCCGGTCTGGGACGCCAGCCACGAGGCCGACCCGGAAGGCGCCGCGCTCGACCGGATCCACGAGGAGGCCGTCCGCCCCTTCGACCTCACCGCCGGACCGCTCGTCCGAGTGCTCCTCGTCCGGCTCGCCGATGACGACCACCTGCTCCTGCTGACGCTCCACCACATCGTGTTCGACGGGGGATCGCTCGACGTCCTGTTCCGGGAGCTGTCGCAGGCGTACGCGGCCCGCGTCGCAGGAGAGCCGCCGGTGCTGCCACCGCTCCTGGCCCGGTACGCCGACTTCGCCGCGTGGCAGGCCCGGCGCGCAGACTCTGCCGACGTCGCGGCGCACCTCGCCTACTGGACGGAGCACCTCGCGGGCCTGCCCGCGCTCGACCTGCCGGTCGACCGGTCTGCTCCGGACGCCCGGACGCCACGGGGCGGGACGGTGACGTTCTCGGTTCCGGCGCACCTCGTCGGCGCGGCACGGGCGCTGGCGCGGGAGCAGACGACGACGCTGTTCGTCGCCCTTCTGGCGGCGTTCGAGGCGCTCCTGGCGCGGGTCTCGGGGCAGGACGACTTCGCGGTCACGTTCCCCGTCGCCGGGCGGCACCGGCCCGAGTTTCAGGCGCTCGTCGGGTTCTTCGTCGAAACGGTCGCCGTCCGTGCTGACGTGTCGGGTGAGGTCACGTTCCGCGACCTCGTGGCCCGGGTGCGAGAGGAGGTGTTCGGGGCGCTCGAGCACCAGCAGGCGCCGTTCGACCGCGTCGTACAGGCCGTCCAGACGGGCCGAGGTCGCCCGCCAGTCCTCCAGACCGCCTTCACGCTGCGCTACCCGACCCGCTCGCCGCTCGCACTCGCCGGCGTCGACGCCAGCCAGGTCCTCGTGGACACGCAGACGGCCAAGTTCGACCTCGAGATGATCCTGTCCGAGGTCGCCGGCGGGATGGACGGGCGGCTGACCTACGCCGCCGACCTCTTCGACGCGGCGACGGCCGAGCGCCTCGCCGGCCACTTCACGGCGCTCCTCGACGGACTCCTCGCCGAGCCCGACCGCGCGGTCGTGGACGCGCCGCTGAGGAGCCCGGCCGAGCAGCGCCAGCTCGACGCCTGGAACGACACGGCGCAGACCGCTCCGGGCACGATCCCGAGCCGGTTTCGCGAGCACGCCGAGCGCGCCGCGCTGCACGTCGCCATCGAAGACGGCCGCCGGACGTGGACGTACGCGGCGCTCGACGCGTGGAGCGACCGGCTCGCGGCGCAGCTCCAGCGCGCCGGCGTCCTGCCGGGCGCGCGGGTCGGGATCTGCGCCGAGCGCTCGGCGGCCTTCGTCGCCGGGATGCTCGCGGCGGCAAAGGCCGGCGCGGCCTACGTGCCGCTCGACCCTGCCTATCCAGCCGAGCGCCTCGCGGGGATGGCCGAGGACGCCGGCCTCGCCGCCCTCCTCGTCGGCGGCGACGTGGCGGACCACGTCGCGACGTTCGCCTCGGAGGGACGGATGCCGCCGCCGTCGGCCGCCGTCGGCCGCCGAGGCCGTGTCGTCGTTGCACTCCAGGAGCGCCACGCGCGCTTCGAGTTCGATGTCGCGTTGGCACGGCTTCGGCTCGGTCCCCGACAGCGCTCTCGCGTCGCCACGCGCGCCCTCCGTCCCGTACCGCTTGCGCCGTCTCGGTCCAGATCAACGATGCGCCCCGCGATGGGATACGCCGGCCCCATCGCTGCGTACGCTTCTGACCACCCCTCGCGCTCTCAGCTGCCATGCCTGCTCCCGACCCCACCGACCGCACCCACCGGTGGGTCTACTCCTTCGCTGAGGCGCCCGCAGGCGACGCGGGCCTCCTCGGCGGCAAAGGGGCCGGCCTGGCCGCGATGACGGCGGCCGGGCTGCCCGTCCCGCCCGGGCTCACGGTCACGACCGAGGCGTGCGTCGCCTACCAGTGCCACGGCTCCGTCTTCCCCGAGGGGCTGTGGACGCAGACCCGCGAGGCGCTCGCGGGCGTCGAGGAGGCGACCGGACGCCGCTTCGGCGATCCGCGTGATCCGCTTCTGATCTCGGTCCGCTCGGGCGCCGCCGTGTCGATGCCGGGTATGATGGATACCGTGCTCAACCTCGGCCTCAACGACGAGACGGCCGAAGGCCTGGCCGCAGCGACGGGCGACGCCCGCTTCGCGTTCGACGCCTACCGCCGCTTCGTCGCCATGTTCGGCGAGGTCGTGATGGGCGTCGCCGCGGAACGCTTCGAGCGCGTCCTGGACGCCGCGAAAGCCCGGACGGCGGGTGGTCGCGACACGGACCTCTCAGCCGAGCAGCTCCGCGGCGTCGTGGCCGAGAGCAAGCGGATCGTCTTCGCCGAGGGGCACGGCGCGCCCTTCCCGGACGACCCGCACGAGCAGCTCCGCATGGCGATCGCCGCCGTCTTCGACTCGTGGGAGACGCCGCGCGCGGTCGCCTACCGCCGCGTCCACGGCATCCCGAACGACATCGGAACGGGCGTGACGGTCCAGGCGATGGTGTTCGGCAACCGCGGCGACGACTCGGGCACAGGCGTCGCGTTCACGCGCGACCCGTCGACGGGCGAGCGGACGCTCTACGGCGAGTACCTCCTGAACGCCCAGGGTGAGGACGTCGTCGCGGGCGTGCGCACGCCGCACCCGATCGCCGGGATGGACGCCGACCTGCCCCGCGCCGCGGCGGAGTTCCGGGCCATCGCCGAGCGCCTCGAAGAGACCTACGGCGACGTGCAGGACGTCGAGTTCACGGTCGAGCAGGGGCGCCTGTGGCTCCTGCAGACGCGCACGGCCAAGCGCAGCGGCGCCGCCGCCGTCCGCGTCGCGGTCGAGATGGTCGCGGAGGGCGTCATCGACCGCGAGACGGCCGTGCAGCGGGTCTCGCCGGACGCCCTCGACGCGCTCCTGCATCCGACGGTCGACCCGAGTGCGCCGGTCACCGTCCTCGCCGACGGCCTGCCCGCAAGCCCGGGCGCCGCTCAGGGCCGCGCCGTCTTCTCGGCGGACGACGCCGAGGCGGCGGCCGCGGCCGGTGGGGACCCCGTGATCCTCGTGCGGCAGGAGACGTCGCCGGACGACTTTCACGGCATGGTCGCCGCGGTCGCGATCGTGACGGCCCGCGGGGGCATGACGAGCCACGCCGCGGTCGTCGCGCGCGGCATGGGCCTGCCGTGCGTCGCCGGTGCCGGGGCGCTGCGCATCGACGCTGCCCAGGGGCGCCTGGTGGCGAACGGCCACACGGTCGTCGCCGGCGACTGGCTCACGGTCGACGGCGCGACGGGGCGCGTCCTGCTCGGGCAGGTGCCGACGCGCGCGCCCGAGCTCACGGACGACTTTCGCACGCTGATGCAGTGGGCCGACGACGTGCGGCGTCTCGGCGTGCGCGCCAACGCGGACACGGCCGAGGACGCCGCGCGCGCCCGCAGCCTCGGCGCCGAGGGCATCGGCCTGTGCCGAACGGAGCACATGTTCTTCGGCGACGAGCGCCTGGCTCCTATGCGCGAGATGATCCTCGCCGACGACGCCGGCGCCCGCGAGGTGGCCCTGAGGAAACTGCTCCCGCTCCAGCGCGCCGACTTCGCGGGCATCTTCCGGGCCATGGACGGCCTGCCGGTCACCGTGCGCCTGCTGGACCCGCCGCTGCACGAGTTCCTGCCGGACCTTGTCGAGCTGCACGCGGAGATCGCCGAGACGAAGCTGGCCCTTCGAGGCGCCGCGACGCTCGCCGAGATGGACCGCCTGCTCGAGGCGTCGGACGTGTCGCGGGCGCTCCTGCGGCAGGTGGAGCACCTCCACGAACAAAACCCGATGCTCGGCCTGCGCGGCTGCCGCCTCGGCATCCTCTACCCCGAGATCACGCGGATGCAGGCCCGCGCGCTGTTCGAGGCGGCGCTCGACGTGCAGGCCGAGGGCGCCACCGTGCGCCCCGAGGTGATGATCCCGCTCGTCTCGGCCTCGACTGAACTCGCCGACCAGGGGGGCGTCGTGCGAGCCGTCGCGGACGAGGTGTTCGCCGAGCGAGGCGCGCAGGTCGACTATCTCGTTGGGACGATGCTGGAACTGCCGCGCGCGTGCCTCACGGCCGGCGCCATCGCCGAGCACGCCGAGTTTTTCTCGTTCGGCACCAACGACCTCACGCAGACCACGTTCGGACTCTCGCGCGACGACGCCGGACGCTTTCTCTCGGCGTATGTCGACCGCGGCGTGCTGCCCGCCGACCCGTTCCAGACGCTGGACCAGGACGGCGTCGGCGAGCTCGTGCGCGTCGGGACCGAGCGGGGCCGCGCGGCGCGTCCCGGCCTCAAGGTCGGGGTCTGCGGCGAGCACGGGGGCGACCCGGCATCGGTCGCGTTTTTCCACAGGGTGGGGCTGGATTATGTGAGCTGCTCGCCGTTCCGCGTGCCGGTCGCGCGTCTCGCTGCCGCACACGCCGCGCTGAACTCCGCCATTCCCTGAACTGACGAGCCCCGCTCCTCTTTGGTGCCCGTGTGCCCATCCTGTACCGGTATCTGCAGGCTTCCCCATGCGTCGCCCACTCGGAGTGTCGCCTGACGGCCGCCGCGTCTACCTCTCGTCCAACCGGCCCCACGCCGGGCACTACGCCCCCGGCCCGGCTGGCCACGCTGGCGGCGGCGGTCGTGTCGGGCGGCGTCCACGTCGAGGTCGAGCAGGTCTACCCCTTCGAGCGGGGCGTCGAGGCGCTCGAGAAGACGGGGACCCGGCGTGCGCGCGGGAGGTCGTGCTGACGCTGGCGTGAGCGGGGCCGGCGAACGCGAACGCGGCCTTCGCGGCTCTAGACCGCTTGGCGCCTCGGCGGGACCCGGATGCGCCGGGGCCCGCTCAGGAGCTGCATGAGAGCATCGAGGAGCCCGCCTTGTGCCGGGCCCACTCGGGCCGTCGGGCCGCGAAGGCCGCGTGCTCGGGCTGCTCGTCGTACGGCTGGCGCATGACGTCGAGGAGCGTGTGGACGAGCGAGGGGTCGCCCCCCTCGGCCGCGTCGATCGCCTGCTGGGCGAGGTAGTTCCGGAGGATGTACCGGGGGTTGACGGCGTCCATCCGCACCCGCCGTGCCCCGGCCGGCTCGCCGTCGGGGAGGGCGGCGTGCCCGCGGCGGAGCCAGTCGGCCAAGGCCGGGGCGTGTTCGTCCCGCCTGGCCTCGTCGTAGAAGACGTCCCCGAGGCGGCCGACGAGTCCGCCGTCGTCCCCGTCGTCGGCGTCGGGGAGGGCGGCGAGCGCGCGGAAGAACAGCGTGTGGTCGGCCTCGGCCTCGTGGAGCAGCGAGTAGCCGTCCTCGACGAGCGCCCGGGTGCCCGCGGCGCCAGGCTGGAGCCCGAACTTCGCGGCCGTCATGGCGCGGTACTCCGCCGTGAACACGTCGAGGTAGCGGTCGAGGCCGCTCTGGAGCGCCGCGCCGTCGGCGAAGAGCGGGCGGACGGCCTCTGCGAGACGGACGAGGTTCCACTGGGCGACGGCCGGCTGGTGCCCGAAGCGGTAGCGCCGGCCGCCGGCGTCGGTCGTGTTCGGCGTCCACTCGGGGTCGAAGTCGTCGAGCCAGCCGTACGGGCCGTAGTCGACGGTGAGCCCGAGGACGGACATGTTGTCGGTGTTCATCACGCCGTGGACGAACCCGACGCGCATCCACCCGACGACCATCCGGGCCGTCCGCTCGCAGACCTCGGCGAACCAGCGGGCGCGGCGCTCGTCGGCGTCGCCCTCGAGGTGCGGGAAGTCTCGGTCGATGGTGACGTCGACGAGCTGGGCGAGGACCTCGTGCTCGCCGCGCGAGGCGAAGATCTCGAAGCTGCCGAACCGGACGAACGACGGCGCGACGCGGCAGACGACGGCGCCCGGCTCGGGCCGCGCGTTGCCGTCGTAGAGCATGTCGCGCACGACGTCGTCGCCGGTCGTCACGACGGAGAGCGCCCGCGTCGTCGGGACGCCGAGGTGGTGCATCGCCTCGCTGCACAGGAACTCCCGGATGGACGAGCGGAGCACGGCCCGGCCGTCGGCCGTCCGCGAGTAGGGCGTCGGGCCGGCCCCCTTGAGCTGGAGCTCCCACCGCTCGCCGGCGGCGTTGACGGTCTCGCCGAGGCTGATCGCGCGCCCGTCGCCGAGCTGACCGGCCCACTGGCCGAACTGGTGCCCGCCGTAGCACGCCGCGAATGGCTCCATGCCGGGCAGAAGGGCGTTGCCGCCAAACACGTCGGCGAACGCCTGCGAGGCGACGTCCTCGGCCGTCAGCCCGACCAGGTCTGCGACCTCGCGGGCGTAGGCGAGCAGGCGCGGCCGCGCCACCGGAGTCGGCGCGACCGGGCTCCAGCAGGCGCCGCGGACCTGCCGCGGGCGGTTCAGGGTCGACGGGTCCCCGGGGAGCTCGGCGACGAAGCGGTTGTCGAAGGTGAGAGGCGTCACGGCAGCGAGGAGCAGAGAAGGTGGAATCCGTTCGGGCACCCGGACAGGAACGTCCGGGACACGCGGCTGAGCCGCCGGCCACGCGATTTCTCGTGGCCTACCCCGTCGGCCCACCGCCTCTCGGCCTAGCCCGCGACGATCTCCTGGAACCGCCCGGCGTCCTCCAGCATGTGGACGTTGTTGAAGAACACGTACGACGGAGCCCCCTGTGGAAGCATCGCCGCGAGCTCTTCCAGCTCCCCGTCCTCGTAGCGGTAGCGCCAGCCCCCGCGCCCGTGGAGGCGGTAGTAGCAGCGCCCGGGCGTCACCGTCGCGTCCACGAACGGGTCGACGACGTGCCAGAGGTCAAGCTCCTCGCAGAGGTCTTGGGCGAGCTCCTGGGGCCAACCTCCGCGGGGCTCCCACGCAAACTGGAGGCCCTCGCGCGCCCGGCTCGCGACAAAGGCCCGGAAGTCCGAGACGTGCTTCTCGGTCGGGAGAAAGCTCGGCGGGCACTGGAACAGCACGACGCGTGCGCCGAGGGCCCGGGCGCTCGCCGCGGTCTCGGCCCACCCGGTCTCGACCGCCTCGGTCGGACGGAAGGCGCCGGCCTCGGCCCGGGCCTCGGCCGAGATGGCGCGGCGCAGGCGTCGGTACGTCGGGCTCGACGCGGTGTGCGTGATGAGCTGCCACGCCTTGACGGCGAAGACGAACCCGGGCGGGGCCTCGGCGCGCCACCCTTCCAGCGTCTTCACGCGCGGTGGCTGGTAGAAGGTCTGCTGGACCTCGACGGCCGGGAGCCGCTCGAAGTACGTGCTCCGCGCGGTGCTGAACCCGCAGCAGCCGATCACGGGCCGTGTGGCGGTATCGTCTCGCATGACGGTGCGGGGAGTGGGCGTTCGCTCGGGCAGACTACGTCAGCGCGCGGCCTTCCGGACGGCGTCGGGGCGGGGCGGGTCATAGGCATCCCTGACCGGCCCCCGTTCTTCGGGCCAGGGGCTATGACAGTGCCGACGCCGGTTCTGGGGTGAGGGTGGCCGCAAACGCGGCCGGTGAAAGGTAGCCGAGCGCGCTGTGCGGGCGCGACTCGTTGTAGTGCCGACGGAAGCGCTCGGCGAGCACGCGCGCCTCGGCCAGCGAGCCGAAGAGCTCCTGGCTCAGCAGTTCGTCGCGGAGCTTCCCGTTGAAGCTCTCCGAGTAGCCGTTCTGCCACGGCGAGCCCGGATCGACGTGCCTCGTCGTGGCGTCGGCCATGAGCAGATGCGAGGCCACCCGGTGCGCGATGAACTCCGAGCCGTTGTCGCTACGGACGAAGCTCGGGGCGCCGCGCTCGCCGATGAGCCGGTCGAGCGTCGAGACGACATCGTGACTCGTCAGCGAGCGCCCAACGACGAGCGCCAGGCACTCGCGCGTGTACTCGTCGAGGACCGGCAGCAGCTTCAGCGCGCGTCCATCCTCGGTCGCGTCGAACACGAAGTCGTAGCACCAGATGTGGTTCGACCTCTCCGGAGCGAGCCGGACCGTCGAGTTCTCGCCCGTCCCCAGGCGACGGCGTTTCTGCGTCTTCTGCGGCACCTGGAGGCCTGCCTCCTGCCACAGGCGATGGACGCGCTTCTTGTTCACGGCCCAGCCTTCGCCTCGCAGCACTGCCCACGCGCGCCGATACCCGTAGCGCGGATGTGAGCGCGCGAGTTCAAGCAGACGCGCGATCAGAGCCCGGTCCTGTGCCGGCCGATCCGGTGCATAGCGGTGGGTCGACCTCGGCTGCCCGACGACGCGGCAGGCCTGGCGCTCGCTGACGCCCAACTCGCGCTGGACGTGGGTGACCGCTTCCCGCTTGCGCGCCGGGCTCAGAATTTTCCCCGCGCCACCTCCCGCAGGATATCGTTGTCGAGCGCCTGCTCGGCGAGCAGCTTCTTGAGCCGGGCATTCTCCTTCTCGAGCTCCCGGAGCCGTTTGGCCTCGCTCTTGCCCATGCCACTGTACTTGCGGCGCCACCGGTAGTAGGTGACTTCGGTGACGCCGGTCTCCCGGACGGCCGCGCCGACGGTCGAGCCTTCGGCGGTAAGCGCTTCGACGCGGCGGAGCTTGGTGACGATCTCTTCAGGCGTGTGCCTCTTCATGGTGCTGCGGGGTGGGGCGCAGCACTATCGTACAATGGTCCGTGCAGGTTAGAGCAGCGTGAGGCTCCGCGTGCGCCGCAGGCTACCCAGCAGCAGCACCGGGCGTAGCGCCGCCGACAGTACGCCCGACTCGGCCTCCAGGCCCAGTTGCGACAAAGTCCGGCTCACCACG
>JBBSQZ010000127.1:0-9588 GCA_038243565.1 Rhodothermales bacterium | reverse complement strand
GACGGGGCTGTGGGCGTCCGGCTCGTTGATGGGGTCGACGCCGGGCTCCGGATCGGATACACGGCCGCAGGTGTGGGCGAGGGACGGTCGTTCAGCGGCGGCCCGGTGGCCGGAATCTCCCGCCCGCTCGGCAACGGGTTCAAGGGCCGCGTCGAGGGCGCGCTCCGCTACATGGCCATCGACGGTACGTCGCCGACGATCGACCCGCTCCCCGGCGCGGACGCTTCGTACCACTCGAAGACGCTCACCGAGGACGTCACGGCGACTGTCTCGCGGCCGATCCGGATCGTCGGGTCGGTCCGCATCCATCCCGCCATTGGGGTCTATGCGACGGCACTCCAGACGCTCGACGCGGAGCTTCGCTACGCGGGTTTCGACTCGGGCGCGCCGGCCGGCCGGGCCGGCCTCCACCTGCACCTTCCCGTCTCATTCCGCGTGTTCGGGGCGGACGCCGTGTGGGCGCCGGCCGTCTTCCGCCTGGCGCTCGTGCCGCACGCGCGGATGCAGGGTGTCAACGACAGCTTCTACGACCGCATCGCGGGGACCGGGGCCTTCGCGGGAAGCGGCTTCCGGCTCAATCTCTAGCTTGCCTTCGCCGCGGCCGTCTCGCGCACGATCGGCACGACGACCTCGGCCACGGTGCGCGCCAGAATCCGCGCGCCGGCGGCCGTCGGGTGGACCTGGTCGCCCTGGTTGAGCGCCCCCACGCCGGCGACGCCTTCGAGGAGGAACGGGATGAGCGCCGCGCCCTCCTGCTCTGCGACGCGCGGGAAGACGGCCCGGAACTGCGCCGTGTACGCCGCACCGAGGTTCGGCAGCGCCTCGACGCCCGCCACGACGAGGCGCGCGTTGGGCGCGGTGGCCTTCACCTTGTCGAGGATCGCCGTGAGGTTCTGCTCCATCGCGCTCACGTCCTGCCCGCGGAGGCCGTCGTTGGCGCCGAGGGCGAGCACGAACACGTCCGGCGTCGTCCGCGAGAGCACCCAGTCGACGCGGCGCAGGCCGCCGGCCGACGTCTCGCCCGAACTGCCTGCGTTGACGACGCGCGCCGGGACGCCGAGCGCCTCGAGGCTGTCCGCGATGAGCGCCGGGTACGCTTCCTTGCCGGGATTGGCGAGGCCGTAGCCCGCCGTGAGGCTGTCGCCGAAGAAGACGACCAAGACTGAGTCGGAGGCGGCCGACGGCACGGCGGCGGTCGGCGCTTCGGGCGCGGCTGTTGTCGTCGGGGGCGGCGCTGCGACCATCGGGGCGTCCGACGCGTCCGAGCAGCCTAGCGCGAGGATGGGGAGCATCAACAGAATGGAGCGCATCGGGGCAGAGTGGCAAAGGTGGCGAGGCGCGCAGAACGGCCGAGCGCCGCCTCCCATGCCTCATCCCCCCTGCCTCATGCCCGCCGGCCACCGCCGGTTCCGAGCGAGGCGTGCGCAGCGCGTGGAGACGGCGCCGCGGGCGAACACGGCGCACGGCCGCACGGTAACGCGCCGTTCGCTCCGGCCCCTCCCCCGCTCTCCCGTGCCCGACCCCGTCCTCGCCGCCCACGACCTCACCAAAACGTTCGACTCGGGCGGCCGCTCGCTGACCGTCCTCGAGGGCGTCTCGTTCGCCGTCCAGCCCGGCGCGACGTGCGCCATCGTCGGGCCGTCCGGCTCGGGCAAGACGACGCTGCTCGGACTCTGCGCCGGCCTCGACCGGCCCAGCCGCGGGACCGTCACGCTCGATGGGACGCCGCTCGGCCCGCTCTCCGAAGACGAGCGCGCCGCGCTGCGCGCCCGCTCGGTCGGCTTCGTCTTCCAGAACTTCCGCCTGCTGCCGAGCCTCACTGCCCGCGAGAACGTCTCGCTCCCGCTCGACCTCCGCGGCGACGCGCGTGCGCGGCAGGCCGCCGACGACTTGCTCGCCCGCGTCGGCCTCTCGGACCGCGCCTCCCACTACCCGACGCAGCTCTCCGGCGGCGAGCAGCAGCGCGTGGCCCTCGCCCGCGCCTTCGCCGGCCGCCCGCGCCTCCTCTTCGCCGACGAGCCGACGGGCAACCTCGACGCCGAGACCGGCGCGACGGTCGAGGCGCTCCTCTTCGAGCTCAACCGCGAGGCCGGCACGGCCCTCGTCGTCGTCACCCACGATCCCGAGCTCGCCGCGCGCTGCGGCCAGACGCTCCGCCTGCATGGCGGGCGGGTGGTCGAGGATGCGCCGGCTCTGAGCATGCAGAATGCGGTTTAAGGTTTAAAGTTTAAGGCTGTCTCTTCAGAACATCAAGCGTTAAACCTTAAACCATGTCTTTTCTTCCTGTTCTCGCGTGGCGCGACAGCCGCGGCGCCCGCAGCCGCCTCGTGCTGTACGTCTCGGCGATGGCGCTCGGCGTGGCCGCGCTCGTCGCGATCCGCTCGTTCGGCGTCAACCTCGAGCGCGCCGTCGAGACGCAGGCGCGCGACGTGTTCGGGTCGGACCTGCAGGTCCGCCGCACGATCCCGTTCTCGAAGCCGCAGCAGGCGCTGCTCGACTCGCTCCGCGACGAGACGCGCGCCGACGTGCTCCGCGAGGCGACGTTCCCCTCGATGGCCCGCTTCCCTGCCGCCGGCCAGGGCGAGGGCCGCGCCCGCCTCTCGCAGGTCCGTGCCCTCGATGGACCGTTCCCGCTCTACGGGACGGCCGAGACGACGCCTCGGGACGCGATCGACCGCTTCGAGCGCAGCGGTGGCGCGCTCGTCGACGCGACGCTGATGCTCCAGATGGACGCGCAGGTCGGCGACTCGGTCCAGGTCGGCGGACGGGCGTACTCGATCGTCGGGCGCGTGGACGCCGTGCCGGGGCAGACCGACGTCGCCGCGCTCGTCGGTCCGCGCGTCTACGTCCCGCTCGCCAGCCTCGACTCGACGCTGCTCGGCTTCGGCTCGCGTGCTCGCTTCATCTTCGCGTACCGCTTCCCGCCCGAGGCCGGGCAGGCCGGCACGCCCGAGGCGCTCGCCGCCGCCACGCCGCGCCTCGACGCGTCGGGCATGCGCTACGACACGGCCGGCGAGGACCAGCAGCAGATCAACGAGGCGTCGGGCTACCTCACGCGCTTCCTCTCGCTCGTCGGCTTCGTGGCGCTCCTGCTCGGCGGCGTCGGCGTCGCGTCGAGCATCAGCGTCTACGTGAAGGAAAAGGCGGAGACCGTTGCGACGCTGCGGTGCCTCGGGCTGTCGTCCGGTGGCGTGCTCGGCGTGTACGCGATGCAGGCCGTGGCGCTCGGCCTCGTCGGCTCCATTCTCGGCGCCGTGTTGGGCGTCGCCGTGCAGCGCCTGCTGCCCGTCGTCCTCGCCGGCTTCCTGCCCGTAGACGTGTCGAACGCCGTCGTGCCGGGCGCGCTGGCCGAGGGCGTCGGCGTGGGCCTCGTCGCGTCCGTGCTCTTCGCGATGTGGCCGCTCGCGGGCGTGCGCCGCGTGCCGCCGCTGCGCGCGATCCGCTCGGACGCGCGGGCCAGCGGGCTCGACCCGCTCCAGCTGTTCGTCGGCCTCCTGCTCATCGCCGCCGTCTCGGGCTTCGCCTTCTTGCAGACGAAGGACTGGCGCGGGACGGCCGCCTTCGTCGGCGGGACGGCCGCGGTCTTTGCGCTCCTCGCCGCCGCCTCGGTCGCCATCCGGGCCGTCGTCGGACGCCTCGCGCGGCCGAGCCTGCCGTGGGCGTGGCGCCAGGGCCTCGCCAACCTCCGCGCGCCCGGCAACCAGACGCTCGTGCTGACGGTGACGCTCGGCCTCGGCGTGTTCCTCGTGCTCGCGCTCGCGCTCGTGCAGGCGTCCGTCCTGAACCGGATCGCGCTCCCCGCCGGCGCCGACGCCGGGCCGGACGTCGTCCTGTTCGACGTGCAGCCCGACCAGCGCGACTCGCTCCGAGCCCTCATCGCGGGCGAGGGCCTGCACGTGCTAGGCGAGACGCCGATCGTCCAGATGCGTATCGCCGGCATCGACGGCGTCCGGACCGACTCGATCCTCGCCGACTCAGCGAACACCCGCGGCAATTTCGAGACCGGCGACGGGCCGGCGCGGTGGGCCGTCGCCCGCGAGTACCGCTCGACCTACCGCCCGGATCTCGTAGCGTCGGAACAGGTCGTGGACGGATCGTTTCAGGGGACGGTCGCGCCCGACACCGCCGTCGTTCCGGTCTCGCTCGAGGCTGACCTGGCCAAGGACCTCGGCGTGCGCGTCGGCAGCCAGATCACGTGGGATGTCGGTGGCGTCGAGGTCGCGTCCGAGATCACGAGCCTGCGGAAGGTCGACTGGGCGCAGATCCAACCCAACTTCTTCGCCGTCTTCCCCGTCGGCCCGCTCGACGCCGCCCCACAGACGGCCGTGATCCTGACCCGCGCCGGCAGTCCCGAGGCGTCGGCCAAGCTCCAGAGCGCCGTCGTGGAGGCCTTCCCGAACGTCTCAGCCGTCGACGTGCGCCTCGTGCTGGACCTCCTGGACCGCGTGATCGGGCGCGTCGCGTTCGTGCTCCGCTTCATGGCGCTCTTCGCCGTGCTGACGGGCCTCGTCGTGCTCGCCGGGGCGGTCCGGGTGGCGCTCGGGCAGCGGACGCGCGAGGCGGTCCTCCTGCGGACGCTCGGCGCGAGCCGGCCGCAGGTGCGGCGCACGCTCGTCGCAGAGTACGCGCTGCTCGGGCTGCTCGGTGCGCTGACGGGCGGGCTCCTCGCCGTCGGCGGCGCCTACGCGCTCGCCCACTTCGCCTTCAAGATCCCGTTCGTCCTCGACCCGGCGTGGCTCCTCGTCGCGCTCGTCGCCGTGCCCGCGCTGACGGCCGTCGTCGGGCTCGTCGGCAGCCGCCGGGCGCTCTCGCGGCCGCCGCTCGACGTGCTCCGCGCCGAGGAGTGAGCGTCTGCGAGGCGTGGACATGCCGTCCTTGCATGAACAAGGCGCCTCTGGCCTATCTTTGACCCATGACCGCTCTGATGCAACATGTCCTCCGGCGCCTCTCGGCGACTCCCGAACGTGAGCAGGACCGGCTGGCCCGCCGCGTCCTGGACCTCCCAGAGTTGACCGCGCCCGGCACCGCCGAGCCCGCACCGTCACTCGCCGCCATCGCGTCCGAGACAAACGGGCACGCCCGCTCGAAGGAGGAGATCGACCGGCGCCTCGACACCCTCCGCGACGAGTGGGACCGGTAGGCGACGCCGCCGCGTCGACGCTGGTCGAGCGTGCACGCGGCGAGAAGCTCTATCTAGACGCGAACGCGGTGATATACGCCCTCGAAGGCGAGCCCGCGCTTCGGGCCCAGATCCTCCCCGTCCTCGCACTCATCGACGCGGGCGAGGCGGAGGCCGTGACGAGCGAGATGACGCTGGCCGAGGTGCTCGTTCTGCCCTACCGGGCAAGAGACGGCCGGCTGATCGATCAGTACGAGCGGCTGCTGACTCCGTCGGTGCGTCTCCGTCGGGTTCCTGTGACCGCGGATCTGTGGCGAACCGCAGCGCGCCTGCGCGCCGAGACGCCGTCGCTCCGGCTACCGGACGCGCTCCACGCGGCGACGGCCGTCGTGGCGGGATGCACGCTGCTGGTTACCGGAGATCGGCGGCTGGCGGCAGCCAGTCCGATCCCGGACGCGCTCATAGCAGTGCTCGAGACCTGATCGGCAGCCGCCGGGCGCTCTCGCGGCCGCCGCTCGACGTGCTCCGCGCCGAGGAGTAAGAGCCGGTACTTGTGGCATTAAGTCGAGCACCGTACTATTGAGCACCATCACTCGCTGCCGCATGCGCACGCTCGCGTCCCTCTCAGTGCTCCTCCTCGCGACGACTGCCGCCGCGCAGCCCCCTGTCGTGAACCCAGCCCGGTTTGCCGCCCTCAACGTCGGCAACCGCTGGGAATACACGGTGGCGGATACGCTCGACGGGACGGCCAGGCCGCTGACCTACAGCGTCGCGACGGTCGACGGCGAGACGGACATCGGCGGCAATCGGTACGTCGTCGTGACGTACCAGACGTTCGACGCCGCGTCTGCTGCGACCTCACCGCGCTACACGTGCGCGTACAGCCCGACGCTCGGACCCGCCCCGGCCGGCGCGACAACGCTGCCGGACTACGACTGCAACAGACAGGTGGCGCTGCCGCCCACCCTTCCGTTTGCCCCGACGACCATCACGCCCGGTGCCACGGTCGAGATCGGTGCTCAGTCGGTTCCGGTCGACTCGCTCCTGTCGTTCGGCAACCAGAGCTCAGGGTCAGGCGGCCAGTACTCTGCCTACGTCTACCGGTACGCGACCGGGATCGGGTTCGTCTCGCTCCGCTCGTGGGGGGCGGGGCACGTGACTGCGCAGGGACAGAGCACCTTTAAGAACAGGACGGCGCTCTCCTTCGCCCGCATCGGCGGTGTCGCGTACGGCGCGAGCGTCGTCGCCTCGGAGACTGAGCTATCGGCCGCCGCTTTCCGCCTCCTCACCGCCCCAAACCCGTCCGCAGGCCCCGTTCGGATCGCCACGACGGGCGCCACCGGGCGCGTCACCGTAGACGTGTTCGACGCGCTCGGCCGCCGCGTTGACGGCGGGACGGTGCAGGGCGACGCGGCGTTCACGTTCCGCGCGTCCGCCGCCGGCATCTATGTCGTGCGGGTGACGGACGAGGCCGGGCACGTCGCCACGCAGCGCGTCGTGCGGCGGTAGGCGAAGACGCGGCGGAAGCGGGCCCAACGTGCAGAGCGCCCCGGCCGCGCCTCTAGCTTGGAGCCGTCTCCCCCCCCCGACCGATGCCGACCCGCCCCGCCACGCCCGACCTCGACGTCCGCCTGACCGTCCGCAACCCGCAGAAGCCGGGCATGATCGGGCGCTTCCTCACCGCCATCGGCGACCGCGGCGCGCTCATCGGGACCATCGAGACCGTCTACGTCGGCCGCGACCACGTCCTCCGCGACGTCGGGGTGACGGTCTTCGACGAGGAGCACCTCGAGGCGATCCTCGAGGCCGTCCGCACGGAGACCGAGAGCGAGGTCACGGACGTGAAGGACGTCGTGTTCGAGCGGCACCTCGGCGGCAAGATCCGCTCCGGCCGCACCACGCCCGTCGAGACGCTGGACGACCTGCGGACGCTCTACACGCCGGGCGTCGCGCGCGTCTGCCGCGCCATCGAGCGCGACCCGCACCTCGCGCGGCGCTACACCGCCGTCGGGCAGACCGTCGGCGTGTTCACCAACGGCACGCGCGTGCTCGGGCTGGGCGACATCGGCCCGCTCGCGGCGCTGCCGGTCATGGAGGGCAAGGCCGTCCTCTACGACCGCTTCGTCGGCCTCTCGGCCATCCCGATCCTCGTCGACGAGACGGACCCCGAGGCGTTCGTGGACACCGTCTGCCGCATCGCGCCGACGTTCGGCGGCATCCACCTCGAGGACATCCGCACGCCGGACTGCTTCTGGATCGAGGACGAGCTCGTGCGGCGCCTCGACAAGCCGGTGATGCACGACGACCAGCACGGCACGGCGACCGTCCTCCTCGCGGCCGTCCTCTCGGCGCTGCGCCTCACCGATCAGCCCGGGCGCCGCGACCTCGTGTGCGTGCAGGTCGGCCTCGGCGCGGCAGGGCTGGCGATCGCGCGGCTGCTGATGCACGCCGGCTTCCCCGTCATCGGCGTCGACCCGTCCGAGGAAGCGCGCGAGCGGCTCGAGCGCCGCGGCGGCCGCACGTCCAACGACCTCGCCTCGGCTGCGGCTGAGGCGGACATCCTCATCGCGACGACGGGCGTCGTCGGCCTCATCACGCCCGAGATGATCCGGCCGGGGCAGATCGTGCTCGCGCTGTCGAACCCGGTCCCGGAGATCACGGCCGAGGCGGCGCTCGAAGCGGGCGCAGCCTTCGCCGCAGACGGCCGCTCGGTCAACAACGCGCTTGCCTTCCCGGGCCTCTTCAAGGCGGCCCTCGACATCGGCGCCCAGGCGATCACGGACGCGATGAAGGTGGCCGCTGCGCAGGCGATCTCGAACCTCGCGCCGCCGGGCGAGCTCGTCCCGAGCCCGTTCCACCCGCGCGTCCACACGGACGTCATCGAGGCGGTCCGCGCCGCGGCGTAGTGTGACGAGACAGGTGGTTTGCCCAGGCGGGTCCTTCCAGGACTGGGCGAGATGATCTGGGACTTTCCGGGATGACCGTTTGGTTTACCCTTTCCCCGCTTCCCCTCGAAGCGCTCTCTGGCCCGTCATGGCTCTTTCTACTGGAGCCTCAGAGGTACCGTCCCCGGGAGCTTGCTCTCGCCCAGGCGCTCCTCAGCGCTGCCTTACCAGATCCTCGCCGCCGACTGAGCTGCCACGGCGAGGGAGACCATTACACGCTCCTCGCAGTCGGTGTCGGTAGCTTCGCCGAACACCTAGTTGTCCGTCTCGATGAGCACGTCCCGCCTCCACCACGTCGACGCCATGAGGGGCGTGGCCGCCCTCGCCGTCGTGTGGTTCCACCTCACAGGTTCGACTGGCCTCTCCGAGTCGACGGCTGCACTCGGGCGCTATGGCTACCTCGGCGTCGAGGTGTTCTTCGTCATCTCGGGATTTATCATCCCGTACAGCATGGCGCGGCGGTCATACCAAACACGCGAGATCGGAACGTTCCTCCTGAAGCGGATCGTCCGCCTGGATCCTCCCTACCTCGTCGCCATCGCGCTCGCGGTCGCACTGCCCGCGCTCACCATGGGGGACGGATTCGTGCCGCCCACGCCGGCGCGGCTCCTCGCGCACCTGGGCTACGCCAATGCGTTCGTCGGACTCGATTGGCTGTCGCCCGTATTCTGGACGCTTGCGGTCGAGTTCCAGTTCTACCTCTTCATGAGTGTGGCCTTCTGGCTCGTCGGTCACGAGCGCGACATCGTCGCGCTTCCCTTCTTGACGGCCTGCGCGCTCGCTCCCTTCGCTGTTTCCTCTGAGGCGTTCCTCCCGCACTGGGCAGGTCTCTTCGTAGTGGGCGCACTAGCATTTCGGTGGACGAGCTACCAGAGCCCGGTGCTCGGCCTCGTTGCTGTGGGAGTTGTGGCCGCAGCGACGACGTGGACTGTGGACGGTCTGCCGGAGGCGCTGGCCGGCGCGTGCGCTGTCCTCGTCGTTCTCTTCGGACGCCTGCCGGAGTCGAGTCGAGCGGCCCGCGTTCTTCTGTGGTTCGGAGCAATCAGCTACTCGTTGTACCTGACTCACTGGACGATTGGCGTGACCGGCGTGGCCGTCGCACGCCATCTTCCCGCCCTAGGAGGATTCGAGATGTTCCGTGTGGCGGTGGGCATCCTCGTTGCTGTGGTTTCTGCGTGGGTGCTCTATCTCTCAGTTGAGCGTCCCGCAATTGAGTGGGCGAACCGCGTCGGCCACCGGCAACGGACGCTTCCCACGCCACAACCAGTCCCCGAGATCAGTGAGGCTGAGGTGTGGTGAAGCGCTGGATCAGACGACGCTGAGAGCCTCTGTGCAATTTGCCAAACCACGTGTCCGCTTTTGCCAAACCACGTGTCGCACGACAGCGCCGTTTCCCGAAACCTTGGATTGGCCGCCCCGCCGCTATCAGCGTATCTTCGGATACCGTTGGCGCGGTAGCTCAGCTGGTTAGAGCGTAGCACTCATAACGCTAAGGTCGGCGGTTCAAGCCCGCCCCGCGCTACT
>JBBSQZ010000126.1:0-9621 GCA_038243565.1 Rhodothermales bacterium | reverse complement strand
CGCAGCGTCTTCGGCGAACGCGTCAGGTTGTACGCCGCGTCCTCCCACGCCGCCGATGCCCGGTGCATCACCAGCGCCTGCGAGAAGCCGAGGCCCTGGCGCACCAGGCGGCCGCTCATGTGACGCATCGTGAGGTGCGTTCGCTCGGCCCAGGGCCGGGCTCCGGCCCAGATGCGCCCCGCAGTGAGCTCGAGTCAGGATAGGTCACGCGCCCTCCACCACACAAGCGGGAGACCACCCTAATCCAGCAGAGCCCAGAAGACGCCGAAGCGGAGGACGCGCGGTGCGAGCGGCTCGCCCTGAACAACGGTCGCGCCGACGGCCTGGCCGAGCGCATGGTCCAGCTGGAGGAAGACGGTCGCGCGGCGGCTGAACGTGGCTGTCGCCTCGACGCCGAGCGTGCCGCGGGCCGGCAGAACCTGCCCGAGGTCCGAGGCCGGGTCGGGCAGGGCGAGCAGGCCGGTCGTCGGCTCGACGAGGCGGCTGCGGAAGGCCGTCCACGCCCGCCCGACGACGGCGAGGTCGAGGTCCAGCACGCCGTCGCCGATGCCCGAGGCGCGGGTGCCGGCGCGCACGTCGGCCCACAGGCGCGGGAGCGCGTCGGCGTCGCGGCGCGCGAGGGCCGACGCGTCGGCGCGGAGCGGGGCGCGGGCGGTCGCGGTGGCGTGGGCGTAGACGCCGCGGGCGGCGCCGTCGCGGAGGCCGAGGCGGGCCGTCAGGCCCAGCGCCGCGAGCGGGCCCGGCGCCGTCTCGACCGTGAACAGCGTGTCGCGGGCGACGAGCAGGCGGGCCGACGTGCGCGCCGTCCCGAATGCGCGCAGGCCGAGCGACGCGGCGCCCAGCGCGAGCCGCGTCTCGGCGTCCACGACGAGCGTCCGCTCCGTCGCCGCGTTGCCCCCGGCGATGGACCCGATCAACCCGGACGCTTCGACGGGGCCGGGCCCGGACCCGCCGACACGGGCGCCGACCGCCGAGGCGCCGCGGGCGATCCGGACGGACCCGAACGGGACGACGGCACCGCCGATGAGCGCCGCGCCGCCCTCGAGCGTCGCCTGCGCGCCGCCGAGCGCGACCGAGTCGCGCAGGGCAGCGTCGAGGCGGAGGCGCGGGCGGGGCGTTCCCAAGGCTCCGGCGTTCGCCGCCGGCAAAAGGTCGACGGCGGCGCCGGAGCGGAAGTGGAGCGTGCGGCCGAGCGGCTGAACGAGGCGCGCCTCGGCGCGCCGGGCATGGACGCGGAGCGTGTCGCCCGCGCCGACGCTGGTGCCTGCTGCGTAGACGAGGCGCTGCGTGACGCCTCGGATGGTGACGGTCGCGGGCTGCGGGGCGACGAGGCGCAGGCGAGCCGTCGCGTAGGCCTCGGTCCGGAGCGTGCGCCGCGTCGCGTCGGCGCCGAGCGCCTCCGCGTTGAGGGAAAAAATGTCGTCCGCCGCCCCCGGCACGACGCCGCGGCGGGCGCCGTCCGTCCGGTCCGTGTAGACGATGCCCACGTCGGTGGCGAGGCCGGGGCGCGTGAGCAGGGATCGGATGAGCAGGTCCGTCTGGCGCAGGTCGGCCCCGGCGAGGCGGGCCTGCCCGCGGCGGCTCATCACCGTCCCGGCGACCGTGAACCTTGAGTCGCGGGATCCACCGCGCAGGAAGGCCGGCGGCAGGCGCGTCTGCGCGTGCGTCGCCGAGACGTCCTGGACGCCGCTCTGGCCGGCGAGGTAGCGCAGTTCGGTGACCGGAACGCCCAGGCGAAACGCCCGCGTCGCGGCCTCAATCGAGACCGGCGCGCCCACGCGGCCGTCGGAGAGGCGCAGCGGGGCGAGTGCGGCGAGCGGCAGCAGGTCCGGCCGCGGCGCGCCGGTGATGAGGTCGTCGAACGGCCGGCCGTCGAGGAAGAGGGCGGCGTGGTTCGGGTCGAGGCCGTCCAGCGAGGCGCCGGCCGAGCGGCCCGGCGCGCCGAGCGCGTAGTCGAACCCGGGCAGGAGCGCCTCGATGGAGAGCGCCGGCGTGATGGCCGGGACGGGCGCAACCGGTCGCCCCGGCGGCGCCTCGGGCAGCGCGAGCGGCGGGCGCGGCAGCGCGGGCGCGGGAAGCTCGGCGGCGGGCGTGGCCGCGGCGCTCGACACGGTCGAGTCGGCCGTCTGCGCCTGCGCTGAGGCGCACAGCACGAGGAGCAGCGCGGTGGCGCGGAGCGCACCTGCCACTGGCCACTCTGGCCCGCGTGCCCGCGTCACACCCCGATCGGGAAGAGGCCGAAGAGGCGGCTCTCGATGCGCGAGACGATCTCGAAGCGGTCCTCGTCCTCGCTCACGAAGTCCAGCGCGTCCGTCTCGACGATCATCTTGGGGTACGGGTAGCGCTCGATCCAGTCCTCGTAGAGCGTGTTGAGCGCCTCGAGGTAGTCGAGGCGGATGCTGGACTCGAACTCGCGGCCGCGGCTCTGGATGTGTCGAACGAGCGTCGGGACCGAGGCGCGGAGGTAGACGAGGAGGTCCGGCGGGCGGAGGTAGCCCGTCATGATGCCGAAGAGGTCGACGTAGTTGTCGTAGTCGCGGCCGTCCATGAGGCTCATCTCGTGGAGGTTGCGCGCGAAGATCTCGACGTCCTCGTAGATGGAGCGGTCCTGGACGACGGGGGCGCCGAGGGCCTCGATGGACCGCTGGTGCGTGAAGCGGCTCGAGAGGAAGAAGACCTGGAGGTTGAAGCTCCAGCGCCGCATGTCGCCGTAGAAGTCCGCGAGGTACGGGTTGTCGTCGACCGACTCGAAGAAGGGCGCCCAGCCGAAGGTGTCGGCGAGGATCTGGGTGAGCGTGCTCTTGCCGGCGCCGATGTTGCCGGCGACGGCGACGTAGAGCGGGCGCTTGGGCGCGGCGTCGGCGGGCGTGTCGAGGTCGAGGTCGGTCTGCATCGGGTGCGGCGGGCGATGCCCGAAGGTACCGAGCGCGGCGGAGGCACGCCGGGGCGCCCTGCGGGAAAGACCCCCTGTCTCGCCGCGCGCGGGCGACGCCAGCGCCTCGGTGCGTCTCGACAGATGCCCGCACGGTCAGGGGGTTCCCATCCAGCCGAGCGCGCCGCCCTCCGTCAGCGCGGCGCCCGCAGGTCCGCGGCGCGGACGGCCTGCTCCCAGAGGAGCGTCCCGGCGGCGTCGTAGGCTCGCATCGTCAGCGTGCGCTCGGCGCGCGTGCCGGAGAACGTCAGCGTCCCGAAGTTGCGACTGGTGTTGACGAGCGTGCCCGCGACGCGCGTCGGGGCGTCGAGCTCGGGCGAATCGGGGCGGCTGGCCGAGTCCGAGAGGCCGGCCGTGAGCGGGCTCGACGTGAAGTCGTAGAGCGGGTACGTGCCGGGCCGGTCGAGGCGGCGGAGCTCGGCGTGGTGGCGGTCGCCGGTGAGGAACACGACGCCGTCGATGCGCCGCGCGGCGATGGACGCGAGGAGGCGCGTCCGCTCGTCGGGCGCCACGTTGGCGTACGTCTCGTAGATGGCCGTCGGGTTGAGGATCTGGCCGCCCATCGCGACGATCTTGAACGGCGCCTGGCTCGCCGTGAGCGCGTCGAGGAGCCACGTCAGCTGCGCCTCGCCGAGCATCGTGCGCGGGGCCGAGGCGGGCGTCGCGTTCGGCGAGCGGTACGAGCGGTCGTCGAGCATGAAGACCTCGGCGTCGGCGATCTGGAACTGCGTGAACACGCCCGGCAGCTCGGGGAGGCCGTGCGTCGGGTTCGGCCAGAAGCGGCGGAAGACGTCGAGGGAGGCGCCCTTCTGGATGTAGGACCGGTCTGAGTCGTTCGGGCCGTAGTCGTGGTCGTCCCAGATGGCGTACTGCGGGGCGGCGGCGAGGAGCGGCTGGAGGTCCGGCGTCTCGCGGCCGTGGGCGTAGCGCGCGGCGATGCCCTCGGCGCTCCACCAGTCCGTCTCGCGGAGGTAGACGTTGTCGCCGAGCCACAGCATCGCGTCCGGCTGGAGCGCCGCGATCGAGCGGAAGACGCGCGTGTCGCCGCCGTAGGGCGTGCCCGGGCGGGCGAACTCGTCGTTGTCGTAGAAGCACGACCCGAAGGCGATGGTCGCGTTGGGCGGGTCGGTCCGGTACTGCCAGAGCGGCTGCGTCGTCAGCGCCGTCGTCGTCGCCGTCGGCACGGGCCGGCCGTCGACGAGGACGCGGTACGCGTAGCGGACCCCCGGCGTGAGGCCCGTCAGGCGGACCGTCGCGACGCCGTCGGCCGCCGTCACGACGGCGGCGGACGTGTCGGCGGCGAGCGCGGGCTGGCCGGCCGCGGCGAGCGGCTGGAGCGCGACGCTCACCACGGCGGGCGCGGCCGTCTGGACCCACACGGTCGCCTCGCGCATCGTCACGTCGGCGAGCATCGGGCCGGCGCGGAGCGCCTCGGCCGGGCCCGCGGCGCCCGGCGACGCGGCCGGGACGGGCGGGCGCAGGCCCGCGCGGGCGAGCGCCTCGTCCACGGCGCGGCCGACGGCCGCCTTGCCGGCGGGCGTCGAGGCCGCCGTCGTGGCGAGCGGGATGCAGCCCGGCGAGGCGAGGAGCAGCGCGAGGCAGGCGAGCGAGAGGCGGGTCATAGCAATCAGATCGGTGTGACGACAAACGCGCCGCGCCTCATGCCAAGGCGCGGCGCGATGGGACCAGAAAACCAGTCCCCACTTCTTTCCTACTTCCGGAGGCGCTACGCCTCAGGTCCGGGTTCACCCGGCTCCTCGTCCTCGTAGACGGGCACCGGGCGGACGTCCCACTGGAGCATCTGCTCGATGTCGGCCGAGTCCTCGCCGTCGGCGTCCTCGAACGTGTAGTCGCCGAGGGCGTCGCGCTGGCTCGCCCGCACGCGCTTCCACGTCGTGCCGTTGGCGTCCTCGAACTCGTCCGGGAACGGGCTCTCGATGCGGTAGCTCGGGTGGTACGTGCGGTACGTCTTGGCGGCGTCGTAGAGCGCCGCGCGGCGCGCGCCGGGGCGCGTCGCCGAGTACCCGACGACGCGGAAGGGCGGGATCTGGATGATCGAGATGACGTCGTCGCCCTCGTCCTCGGGGTCGGAGTACTCGGGGCGCATCACCTTGAACTCGTCGGGGTGCGGGTAGGCGCTGCGGTCGTCGAACATGGCGGCGGGTCGGTGTCGTTTGAGAGCGCCAAGGTACGGTCCGGGCGCGGCGCTCCGACGGGGAACCGGATCGCGTTCGCGCCCCTTTCACCGCGCGCGGCCGCAGAACCGGGCCTTCCCTCTTGATCCGACCCGGCCACACGTCGAACTTCGCCGCCCCCCTCACACACGATGACGGCCATGGACGCCACCCCCATCACCGCAGACTCCGGCCTCGACGACGACGACATGGACGACCTCGACGCCGACGACGACGAGATCGAGGAGGACGACCTCGACCTCGACGAGGACCTCACCACCGGAATCGACGAGGACGACGATGAGGACGACCTCGGCTTCGACGGCTTGGACGACGACTTCTAGGCACTCACCCGTCGCAGAGTCCAGCGCAGTCCAGAGTCCAGCATAACGGACGCTCGGCAGCAAACACGCCGTGCGTCCGTTATGCTGTATATGGGCAGGGTGCGAGCGCCTGGTCGGTTGTGGACCGCGCTGGACTCTGCGACGGCGGCACGCGGGTTGCGGCACCGATTGGCGCATAACGGATGCCCCATGGGTGCTCACTCGCGCATTCGGCGACGCTCGCTCCGGGCGGCCCGGATCTTCCCACCGTGTGGACAACACGTGGACGGATGGCCCTTGCGAGGTTTCCGTGCAGCCCCGTTCTTTGGGGTCCCGCACCGTCCGCCGCGACCGGCCCTGCGCTCCCGGAGCGCACGCCGGGGTGACCCGGGTCACCGCCGCAGGCCGCACACCCGGCGCGGGCATCGCCCGACCTGCTGATCCCCCGCAGCCCGTCGGTTTTCGCCCCCCCAGCCCCTCCAGCCATGGCCGCCGCCAAGGCACAGGCCGCCGACCTCGCGTCCGGCCTCCGCATCCCCCGCGTGTTCTCGACCGCCGGTCAGGACCCCTTCGACAGCGTCTCGTGGGCCTCCCGCGACGCCGCGATCCGCAACTTCGCCGGCGAGGCCATCTTCGAGCAGCTCGGCGTCGAGTTCCCCGAGGCGTGGTCCCCGCTCGCCGTCAACGTCGTCGCGTCGAAGTACTTCTACGGCGACCTCGGCGCGGGCAACGGCTCGCCCGCAGACGGCCAGCGCGAGTACAGCCTGCGCCAGCTCGTCCACCGCGTCACGCGGACCATCACGGACTGGGGCAAGAGCGGCGGCTACTTCGCCACGGACGCCGACGCCGAGGCGTTCTACGCCGAGCTCACGACGCTCTGCGTCAGCCAGACCGGCGCCTTCAACAGCCCCGTCTGGTTCAACGTCGGCCTGCACGCGCAGTACGGCGTCCGCGACTCGGGCGGCAAGACGATCTCGGCCGTCGACCTCGACGAGGCCAGCGCCACCTACGGCCAGGTCATCGACGTCGACCCGTACGAGCGGCCGCAGGGCTCGGCCTGCTTCATCATCTCGGTCGAGGACTCCGTCGACGACATCTGGAAGCTGATGGGCGAGAGCGCCCGGCTGTTCAAGTTCGGCTCGGGCGTCGGCGCGGACTGGTCCAAGCTGCGATCCTCGCAGGAGAAGCTCTCGGGCGGCGGCCAGCCCTCGGGCCCGGTCTCGTTCATGAAGGTGCAGGACGCGACCGGCGGCACCATCAAGTCCGGCGGCAAGACGCGTAGAGCCGCGATCATGCAGACGCTCAAGGCGTGGCACCCGGACATCATGGAGTTCGTCCGGGCCAAGCAGGACGAGGAGCGCAAGGCGTGGGCGCTCATCGAGCAGGGCTACGACGGCTCCTTCAACGGCCCCGCCTACGGCTCGGTCGCGTTCCAGAACGTCAACCAGTCGGTCCGCCTCGACGACGCCATCATGGAGGCCGCCCGCGACGAGCAGCCGTACGCGCTCCGCGCCGTCACGTCCGGCGAGACCGTCGAGACGGTCGACGGGCGCGGGCTGCTGATGGCCGTCGCCGAGGGCACGCACGTCTGCGGCGACCCGGGCGCGCAGTACGAGGACACGATCCAACGCTGGCATACGTGCAAGAACAGTAACGCAATTAACTCAAGTAACCCGTGCAGCGAATTCATGTTTCTGGATGATACGGCATGCAATCTCGCATCGCTGAACCTTCGCAAATTCCAGAACGCCGACGGCTCCTTCGACACCGACAAGTACCGGTCCGCGGCGCGGACCTTCTTCGTCGCCCAGGAGATCCTCGTCAGCAACGCTGGCTACCCGTCCGCGCGGATCGCGGCGAACAGCGACCGCTACCGGCCGCTCGGGCTGGGCTTCGCCAACCTCGGCGCGCTGCTGATGTCGATGGGCCTGCCGTACGACTCGGACGAGGGCCGCGCCGTCGCCGGGGCGCTGATGGCGATCGAGCACTGCGAGGCCTACGCCTGCTCGGCCGAGATGGCGGCCGCCGTCGGCCCGTTCCAGGGCTTCGCCGAGAACCGCGAGCCGATGCTCGAGGTGATGCGGATGCACCGCGACGCTATCCAGACCATCGGCGCCTCGTGCCCCGAGAACCTCCGCGCCGCGGCGCAGGAGTGCGCGGACCGGATGCTCGCGCTCGGCGAGACGCACGGCTACCGCAACGCCCAGGCTACCGTATTGGCGCCGACGGGAACGATCGGGTTCATGATGGACTGCGACACGACGGGCGTCGAGCCCGACATCGCGCTCGTCAAGTACAAGCTCCTCGCGGGCAAGGGCGACGGCCTGATGAAGATCGTCAACGGCACCGTCGGCGCCGCGCTGCACCAGCTCGGCTACTCGGACGCCGAGGCGGCCGAGATCCTCGACTACGTCGACGCCAACGACACGATCGAGGGCGCGCCGTACCTCTCGGACGACCACCTCGCCGTCTTCGACTGCGCGTTCAAGCCGCACAACGGCACGCGCTCGATCACGTACACGGGCCACATCAAGATGATGGCGGCGGTGCAGCCGTTCATCTCGGGCGCGATCTCGAAGACCGTCAACCTGCCCGAGTCCGCCATGCCCGAGGACATCTACGACGCCTACATGGAGTCGTGGGCGCTCGGGTTGAAGGCGGTCGCGATCTACCGCGAGAACTCGAAGCGCTCGCAGCCGCTCTCGACCAAGAAGGGCGGCAACACGGCCGCGACGAAGGCCGAGCTCGCCGCCGAGGCGGCCGAGTTGGAGGGCGTCTCGGGCGACGGCGCCTCGCGCCCGCTCGCCGAGCCCGTCACCATCGAGACGGTCGTCGAGAAAATCGTCTACAAGCCGGTCCGCAAGCGCCTGCCGGACGAGCGGCCGTCTGTCACGCACAAGTTCTCGGTCGCCGGCCACGAGGGCTACCTCCACGTCGGGCTGTACGCGGACACCGGGCTGCCGGGCGAGATCTTTATCACGATGGCCAAGCAGGGCTCGACCATCGCCGGGCTCATGGACTCGTTCGCGACCGCGATCTCGCTCGCCTTCCAGTACGGCGTCCCGCTGGACGACCTCGCGCGTAAGTTCTCGCACGTCCGCTTCGAGCCGGCCGGCTTCACGACGAACCGCCAGATCCCGATTGCCAAATCGATCACGGACTACATCTTCCGCTACCTCTCGCTGAAGTTCCTCGAGGCACCCGTCCCGGACCCCGACGAGGTCGACCAGGCGGCGGCCGTCTCGTCCGAAGTCCAGCGCCACGGCGCGGCCGTAGACGAGGTTCAGGCGGACCTCTTCGCGGCGGGCGACGGCGGCGGCTCGGCGGGCATCCCGGCGAACGTCGGCGGCACGGTGGAGCAGTTCATGGCCGCGGCGCGCCCGACGGCCTTCCGCAACCAGGAGGACGCGCCCGGGTGCCCGTCCTGTGGCTCGATCACGGTCCGCGCCGGCTCGTGCTACAGCTGCCCGAACTGCGGCACGACGACGGGCTGCGGCTGATCCACCTTCCTCTCACTTACCGCTACGGCGATGGCTACAAACACAGGAAAGGGGCATCGGGTCGGTTCTGTTACCGAGAGAACGCAGACGAAGGCACCGAACGGCAACTTCGTCAAGCGCGATACCGAGACGGGCCGGTTCATCGACCAAAAGACGTCGGGCGGCCCGTTCAAGGGTGTCGCAAACGAGCCCGACAAACGTCGACAGTAGACCCGGCGCGCGCCCGGCTTCCCCACGGAGGCCGGGCGTGCTGCGTTCTGACTACCCGCCATCCTGAGCGGAGTAAGCCTTCGGCGCGCCGAAGGCCGGCGCAGCCCACGCAGTCGAAGGATCTCTACCGAGCGAGGTGCCCCGACCGCACGCTGTCCAAAACGCCGTAGTCGGCAGAGATCCTTCGACAAGCTCAGGATGACGGTGCAGATGGGTTGCGCCGTGCGGTGTACGTTTCTGCTCGGCCTCACCGCTCTCCGATGAGGACAGGGCATTCGTCGCCGAGGTCCCTGCTCTGCCGTGCTGCATGTCCGACGGCGCGACGTATGCCGAGGCGGCGACGAACGCGGAGGATGCCGCGCGGGCGTGGATCGAGACGGCGCTCGCCCTCGGCCGCGACGTCCCGCCCTCGCGCCGCTCGACGCTCGCCTGATGTGCCCATGCGCGCCGCGAGGTCCATTCGGGGCACTCGGCCAAACGGG
>JBBSQZ010000125.1:0-9634 GCA_038243565.1 Rhodothermales bacterium | reverse complement strand
GCGCCGACGTTGTCCTCCTCGAGGTTCAGGGCCATGCCCGTCACGCCGGACTCGGGGAAGTCGATGAGCTCGCCGGCCTGGATGCGGTCCAGCCCGTAGAGGCGGGCGATGCCGTCGCCGACCTGGAGCACGGTGCCGACCTCGTAGACGTCGGTCTGGGCGTCGAAGCCGCCGAGCTCCTGGCGGAGCACGGCGGTGACTTCATCGGGGCGAATCGCGGTAGACATCGGAAGAGGAGGTTTAAGGTTTAAGGTTTAAGGCTGGCCAACGCAAGGTCTATCCCTTAAACGTTAAACCTTAAACCGCATTTTCAGTTGATCGTCACGCCGGCCTGGCGGCCGAGCGTCTCGCGGAGCGTCTCGAGCTGGTGCCGGACGGAGCGGTCGTGGACGACGTCGCCGATGCGGACGATGAGGCCGCCGATGAGCTCGGGCTGGACGCGGACGTCCATCCGGACGGGCGCCCTGGTGCGCGCCTCGAGGCTCTGCTGGAGCGCGGCCGTCTCGGCGTCCGTGAGCGGCTTCGCCGTGCGGACGTGCGCCTCGACGGTGCCCGAGGCGCGGTCGCGGAGGTTCCGCACGGCCTCGACGATGTCGGGGATGAGGTTCTCGCGCTGCTTGCTCACGAGCAGGCGCAGGAAGCGCATGGTGAGGCCCGAGACGCGGCTCGCGAAGAGCGCCTCGAGGACGTTCGCCTTCTTGGCCCGCGAGACGACGGGGCTGCGGAAGAGCAGGCGCAGGGCGCGCGAGGTCTCGAGGGTCTCCCCGAGGAAGACGACGTCGGCGTCGACGGCGTCGGCCTGCCCGGTCTGGGCGGCCTCCTGGGTCAGCGCGAGCGCGTAGCGGCGGGCGGCGAGGTCCATGCGGGGTGGGGCATGAGGCATGAGGCATGGGCCATGAGGCGGGCGCTCTGCCCATCCCCCATGCCCCATCCCCCATCCCCTCAGTTGGTCGGCAGGTCCATGACGAAGCGGTCGACGAGGCGGCTCTGCTCGGCGGCGTCGATCTTCTCGGTGAGGATCTTCTCGGCGGCGCTGATGGCGAGCGCGGCGACTTCGGAGCGCAGCTCGGCGATGGCCTGCTGCTTCTGGCGGTCGATGTCGGCCGTGGCCTGCGCCTGCATGCGCGCGAGCTCGGCCTTCGTCTTCTCGACGTCGGCGTCGCGCATCTGCGTGGCCTGCTCGCGGGCCTCGCGGAGGATGGCCTGCGCCTCGCGGCCGGCCTCCTGGCGCTGGGTGTCCAGCGACGCCTGGATCCGGGCGGAGTCCGCGGCTGCCTTCTCGGCGCGCAGCATGGACTCCTCGATGTTGGCCTCGCGCTCTTTGAGGCCGCCGAGGATGGCGGGCCACGCGAACTTGCCGAGCAGGCCGAGGAGCAGCAGGAACGCGAGGACGGTCCAGAAGAAGAGCCCCGGGTTGAGGGACAGCAGGCTGGCGACGAGGAGCATCGGAGCGGAAGAAGCGGGGGATGGGCGAGCGGGCCCGCCGTCGGCCGGCGGACCCGTTCGGGACGTAAGGCGGCGGCCGAGGCCGCACAGCCTTACTTGATCGCCATCAGGATGCAGACGATGAGGCCGAAGAACGTGGCGCCCTCGATGAGGGCGGCCGCGATGATCATCGTGGTGCGGATGTCGCCCGAGGCCTCGGGCTGACGGGCCGAGCCTTCGAGGGCGGCGGCGGCGAGGCGGCCGATGCCGATGCCGGCACCGATGACGGCGAGGCCGGCGCCGATGCCGGCGCCGAGGTAACCAAGTGCAACTGACTCCATGACGGAAAGCGGATGGGTGAATCGAGGGGTGAACGTGGCGCGGTCGCGCCGTGCGCCGAAGCGCTGCGCCGAGGCGCATGGGCGACGTCGCCCGGAAAACAAGGGGTGGCGTGGCGCCGGGGTCAGGCCATCACGGCCTCGGTCCCGACGGTCCGCTCGGCGATGACGTGGACGTCCTGGCCGTTCGAGTGCGACACGGCGACGTCGTGGCTCGTCGGCCCGTGGTCCAGCGAGTGGTCGTGCTCGTGCTCGTGCTCCGCGGACGCCATGCCGATGAAGAGCGCCGAGAGGACCGTGAACACGTACGCCTGGATAAACACCACGAGCAGCTCGAGCGCGTAGATGAACACCGTCAGGAGGACCGCCGGGACGGCCGTGCCGAAGCCCGCCGCCGCGCCGAACGCGCCGCCGATGATGAAGATGAGCCCGATGAGGTTCAGGATCACGAGGTGCCCCGCGATCATGTTGGCGAAGAGCCGGACGGCAAGCGCGAACGGCTTCGTGAACAGGCCGATGATCTCGATCGGGATCAGGATGAACTTGACGAACGTCGGGATGCCGGGCGGCCAGAGGATGTGGATCCAGTAGTCCTTGGTGCCGGCCATCTGCGTCACGACGAACGTGAAGATGGCCAGCACGGCCGTCACCGTGATGTTCGAGGTCGCGGTCGCGCCCCACGGCAGCAGGCCGAGCAGGTTGCAGACGAGGATGAAGAAGAAGACCGTCAGCAGGTACGGCAGGTACTTATCGGTCTTCCTCCCGAGGTTCGGCCGCGCGATCTCGTCGCGGACGTAGATCACGAGCGTCTCGAGCATGTTCTGCATCACCCCGCGCGGCGCGGACGTCCGCCCGACGCCCTTCGTGTACTTGCCGGCCATCGGGATCAGCAGCAGCGCGAGCAGGCCGATGCCAAGGAAGATGAACGCGAGGTGCCGCGTCATCGAGAAGTCCGCGACGACCTCGGTCCCGGCGGCCTCCGGCACGAGGTGCGCGTCGTACGCCTTCGTCACGGAGTGCGCGTCGGCGGCGTGCGCGTCGGCGGCGAGTGCGTCGGGCGTGAGGTCGTCGGCGGAGTTGTCGGCGCTTTCCGCCGGCAGCGTCCCGTGGTCGACCGGCTCGGCCGTGGCCTCGGCCGCCTCGCTGTGCGCGGACTCGGCGCGGTACAGGCCCGAGGCGACGGCGGCCGTGGACGACTGGAAGGCGTCGACGCCGAGCGCGCCGTTGCGGCGCACGAGGAAGATGCGCGGCAGCTCGAGGACGCCGATCGGGTCGAAGTCGAGGTACGTCCCGTCCGACGTGTGGTGGACGGCGTCGAGCTTTTCCTCCTGCTCCGCGCGCTCGACGCGGGAGGCGGCGTGGTCTCCGGCCGCGGCGTCCGCCTGCGCGCGCGTGGGTGCGGCGGCGAGCAGCAGGAAGAAGAGGAACGCGAGGCGGCCGGGGACGGTCGTCAGGGTCATCGGGGGGCGCAGGTCAGGCGTCGGCGGAGGGCCGGGCGTCGGCCGGGTGGCCGTTGATGAGGACGACTTCGAGGATGAGCCCGACGGCGAACACGACGCCCAGTCCGCCGATGAAGGCGATACGGTGGACGTCGAGCAGGGCGAGCACGAGCACGACGGCGCCGAGTAGCACGAGCAGGCGCAGGAAACCGCCGCCGAGGACGATCTTCATGGCCGGGTTCAGCGGCAGCGCCCGCCCCCACTGGGCGAGCAGGACCGCGCCGACGGCGTTCGCCGTGCCCAGAAGGGCACCGAGCAGCAGGCTCGTCGCAACGGACATCGGCAGGGGCTCCAAGGCGGTTTCGTGATGCCGACGAAACTACCCGCGGCCCCGTAGAGGCTCGGGCAAGGGGCAATGAAAACGAGGCGAACCGGCAGCGCTTCCGTGTCTCGAAGCACCCCGAGTCTTCTACCCCGCTTGCCCGCCCCGCTTCCGCTTCGACTCGGCGTCCGCCTCGCGGGCGACGCGGACGATCAGGAAGACGATGCCGACCATGCCGAGCGTCGCCCCGACGAGGATGCCCCACGGCGACGTGCCGAGCCAGCGGTCGAGGGCGTAGCCCCCGCCGGCGAAGACGGCCATCGAGGCGGCGATCTGCACGCCGAGGCCGATGTAGGGGCCGGCTGCCTGCATCCCGTCGCGGTACGAGTCCGTGACGACGCGGGGCGTCGCGCGGGTTGGCGTATAAGAAGGTGGCGGCGGGCCGGGCCCGGCGTCCGGCTCGTCGGCCGGCGCTCTGCCGGACCACTTGGCGCGGTAGGCTCGGTCGGCAACCTCCCACGCGTCCGGCGCGCCGGGCCAGCCGTCGTCCGCCGGGCGGTCTCCGCCCGGGCGCTCACCGTCCGGGATTCCGAGTCTGGGATCGTCAGGCATGGCGTCAATTCTGGAAGATTCTGAGCAGACGGCTACGGCGCCGCGGCGCACGCCAAAGTAGACGCTCGATCGGACGATACCCCACCGAGCCGGAACCACCGCGCGGATGGCTCGAGCGGCCACGCGGACGGCGGGCGCGGAGAATGGCGCGCCGGAGGCGCTTTCGCCACATCTGCATACGCTCCCTCCTAACTTAGTCGGCTTAACCGCGCCCGCCCGGGGCGCCTCGCACCCGTCGTCGCCGGCCTGTGGCCGGCCCCTCCACATGCCGCAGCACAAATCCGCCGCGAAGCGCGTCCGCCAGGACGCCAAGCGCCGCACCCGCAACCGCTACCAGAAGGTCCGCGTCCGCACGATGATCAAGGACCTCCGGGCCACGACCGACCCGGCCGAGGCCGAGACCAAGCTGAACGTCATCAAGGCGCAGCTGGACCGGCTCGCGTCGCGGCGGATCGTCCACCCCAACAACGCGGCCAACGCGAAGAGCGGCCTCGACCTGTTCGTGCGCTCGCTCGGCGCCTGAAAGCGCGCCTGGCGGCCAACCCTTCCGCCTACGCGCGGAACTCCCGGCTTTCAGGCTCGGTTAGGCCATCTCGACACTCAGGGCGACTAGGCTCTGTTCCACACGTTCTTTTCCGACGGACGGTCCGTTGTTCGGGCTGGATACACGAAGTTGACCACAAGACCCGCGCATGACGGGCCAAGCGGTTGCAAGTGTCCGGTCTATTTCGCATACTAGGCGCTCAGGTCCGAGTGCCGCGCTTAACGTTCACCGGTTCCGCTCATCATCGGTGCCGCCCGGCCCCAGGCCTTTCCACCCGGACGGCCCCCACCCCCCCCACCCCACCCTCTCCATGCTACAGAACCGACCGGAGAAGACCACACTGGTGCGTCTCTCAGCTCTCGTGCTCGGGTTCGCGGCTCTCCTCGTCGCCCAGCCGACGCAGGCGCAGACGCGCTCCTACCACACTCCCTACATCATGCTCCGTGGCGGGACCACCGTCTACGGCGGCGAGCTCGACCAAGCCGGCGAGCTTAGCGGCAGGGACGCCACGTCGTGGCTGACACGGAATTTCGGCGCGCTCGTCGGCGGTGAGATCGGCTACCAGTTCACCCCCGCGTTCGGCTTCGGCCTCGGCGCGAACTACGCGCAGTACAACTCGCTCAGCGAGGTCGGCAGCACGTACAACCCGGCGACCAACCAGTACAACTCGGGCATCCAGTCGGAGAACCTGCCGAACTACACGGCCCTCTTCCGCTACACGGCCTTCCCGAACTCGAAGATCTCGCCGTTCGTCAACTTCGGCGGCATGCTCGTCGTGCCCGGCAACTCCAACGGCACGACGCGCCCCGTCGGCGGCGGCCCGGCCTTCGGCGCCGGTCTCGACCTCGCGCTGTCGCAGAAGCTCTCCTTCTTCCTCGAGAGCAACTTCGGCTTCATCTTCCCGGATGACGCGGTCGACGGTCTCGACCCGGGTGCGAACACCGGTATCACCGGCGACGACGTCGAGTACGACGTTCTCGGCCACTACGGCGGCGGCCTCCGCTACGCCTTCCGCGGCCTCGGCATCGCTGCCGAGATCCAGAGCCTCCAGTGCCCCGCCGAGCTCACGGTCGGCGAGACGGGTTCGTTCATGACGATGACCAACGCTGACGCGACGATGCCGGTCAACACGACCTGGATGTTCGGCGACCAGGCCACGGGCGCCGGCATGAGCACGACCCACGCCTACTCCGCCCCCGGCACGTACACCGTCTCGGCGATGGTCGAGAACGGCGTCGGCCGCGGCGACACGGAGACCTGCCTCGTGACGGTCCGCGAGCGCCAGATCGCAGCCGCGATCTCGGGCTGCCGCGCCACGCCGGCCTCGGTCGACGTCAACGGCGCCGTGACGCTCAACGGTACGGTCATCGGCACGGAGCCGACCACGATCTCGGTCGACTTCGGCGACCGTTCGGCCACGGCCAACAGCCTCCCGGCCCGCCACACGTACACCGCCCCCGGCACGTACACGGCGCGCATCACGGTGACCAACGCCGCCGGCACGAACTCGTGCACGATCCCCGTCACCGTCGGCGACACGTACTGCGCGACGATCACGGAGCTGAACCCGGTCTACTACGGCTTCGGCGCCTCGACGCTCACGGCCGACGGCCGTAGCAAGCTCGACGAGAACATCGAGATCCTCCGCCGCTGCCCGGCCATCTGCGTGACCATCAACGGCTACGCGGACGACCAGGAGAGCGACAAGGACCGCCTCTCGCAGCGCCGCGCCGACGCGGCCCGCGATTACTACATCGCGCAGGGCATCCCCGCGACGCGCCTCCGGGCGGTCGGCCGCGGCCAGGACCCGAACGCGAACTCGAAGGAGGACCCGGGCCCGGGCGACAGCCGCGCCCGCCGCGCCGACTCGATCCCGTCGTCCTGCACCGGCTTCTAAGCCACCGCGGATGACGGCCTGAGTCTCGCGCTCCGGCCAGAGGGCGGCTCACCTTCGGGTGGGCCGCCCTCTTTTTGTGCGCCCCCTCCAGGCGATCCTGCCGGAACCACCGGTACAATCTGTCACACTGCCGTTCCTTTTTGTCCCGTTCGCCACCGCATCGCGGGCTGCACGACGAGGCTCATTCGAGGCCGTACGGGAGCTTCGCACCCCTTTTCCGGTGTACAAGCGGGCCCGCTGGAACCAGTGGCCGTCCTTTTGCTCTGATAGATGCCGACGCGCCCCGCCTCGCCGGGTTTTTGAGACATCGGCCTCCCGAACGCCCGCGCGAGGCCGGCCGGTTGTCCTGGCGGCTCGGCACCCACACTCCCTCCGGACTCATGACTCGTTTCCTTCTCCTCCTTGGGCTTCTCGCCCTCACGCTGCCCGCCTCGGCGCAGAGCTACGACCCGTATGGCAATCCGTACGGCAGCGACCCGGCCGCGGCGCGCTCGCAGGCGGTCGGCGTCCGCCTCCATCTCGGCGCCGGCGCCACGGTCTACGAGGGGCCGGACATCCTGACCGGGCCGCTCCAGAACCAGGACAACATCATCGCGACGAAGCCGGCCGTCACAGCCGCCGTCGACTTCCCGCTGGGCGCCGAGCAGATCCGCGGCCGCATCCTCGGCGGCCTCCTCAACATCGGCGCCGACGACGACCGCCTCGACGTGCCCGTCGGCACCAACCCGTTCCTCACGAGCGCGATCATCCTCGCCGAGGCGAACCTGATGTACTACCCGATCCCGCCCGGCCGCGGGGTGCTCTCGCCGTACCTCTTCACCGGCCTCGGCGGCCTTTTCGCGACCGGCGAGGCCGGCCCGGGCGTGGCCAGGTCCATGCTCCAGATCCCCGTCGGCGTCGGCCTCGAGCTCGCGCTCTCGCGCAACCTCTCGATCTACGGCGAGACGGCCTACCGCTTCGGCCTGACGAGCCCCGGCTCGCGGACGGACGCCGGCCGCGCCAACGCCACGACGGGCGACGACTGCACGGACCCGTCGTGCAAGCCCTGCAGCGACCCGACGAACACCAACCCGGTCTGCAAGCCCTGCAACGACCCGACCTCGACGAACCCGAACTGCCCCGAGGTCGGCGGCACCGGCAACTCGACGTTCCGCACGCGCTTCAACGTCGCCTCGTTCACGGGCGGGCTGCGCCTCGGCTTCAGCCCCGCGCCGGCCCCGTACATCCCGCCGCCCCCGCCGCCGGTCGTCGTCGTCCCGCCGCCGGTCGTCGTCGTTCCGCCGCCGCCGCCGGCCGTGTGCACCCTCGTCGAGCTGAACCCGGTGTACTTCGACTACGGCTCGTCCACGGTCTCGACGCGCGCCCGCGCGCTGCTCAACGAGAACGTCGAGCTGCTGCTGGCCAACCCGGAGTGCTGCGTCTTCATCGACGGCACCATCGACAACCAGGAGATGGACCGCTTCGGGATGCCGCTCGGCGGCCGCCGCGCGCAGGCCGTCTACGACTACTACCTCAGCCGCGGCGTCTCGGCGAGCAAGCTCCAGATCCGCAACCGCGGCGAGGGCTCGCCGAACTGCGACAAGGAGGACCCGGGCATCGGCTGCGAGCGCAACCGCCGCGTCGAGACGCTCCCGGTGGACTGCGAGCGCTTCCGGATGATGCTCGAGAACCCGTCGCCGTACTGACCTGGCGGGCGTTCGGCCCGAGCCGCCTCGGGTGCCGCCGCGGCCCCGCTCTCCTCGGAGGGCGGGGCCGCTTCGCGTTCGGAAGGCGGAGGACGGAGGACGGAGGACGGAGGACGGAGGACGGAGGACGGAGGACGGAGGACGGAGGACGGAGGACGGAGGACGGAATTTTGCCTTTGTCCGCCTTCTGCCCTCCGCCCTCTGCATTTTCCCACCACTCACGCTCGCCCTCCTGCCGTGCCCGGCTACGACCCCGCCCGTCTCGCCGCCGCCATCAAGGCCGACGCCCTGCGCATCGGCTTCGACGGCGTGGGCATCGCGCGCGCCGAGCGCCTGGGCGACGAGGCGCGGCGCCTCGAGGCGTGGCTCGCGGCCGGCCGCCACGGCGGCTCGGACGGCGCGATGACGTGGATGGAGCGCAACTTCGACAAGCGCATCGACCCGCGCGAGCTGGTGCCGGGCGCCCGCAGCGTCGTCTCCGTCTTCGCGAGCTACTGGCAGGACGTGCCTGCCGCGCCGCCCGCCGCCGGACCCGAGGCGCCGGCGCGCATCGCGCGCTACGCCTGGGGCGACGACTACCACGACGTGCTCAAGGAGAAGCTCGCCGAGCTCTTCGACTGCCTCGACCAGCGCGCCGGCGGCGCCGGCGGACGCGCCTTCACCGACTCGGCGCCGGTGATGGACAAGGCGTGGGCGCAGCGCGCCGGCCTCGGCTGGCAGGGCAAGAACACGAACCTGCTCACCCGCTCGCACGGCTCGTTCGTCTTCCTCGGCGAGCTCATCGTCGACGTCCCGCTCGCGCCCGACGCGCCGTTCACGGCGGACCACTGCGGCTCGTGCACGCGCTGCCTCGACGCCTGCCCCACGGGCGCCCTCGACGCGCCCTACCAGATCGACGCCGAGCGCTGCATCTCGTACTGGACCATCGAGCACCGCGGCGAGACACTTCCCGAGATCGCAAAGCAGTTCGGGACATGGGCCTTCGGCTGCGACGTCTGCCAGGACGTCTGCCCATGGACGCGCTTCTCGCAGCCAACCCGCGACGCCCGCTTCCTCCCCCGCCCCGGCACGACCGACACGCCGCTGGCCGACTGGGCCGAGCTCGACCTCGAGCAGTTCCGCACGCGCTTCCGCAAGAGCCCCATCAAGCGGTCCAAGTTCGAGGGCTGGGCCCGCAACGTCCGGCAGGCGATGGAAAATTCAGAGCATGGGGGATGAGGCATGGGGCATGAGTGAGTCAGCGCCCGGATGCAGAACGCTTTTCCCCACGCCTCATGGCCTATACCCTGTGCCGCTCCAGAGCGAGCGTAAACGTCGAGCCGGCGCCTTTCTCGCTCCGGACGCTCAGGCGGCCGCCCATCGCCTCGGCGAG
>JBBSQZ010000124.1:0-9713 GCA_038243565.1 Rhodothermales bacterium | reverse complement strand
TGGCGGCACGTGATGGTGTCGTCGCCCAGGCAGATCTCGACGGCGCCCGAGACGACGTAGCCGACGGTCTCGTAGGGCCGCGTGTGCGGCTTGCCGGCCTCGCCGGCGGCTTCCTGCCAGAGGCGCATCGAGAGCGCCTTGCCGGTGGCGAGGTACTTCTGGCCCATCGGGCCGGCGGGCGATGCGGAGGAGTCGATCTTTTTCACGGAGTGGTCGGCCATGAGATGGCGGTGGAGAGTGGACGGCTTGAATCCGCGCCGCGCCTGCGGGGTTTCGCCTGCTCCCCCACCCCGCTCCCGTGACCTACGGCGACCTCGAGATCCACGCCCTCCCCGAAGGCCGCTTCACCGTCGGCCTCGACAAGCGCTTCGTGCCGCACGCCACCGGCGACCCGGCGCGGCCGGGGACGCTCTTCATCTCGGTCACGCCGTTCCTGGTGAAGACGCCCACGGAGACGCTGCTCCTCGACACCGGCCTGGGCGAGTGGGCGACGGGCCGCGGGACGGAGACGCTCCTCGAGGGCCTCGCGAGCCATGGCGTCGCGCCCGAGGCGGTCGACCGCGTGGTCCTGTCGCACCTGCACTTCGACCACGCCGGCGGCGCCGTCGCCTCCGTCCACGGCGACTTCCGGCCGACGTTCTCGAACGCCGAGTACGCCGTGCAGCGGGCCGAGCTCACAGCGCCCGGCTACGCCGGCGAGTCCGAGCGCGCGCGCGCCCTCGTCGCCGAGACGCTGGACCGCGCCGGCCAGCTCGTGCTCCTCGACGGCGACGGGCCCGTCCCCGGCAGCCGCGCCGAGGTGCAGGTCACGGGCGGCCACACCGGCGCGCACCAGCTCGTCCGGCTGCCGTCCGGCGGCCTCACGGCCGTCTACGGCGGCGACGTGATGGGCACGCCCGGGCAGGTCGCCCGGCGCTTCGTCGCCAAGTACGACGCCGACGGCGCGGCGAGCCAGCGCTGGCGCGAGACCATCGCGCGCGATGCCGCCGACCATGGCCACCTCCTACTCTTCTACCACTCGACGAGCGCCCCGGCGGCCTTCGTCTCGGAGTCGCCGAAGGGTCCCCTTTCTGTCGAGCCGGTCTCGCTGTAGGCCGCCTCGGCCATTAAACTCTATGCGACCCGTCTGACTTCAACACAAAGATCAACGGCATCCCGAGCTTGTCGAGGGATCTCGACGCCGTCGTCAGATCCCCCTCGGCCGGCAGTAAACGGCGAGTCGGTCGGCGTCGAGATCCTGGGCTGCGCCGACCTTTGGTGCGACTGCGCTCGCCGAGGGCTCGCTCCACTCAGGATGACATGGGTTTAGTTGGGTGGACCCGAAGAACGTAACGCCCTGCGCCTGGCCGGGGACAGGGCGGCCTCCTCCGTTTACGCCCGCGTGAGCTTGCGGTGCGGGGCCGACGGGATGTCGGCGGCGTCGCCCAAGCGCGCGCGGCGGTCCTCCTCGTACTCCGAGTACGAGCCCGGGAAGAAGCGGACCTCGCCGTCGCCCTCGAACGCCAGCGTGTGAGTGGCGACGCGGTCCAGGAACCAGCGGTCGTGGGAGATCACGACGGCGCAACCGCCGAACGACAGCAGCGCCTCCTCGAGCGCGCGCAGCGTGTTCACGTCGAGGTCGTTGGTCGGCTCGTCGAGCAGGAGCACGTTGGCGCCCTCGCGGAGCGTGTTGGCGAGGTGCAGCCGGCCGCGCTCGCCGCCCGAGAGGTCGCCGACCTTCTTCTGCTGGTCGGTCCCGTTGAAGTTGAACCGCCCGGCGTAGGCGCGCGAGTTGACCTCCCTCGTGCCGAGCTTGATGAAGTCGGCGCCGCCCGAGATCGTCTGCCAAACCGTCTTGTCCGGGTCGAGCGGGCGGTTCTGGTCGACGTAGCCGATCTGGACCGTCTCGCCGACGCGGAAGTCGCCGGCGTCCGGCGTCTCGGCGCCGGTGATCATGCGGAAGAGCGTCGTCTTGCCGGCGCCGTTGGGCCCGATCACGCCGACGATGCCGCCCGGCGGCAGCGAGAAGGTGAGGTCCGAGACGAGCGTCCGCCCGTCGTAGCCCTTCTCGACGTGCTTCGCCTCAACCACGACGTTGCCCAGGCGCGGCCCCGGTGGGATGTAGATCTCGAGCTCGGCGATGCGCGCCTCGGAGGCGCCGGCCTGGAGCTCGTCGTAGGCCGCGAGGCGCGCCTTGGACTTGGTGCGCCGGCCCTTGGCGTTCTGGCGGACCCACTCGAGCTCCTGCTGGAGCGTCTTCTGGCGGCTGGACGCCTGCTTCTCCTCGGTCCGGAGGCGGGCCTCCTTCTGCTCGAGCCAGCGCGTGTAGTTGCCCTCGAACGGGATGCCCTTGCCGCGGTCGAGCTCGAGGATCCAGCCGGCGACGTTGTCGAGGAAGTAGCGGTCGTGGGTCACCGCGATGACGGTCCCGGGGAAGGCCGCGAGGTAGTGCTCGAGCCACTCCACCGACTCGGCGTCGAGGTGGTTCGTCGGCTCGTCGAGGAGCAGGACGTCGGGGTTGGAGAGGAGGAGGCGGACGAGCGCGACGCGGCGCTTCTCGCCGCCCGAGAGCGGGCCGATGGGCGCGTCGCCGGGCGGGCAGCGCAGCGCGTCCATCGCCTGCTGGAGGCGCGCGTCGAGGTCCCACGCGTCGAGGCGGTCGATCTCCTCCTGGAGCTTGGCCTGCTCGGCCATGATCGCGTCGAAGTCGGCGTCCGGGTCCGCGTACTTCTCGTTGACGGCCTCGTAGGCCTTGAGGAGGTCCACGGTCGCCTGCATGCCCTCCTCGACGACCTCGCGGACGGTCCGCGCCGGGTCGCCCAGGTCCGGCTCCTGCTGCAGCATCCCGACGGTCAGGCCGGGCTGCATCTGGATCGTGCCGTCGTGGTTCGTGTCGATCCCGGCGATGATCTTGAGCAGCGTGGACTTGCCGGCGCCGTTCAGGCCGAGCACGCCGATCTTGGCGCCGTAGTAGAACGAGAGATAGATGTTGTCGAGGATTTTCTTGCCGGTCGGCAGGGTCTTGCCCACGCCGGTCATCGAAAAGATGATTTTCTGGTCGCTCACGGAGGGATCGGAGGGTTTGCCCCAAGCTACCCGGGGCGGCCCTCCGAGGCGGTGGAGTCTCGGTGGAGCGAGACAGAGGACAGAGGACGCGTGAGCGAAACTTTTCCCATCGCCGTCTTCCGTCTTCCGTCTTCCGTCTTCCGTCTTTCAGTCGTCTTCGAAGACGGCTTTGCCCTTCCCGAGGCGCCCGGCCTCGTCGATCAGCGCCTGGTAGCGGCGGGCCCAGCCGAGGGCGTCCTCCCACGTCGCGGCGTCGATGCCGAGGCGCGCGGCGATGTCGCGGACGGCCTGCGCCTCGCGCGGGTCCAGCGTGCCGTCGGCGTAGCCGACGAGCAGCAGGTCCAGCACGACGACGACGCGCGCGCGGTCCGACGGGAAGAGCAGGTTCAGGTCGCCGACGGCGCCGGGCGCGTCGGCCATCTCGGCCGGGATACCGGCCTCGACGTAGAGCCGGTCCAGCCGCTCGACCTCGTGGATCGAGAGCCGCCGGTCGGCGTCGATGACCTGGCGGGCGAGGACGAGGAACGCGCGGCGCTGCTCGGGCGAGAGGTCGTGGAGGAACATGGCGTCTGGGTTGATCTCGGGTGGTACGTCCCGGCGCCGGGCCCGTTCTCCGCGGCACGCCCGGAACGCGCGGCACCGTGGCCGGCGGAACGGCGCCACGCGGCGGCCCGTAGACGCGCCTTTCGCCCGTACCCCGCCCGATGCAAGTAGCCGACACGACCGCGACGGACTCGCTCGCCCTCCCGCCGATCAGCGTCACGGGCGCCGCCGCCGGGCTGCTGGGCAAGGTCGGGAGCTGGTTCGACGCGCTCGTCCTGCTGCTGCCGAACCTCGTCGTGGCGCTGCTCATCGTCGTCGCGACGGCGTTCGCGGCGCGCCTCGTGCGGAGCGTCGTGACGAGTGTGATGCACCGCGTGACGGCCCACGCGCCGAGCGCCGCGAACGTCGTCAGCCTCCTGGCGACGGTGGCGTACCTCATCGTGCTCGCCGTCGGCCTCTTCGCCGCGCTGCGCGTCGTCGGGCTGGACGGCATCGTGACGACGCTGCTCGCCGGCGCCGGCATCGTCGGCCTGGCCCTCGGCTTCGCCTTCCAGGACATCGCCTCGAACTTCATCGCGGGCGTCCTCATGGCGATCCGCAACCCGTTCGTCGTCGGCCAGATCATCGAGACCAACGCGCACACGGGCGTCGTCACCGGGATCACGCTGCGCTCGACGATCATCGAGACGTTCCAGGGGCAGCGCGTCGTCCTGCCCAACGCCAAGGTCTTCGGCGACGCCATCATCAACTACTCGGCGACGCAGTCGCGGCGCGTCGACCTCGCGAGCGGCGTCGGCCAGGGCGACGACCTGGACGAGGTCGAGCGCGTCGCCGTCGCGGCCCTCGCCGCGCTGCCGATGTGCGACGCGAACCGGCCGGTCCAGTTCTACTACACGGGCCTCGGCGAGTCGACGATCGACTTCACGGCCCGCTTCTGGGTCGACTTCTCGAAGCAGACGGACTACCTCGCAGCGCAGAGCGCGGGCGTGAAGGCGCTCAAGCAGGCCTTCGACGCGCACGGCATCTCGCTGCCGTTCCCGATCCGGACGCTGGACTTCGGGCCGTCGGGCGGCGTCCCGATGCGGGAGATGCTGGGAGGAAATGCAGGTTGACGTTTGGAGTGTGAAGGGTGAGAAGGTCTCACCCAACGAACACCTCTCTCCAAACTGAAGGGCCGCGAGAGCCGGTCAGAGCGCACTGGCTGCTCCCTCTCCAAACTCCAAACTGCCTTCAGTTCCACGGCAGCTCGACCATCACGTCCTCGTGGAGCGCGGCTCGGACGTAGGCCAGCAGCGCCGTCCGGCCGGGTCCGTAGCGCTCGAGGCGGTCCGAGGCGGTCTTCATGCGGACGCGGCACACGGGCAGGCCCGGGATCACGACGACGCCGTCGACGAGCGCGCGGTCGCCGTCGTCGGTCGTCACGATGCGGACGAACTCGGGCGTCGGGTCAGAGAAGCCGAAGCCGGCGAAGTCGGGCGGCAGGTTGGGCAGGTCCATCGGGCGTCGGGGCGGGCGGGAGCCTTCCTATCGGTTTCCCGCGGTGCGCATTAAACGGCGGCGCCCGGAGTCCGGCGGGCGGCTCCGGGCGGGGATGCATTTAAGAGTTTGGAGTTTGGAGTTTGAAGGGGGTGGAATACGGCGGTAGCGCCGGGCATCGCGCTGTTCTCCTCCGTCTCCGAACTTCAAACTCCAGACTTTCCGCCCTCACCGCGCTACGCGGAGGACGAACGCCGTGACGGCGCCGAGCGCCTCGGGCGCCATCGTCTCCTCGATCTGACCGTACTCCGCCCCCGCGCCGGTGGTGGCGCTCTGGAAGAGGTGGTTCTTGCCGGCGAGCACGACGACCTCGGCGCGCGGGTCCGCGGCGCGCATCGCCGGCGCGTTCTGGTCGGCCGCGACCTGTGCGTCGAGCGAGCCGTAGAGCGCGAGCGTCGGGACGCGGATCGCGGCGAGGGCCGCTGTCGGGTCCGAGAGGAGGATCCCCCGGAGCTCGGTCGAGAGCATCCCGGCGACGACCTGCCGGCGGACCTGCACGTACGCCGGTCCGGCGAGGCCGACGACCTGGCGTGCGCTCGTCGGGACGTCCACGAGGGCGGCGTTGAACGCGGCCTCCATCGGCGCCTGGAGCGTGCTGTCGGGCGCCGTCGGGTCCTCAAGGAGCGGCTGCATCGCGGCGCGGACGGCACCGGCAAAGGCGGTCGCGGCCGTCGCGGCCGTCGTCGAGTCGACTGCCGGCGTGCCGGCTGCGCCCGCGTGCGTGAGGCGCTCGATCTGGAGCACGTACAGCTCCGAGCCCTTCACGGCCGGGGCGGCGAGCAACACGAGGAAGTCCGCCCCGGCGACGCGTGGCGCGACGATCCCGCCGAGGCTGTGCCCGATGATGCCCACCTTTGCGACGCCCGGCATGGCGCGGAGCGCCACGAGGGCTGCGTCGGCGTCCGACGTGAGGTCGGCGATCGTCGTGGTGCCGTAGTCGCCCGTGGATTCGTCCGTTCCGCGGTCGTCGAGGCGCAGCGAGGCGATGCCGTTGCGGGCGAGGTGGTCTGCGAGGACGGCGAACGGGCGGTGGCCGAAGAGCGACTCGTCGCGGTCCTGCGCGCCCGAGCCGGAGAGCAGGAGGACGGCCGGGAACGGGCCAGCGCCGGCGGGCCGGACGAAGGTGCCGGCGAGTGTGACACCCGGCGCGGCGTCGACCGTCACGTCCTCGGTCGCATAGGGGAACGGCGGGCGGGGCGTCTGCGGGCGCACGAGCTCGGTCGTCGGGCCGAAGGTGATCGGGAGCGTGTTGGGCCCTTGCGAGAACGTCCCGCGCAGCGAGTCCGCAGCGACGCCGAGGTCGAGGCGCCCGCCGAAGAGGGCGTAGGTCACGACGAGGCTGTCGGTGCGGAAGTCGGTCGTCGTGGCCGGGATGCCGACGGCGCCCTGCTGCGGGATGTCGATGGTCGAGGTCAGGCTGTCGCCGGCCTGGACGACGCGGATGGTGAGGCGCAGCGGCTCGGGCAGGCCGGGGACGTCGAGGGCGCCGAGCCACGAGCCGGTCGGCGCCTGGGCGAAGGCGGCGGGCGCAGCGAGGAGGGCGAGCAGTGTACAGAGGGACGCGAGGCGCATCGGGGTCTGGAAGGTGGAGGTGGAGCTACGGGCTGTCAGGCGTGAGGGTTCAGAAGAGGATAGGGCGGCCGAGTGCGTCGAAGCCACGCCCGGACCGCGCCGGCCGGCCGCCTCGATGAAGCGCCTGCGGTGACGCACCGTCGGCACCCGCCGGGGCGTTTCTCGGGTGGAACGGCGGAACGCGCTGCCGGTACTCACCCGAACCCCGACCCGGACCCTGCATGGACGACCGCATCACGATCCGCGGCGCGCGCGAGCACAACCTCAAAGGCGTCGACCTCGACATCCCGCGCGGGCAACTCGTCGTCATCACCGGGCTGTCGGGCTCGGGCAAGTCGTCGCTCGCCTTCGACACGATCTACGCCGAGGGCCAGCGGCGCTACATGGAGTCGCTGTCGGCCTACGCGCGGCAGTTCCTCGGCGCGATGGAGCGGCCGGACGTGGACCTCATCGACGGCCTCTCGCCGGTCATCGCCATCGAGCAGAAGACGGTCGGCCGCAACCCGCGGAGCACGGTCGGGACGGTGACCGAGATCTACGACTTCCTGCGCCTCCTCTACGCCCGCGCCTCGGACGCGTACTCGTACGTCTCGGGCCGCCCGATGCGCCGGCAGTCCGACGACGAGATCATCGACGCCATCACGGCCTTCCCCGAGGGCACGCGCGTCGTGGTCCTCGCGCCGGTCGTCCGCGGCCGCAAGGGGCACTACCGCGACCTGTTCGAGCAGATCGCGCGGCAGGGCTTCGAGCGCGTTCGCACGGACGGCGAGATGCGCGAGATCGCGCCCGGCATGCAGCTCGACCGCTACAAGACGCACGACGTCGAGGTCGTGGTGGACCGCCTCGTCGTGCGCGACGGGATCCGCTCGCGCGTGTCGGACGCCGTCGAGATCGCGCTCGGGATGGGCGGCGGGACGCTCATCGCGCACGTCGCCGCCGTCGGGAGTGGCGAGACGGCCGGGCCGGCCGTCGAGATCGGCGATCGCCTCTTCTCGCGCCACCTCACCGCGCCGGAGGACGGCGTGAGCTACGACGACCCGTCGCCGAACACCTTCTCGTTCAACAGCCCGTACGGCGCGTGCCCGGCGTGCAACGGCCTCGGCGTACGCAAGGAGATCGACCCCGAGCTCGTCGTGCCGAACCCCGAGCAGTCGATCAATGAGGGCGCACTCGCGCCGGTCGGCCAGCCGCGCGACGTGTGGGTCTTCGCCCAGCTCCGCGCCGTCGCGGCCCGGTACGGCATCGACTTCGAGACGCCGTTCCAGGACCTGAGCCCTGAGCAGCAGGCCGTCATCCTGACGGGTGCGGGCGACGAGCTCTTCGACATCACGTACAAGTACAAGGGCAGGTCGGTCGATTACCAGCACCGCTTCGGCGGCATCATCGGGCACATCGAGCACACGGCGTCCACGACGCAGAGCGCCACGCAGCGCGCGTGGGCGGACGCATTCACACGGATGCGGCCGTGCGCCGTCTGCGGCGGCGCGCGCCTCAAGCCCGAGTCGCTGAGCTTCCGCGTCGGCAACACGCACACCTTTGAGGGCGATCAGTCGATCGCGGACCTCGTGCAGATGGACCTCGCGGCGCTCTCGGCGTGGTTCGTCGCGCTCACGCTCGAGGGCCGGCAGGCGACCATCGGCGAGCCGATCGTGAAGGAGATCCGCGAGCGCCTCGGCTTCCTCGTCAACGTCGGCCTCGAGTACCTCACTTTGGACCGCCAGGCGCGGACGCTCTCGGGCGGCGAGTCCCAGCGGATCCGCCTCGCGACGCAGATCGGGACGCAGCTCACGGGCGTCCTCTACGTCCTCGACGAGCCCTCGATCGGCCTGCACCCGCGCGACAACGCCAAGCTCATCGGCTCGCTGACGGCGCTGCGCGACCTGGGCAACTCGGTCCTCGTCGTGGAGCACGACCGCGAGATGATTGAGGCGGCGGACTTCGTGGTCGACATCGGGCCGGGCGCGGGCGAGTACGGCGGCGAGATCCTCGCCGCAGGTCCGCCCGAGACGCTCACGGACGGCCAGGGAGACGGCGCCTCGATGAGTCTGACGACGGCTTATTTGATGGGCGCACGGGCCGTCCCGACGCCCACGCCCGAGGAGCGGCGGCCGGGCAACGGCGGCGTGCTCCGCATCGAGGGCGCGCGCGGGCACAACCTCAAGGACGTGACGGCCGAGATCCCGCTCGGCACGCTGACGGTCGTCACCGGCGTCTCGGGCTCGGGCAAGTCCAGCCTCATCAACCAGACGCTCGCGCCGGCGCTGGCGGCGCACCACCACAACGCGACCGGCGTCCCGCTGCCGTACAAGCGCGTCGAGGGGCTGGACCTCGTCGACAAGATCATCACCATCGACCAGTCGCCGATCGGACGCACGCCGCGGTCCAACGCCGCGACGTACACCGGCCTCTTCGGGCTCGTCCGCGACCTGTTCGCGCGCCTGCCCGAGTCGGTCATCCGCGGCTACAAGCCGGGGCGTTTCTCGTTCAACGTCAAGGGCGGGCGCTGCGAGACGTGCAAGGGCGCCGGCATCATGAAGCTCGAGATGACGTTCCTGCCGGACGTCTACGTCGTCTGCGAGACGTGCCGCGGGCGGCGCTACAACGCCGAGACGCTGGCCGTGCGCTACAAGGGCAAGAGCATCGCCGAGGTGCTGGACATGCCCATCTCGGAGGCGGTCCCGTTCTTCGAGGCCGTCCCGCGCATGAACCGCATCCTGCGGACGCTCGACGCCGTCGGGCTGGGCTACCTGCGCCTCGGGCAGCAGGCGACGACGCTCTCGGGCGGCGAGGCGCAGCGCGTGAAGCTCGCCCGCGAGCTCTCGCGCCCGGGCACCGGCCGGACGCTCTACGTCCTCGACGAGCCCACGACGGGCCTCCACTTCGAGGACGTGCGCCACCTGCTCATCGTCCTCCAGGCGCTCGTGGACAAGGGCAACACGGTCCTCGTGATCGAGCACAACATGGACGTCGCGAAGCAGGCGGACTGGATCCTCGAGATGGGGCCGGACGGCGGCGCC
>JBBSQZ010000123.1:0-9809 GCA_038243565.1 Rhodothermales bacterium | reverse complement strand
GGGGCGTCAGGGCGAAGCTGAAACGTCTTCATCGGGCAGCGTGTCGGGTTTGCCCGCAACCTACCGACGCGGCGCGCGTGCCGCTCTGGCTTGATTGAGCCGGGAACAGAGAGAGACGGCAGCAGGTTCGCGCATCCTTCACACAGACCCCGTCACCTTATGTCACTCGACATTGGGCCCGACCGTCCGGACCGTGCCGACCTCTCGCAGGAGCAGACGCTCACTCGGTCCGCCCCACCCGTCGACCCGGGCATTGCCGCACTGCAGCAGCTGACAAACGGGGCGGTCTCACAGATCTACGGCCGCGAAAACGCGGGCATGGCTGGGGCGCGACTTGAGGAGTTGGGCCACTTCGACCGTGAGCAAGCGGCAGAGGTGCTGCGGGACAATCCCGAGGCGCTTGCTCCTGTTCAAGACCGTGCGGTCGCCGCGCAGCTGGCCGAGGTACTGCCCTCGATCTATGCCTCGACGGACATCGCGCGTCCGCCGGTGATGGCCGAAACGCTAGAGCGCGACGGCGTGACGTACAACATCGAGGGTCTTCAGCGCGTGCGTGACGAGCGTGGGGCGACGCACCTCGTCGGGGCGTCGAACGAGCCGTCGGTGGCGTACCTCGACCGCGAGCGTGGCTTCCCGTATACCTTCCACGTCCGCGCCTTTCACCCCGACGCGTCATTTGGAGGCGGCTTCGACGGCGACAACCGCAGCTTCTCGACCTCGCTCGACGTGACGTCTCGTATTCAACAAGAGGTCACGCTGGACACGAGCACGGACGGGCTCACGCAGCGGTCGTGGAGCGACGAATCGCACAACCCGTACTACCCCCTGATCAGCCCGTGGTTGCCCACCCGTGCGACAGAGACGCCTGAAAGTGGGACTCACAGTCACCGCGTTCAGAACAGCGGGGCGGATGTCGAGCAGCACTCCTTCACATCCTATGTTCAGGGCAATAACCCGCTCGTCCCCGGTTCGCCCAACATCGACGTTGACGGGCACTTTACCGTTACGGAAGACCTTGCAAGGGGACGCCTCCACATCCGGGCCACCTTCAAGGGAGACAACTTCCCGAATACCGAGTCCTTTGTGACGGACCGTGGCGGGCACGCCGTGTTCATTGCCACGGGCACGCTGGACGGCTCGCCTCTCGACCTTATCGGAGAGCATCAGGACCGCCAGGTCATGAGGGCTGATCTCGAAGTTCACTTAGATCGGAACGGGATGTTCACCGGAGTCTCGTCAGGCGGGCGGGACTATACGGTTGCACAGTGGAACACACGGGTTCAGCAAAACCCACAGTAGTCGTCCATCACCTTTTAGCCAGCACACTATTATGACCCGGACTCCATCCGGTGTTTTCGCGCGTGCCCTCGTGGGTTGCCTCGCCGTTCTCTTCGTCGCCGGCAGCGTCGTCGGAGGGGCTGAGATGGTTCAGAACGGGCGCGCTGAACCGGGCGAGGTGTCGCTGCTCTGGCGGGCACCCGTCTACGTCGTCACAGACATGCTCGTGTTCTGGTGGCTTCCGGCCCTTGCCGTGGCCTGTATCGTCGGGGCCGCAGCAGCGGCCAGTACCAAGCTTCGGCAGCACCGCTAACCATCCAGGCGCAGGCGGACGGCGAGGGCGTGGGCGTCGAGGCCCTCCGCCTCGGCGAAGCGCGCGATGCGCTCACCCGTCGCGGCGAGGCGCGCGGCCGAGTAGCGCAGCACGGACTGCCGCCGCAGGAACACGTTCACGCCGAGCGCCGAGGCGAAGCGCGCCGTGCCGCCGGTCGGCAGGACGTGGTTCGGCCCGGCGAAGTAGTCGCCGACGGGCTCCGGCGAGGCGTCGCCGAGGAAGACGGCGCCGGCGTGGCGGACGCCCGCCCACAGCGCCTCGGGGTCGCCGGCGAGGATGACGAGATGCTCGGGCGCGACCTCGTTCACGATGCCGACCGCGGCGTCCATCGTCTCGGTCACGATCGCGGCGCCGAAGGCAGGCAGCGACGCGCGCAGCACGTCGGCACGAGAAAGGGTCGGGACGAGGCGCTCGACCTCGGCCTGCACCGCGCGGGCGAGCGCGCGGCTCGGCGTCACGAGCAGCGCAGAGGCGCGGGCGTCGTGCTCGGCCTGCGCGAGCAGGTCGCAGGCGGCGTGCGTCGGGTCGGCGTGTTCGTCGGCCAGCACGAGGACCTCGGACGGGCCGGCGACGGAGTCGATGCCGACCTGCCCGACGAGCAGGCGCTTCGCCGTCGCGACATACGCATTGCCCGGCCCGACGACCACATCCACGCGCGACACGCTCTCGGTCCCGTACGCCATCGCGGCGATGGCCTGCGCCCCGCCGACGGCGACCACCTCGTCCAGCCCGAGGAGCGCGCACGTCGCGAGGATGACCGGGTGCGGCAGGCCGGTTTTCGTCGGCGGCGAGCAGACGACGATGCGGCCGACGCCGGCGACGAGGGCGGGCACGGCGTTCATCACGACCGACGACGGCAGTGCGGCGGTCCCGCCGGGGACGTACAGCCCGGCCACGTCGACCGGCAGGATGCGCTGCCCGACGGCGACGCCGTCGCCGTCGTCGAGCGACCACGAGGCGGGCATCTCGCGGGCGTGGAAGCGCCGCACGTTGGCGGCCGCCTGCTCGATGGTATCGCGAAGCTCGGGGTCGAGCGCCTCGAGGGCAGACCGGAGCGCCTCGGCGGGCACGCGGAGCGTTTCGGGGCGGACGCCGTCGAAGCGCTGGGACAGGTCGAGGAGCGCCGCGTCGCCGCGGGTGCGAACGTCGGCGAGTGTGGCGCGGACGGACGCCTCGACGGCGGCGTCGAACGTGGCGTCGCGGAGGCGGGCGAGGAGCGGGCCGCGGTCGGCAGCGTCGAGGATCTGGAGCAGCATGGGAGTAGGCAAGACCCCCCCGTTCGAGCGCGCTCAGGACGCGCCATCCGGAGGGAGCGGCGTAGCGCGCTCAAACTGTCCCCATCGTCGAGGGGGACAGCCTGATCGTCTCGGAGCGGCGCCTCGGCATTGGTCTGGAACCGCGGCGCCGCTCCGCCGCGATGGTCGATCGGGCGGGGGGTTCTACGCCAGGCCGCGTCAGTCCGCCGGCTCCTCGACGTCGTCGGTCGAGCGGACGATGTCGATGCCGGCGCGCGAGAGCTTGCCCTCGAGGTTCTCGTAGCCGCGGTCGAGGTGGTACACGCGCAGGACCTCGGTCTCGCCCTCGGCGACCATCGCCGCGAGGACGAGCGAGACGCTCGCGCGGAGGTCCGTGCTCATCACCGTCGCGCCGGACATGCGGTGCGGCTGCCCGTCGCCCATCGTCTCGAGGCCCGCGATGTGCACCGTGTCGCCGTCCGCGCGGACGTCCGCGCCCAGGCGCCGCAGCTCGGGGATGTGCTTGAAGCGGTCCGTGTAGACCGTATCCCGCACGGTCGACGGGCCCGTCGCCTGCGTCATCATCACCGTCCACTGCGCCTGCAAGTCGGTCGGGAAGCCGGGGTACGGCGTCGCCTCGATCGAGACCGGCTGGATGGCCTCGACGCCCGTCACGCGGATCTCGGAGCCCGTGGCCTCGAACGGGACGCCCGTCTGTCGGAAGGCGTCGAGGAAGGCGTCGCCGAGGTGCTCCGGGTTGGCGCCCGTGAGCGTGACGGTCTCGCCCGGCTCGGCCGCCATCGCGGCGGCGATCATGTACGTGCCGAGCTCGATGCGGTCCGGGCAGTTGGTGAAGTCCACCGGGTTCATCTTCTCGACGCCTCGGACCGTGATCGTGTCCGTGCCCAGCCCCGAGAGGTCGGCGCCCATCTGCTGGAGCATCTGGCCGAAGACGACGACGTCCGGCTCGGCGGCGGCGTTCTCGACGCGGCTCTCGCCCTCGGCGGTCACGGCGGCGAGCAGGAAGTTGATCGTCGCGCCGACAGACGACGGTTCGAAGCGGATCGTGCCGCCCTTCAGCCGCCCGCCGGGCGCCGTGGCGAAGACGTAGCCGTTGCGCTCGGTGATCTCGGCGCCGAGGGCCTCCATCGCGCGGAGGTGCAGATCCACGGGCCGCGGGCCCCATGCGCAGCCGCCGGGCAGCGACACCTTGGCCTTACCGCCGCGGCCGAGCAGCGCGCCGAGCATGTAGAACGAGGCGCGCATCTTCTTGACGAGGTCGTAGGGCGCCTCGAAGTGGTGCACGTCGCGGGCGTCGATCGTCATCACGTCCGGCGTGTCCGGGTCGTCGTCGGGCTGGAAGGTGACGCGGCATCCGGTGACCCGGAGGACGTTCGAGAACGTCAGCACGTCGTGGAGCGCGGGGACGTTGCGGAGCGTCGTCACGCCGTCGGCGAGGACGGCCGCGGCCATCAGCGGGAGCATCGTGTTCTTCGAGCCGCCGACGTGGAGCGCGCCGCGGAGCGGGCGGCCGCCCTGGATGACGAGGGTGTCCATTCGAGATCGGTGAGGGCGCGGGTCGCGCGTGGGAAAAGGCAAAAGGTACGGCCCGGCCGTCGGGCGATTCCTGCCGTGGCCCGCCGCCGGCCGGCAGCGCGGCCCGTCCGGGCGTACCTTCGAGGACGTATCACGCACGCCTCGCCGAATGAGCAAGAAGCGGATGGACCAGAACTGGGAGCGCATGAAGGCCCAGATCACGTCGCAGTGGGAGGGCCTCGACGAGGGCGCGCTGAAGAAGGCGCGCGGCAACCTCGGCAAGGTCGTGGACCTCATCGCGGAGCACACGGGCGAGGCGCGCGACTCGATCATGACCAAGATGACGGCGTTCCTCTGAGGCGTCGGCGCCTCGGAGCGTCTCGCGGCGCGTGCCCTCGAGGCGCGCGCCGCGGCCGTGTCTAGCGGACGGCCGCGCCGGGCTCGCCGTCGGTCCCGACGAAGCGGAGCGTGCCGTCGCGGTCCTCGGCCATGAGGATCATCCCGCGGCTCTCGAGCCCGCGCATCACGCGCGGCGCGAGGTTGGCCACGACGACGACCGACCGGCCGACGGCCTCCTCGGGCGTCACGAAGGCGCGGATGCCGGAGAGGATCTGGCGCGTCTCGAAGCCCATGTCCACGTCGAGGCGCAGCAGCTTGTCCGCCTTCGGGATGAGGTCCGCCGCGACGATGCGGCCCGCGCGCAGGTCCAGCTTCGCCACGTCGTCGAAGACGATCTCGGGCAGCAGCGGCGCGAACGGCCCGCCGTCCGGCGTCTCGACGGCTGCGCCGGGGTCGGCTTCCGTGAGGTCGTCCGGCGCCGCGTGGACGAGGCGCGCGCGCTGCGCCTCGACCTGCTCGTCCTCGACGCGCGGGAACAGGATGGACGCCTCGCCGAGCGCGTGGCCCGCCTCGAGGAGCGGCCGGCCGGCGTCGGCCCAGCCCAGCCCGTCGGCGCCGCCCGGCGTTGAGGCGCGGACGCCCGTCAGGTTGAGCATCGCACGCAGGCGCGCCGCCGCCTCGGGCACGACGGGCTCGAGCAGGACCGCCAGGCTCGCGGTGATCTGGAGCGCGACATGGACCGCGTTGCGCATCGCGCGCTCGTCCGTGGTGCGCGTCTTCCACGGCTCCGCCTCAGCGAGGTACTGGTTGCCGATCCGCGCGAGCTGCACCGTCTCGGCGACGGCCTCGCGCAACCGAACACGCTCATACGCCTCGCCGATGCGCGCCACGGCGGGCTGGAGCGCCGCGAGCGCCGCCGTGTCGAGGTCGGACGGCGCGTCGAGCGCGGGGACCTCGTTATCTGTGAAGCGGGCGGCGAAGGTGAGCGCGCGGTTGGCGAAGTTGCCGACGACGTCGCCGAGCTCGCCGTTGGCGCGGTTCTGGAAGTCCGCCCACGTGAAGTCCGCGTCCTTCGTCTCGGGCAGGCCCGCGGCGAGCGTGTAGCGCAGCAGGTCCGCGGGGAAGGCGTCGAGCGCGTCGTTGGCCCAGACGGCCCAGCCGCGGCTCGTGGAGAGCTTCTGGCCCTCGAGGTTGAGGAACTCGTTGGCCGGGACGTTGGCCGGCAGTGCGAAGCGGCCCGCGATCTCGGGCGCCGCGTAGTCCTGCGCGCTGTTGAGCGCCTGGAGGATGGCCGGGAAGATGAGGCCGTGGAAGACGATGTTGTCCTTGCCGATGAAGTGGACGATCTCGGGCTCGGTGCCGTCCGGGTGGACCTGCCAGTAGCGCCGCCATGCCTCGGGGTCGCCTTTGGATTCGGCCCACTCGCGCGTCATCGAGACGTAGCCGATCGGCGCGTCGAACCAGACGTAGAGGACTTTTCCGGCCGTGTCGCCGCCGACGTCGGGAGGGACGGGCACGCCCCACGGGAGGTCGCGCGTCATCGCGCGGTCGGCGAGGCCGGCCGTGAGCCACGAGCGGATCTGGCCGAGGACGTTCGGCTTCCAGTCCGCGTGCGTGCCGATCCACGCCTCGAGGGCGGGCTGCATCGCGCCGAGCGGCAGGTACCAGTGCGTCGTCTCGCGCTCGATGGGCGTCGCGCCGGAGAGCGCCGAGCGCGGCTCGATGAGGTCCTCGGGGGCGAGCGTCGAGCCGCAGTGCTCGCACTGGTCGCCGTACGCGTCCGTGTAGCCGCAGACGGGGCAGGTGCCGCGGACGAACCGGTCGGCGAGGAACATGCCGGCCTCGGGGTCGAACGGCTGGCGCTGCGTGCGCGTGGTGAAGCCGCCGGCCGCGTCGATGGCGCGGAACATGGCCTGGCTCGTGTCGCGGTGCGTGGGCGAGGTCGTGCGCGAGTAGATGTCGAACGACATGCCGAAGCGCTCGAAGGCGTCGCGGATCTCGGCGTGGTAGCGGTCCACAACGGCCTGCGGCGTGGTGCCCTCCTGCATCGCGCGGATGGCGATGGCCGCGCCGTGCTCGTCCGAGCCGCACACGAACACGACGTCGCGGCCGGCGAGGCGGGCGTAGCGCGCGGCCATGTCGGCCGGGAGGTAGGCGCCGGCGAGGTGGCCGAGGTGCAGCGGCCCGTTGGCGTACGGCAGCGCGGCGGTGACGAGGAGCGGGGGCATGACGGGGACTGGGAAGCGGGAACTGGGGACTGGCACGCCGGCGACGCCGCCCGGCACGGAAGCTAGCCGCACGCGCGTTCGCGTCGCGGACGGCCGCCGCCGCGCGTTCGCGTGTCCGGTGCGACCTTCCGGCTGTTTCCCCTCTTCCTCTTCTCGATGCCGCAGATTCCGCACGCGGGGCGCCTCGCCCTGCTCGCCACGTTCCTCGCCGCCGCGCCCGCAGTGCTCGCTCCTGCCGCGCTCGCCCAGGGCACGCCCTCCAACGCCGAGGTTACGGCCTACGACGCGGGCTACCAGACCGCGCAGCGCCTCCACGCCGACTCGCGCACGTTCACGGCGGCCGCCTACCGCGAGGGCTTCCGCGCCGGCCTCGCCGCGGACTCCGCGCGGATCGCCTACGCCGTCGGCCTCCAGACGGGCTTCCAGTTCCGCAGCGACACGGTGACGGGCCTCGACCCGGACACCTTCCTGCGGGGCATCGCGGCCGGCTTCGCCGGCACGCCGCCGCAGTACGACGCCGCCACGGTCGAGCGCGCCCGCGGCGTCTTCCAGGACTCGCTGACGGCGCGCCAGACGCGCGCCCAGATGGCAGACCCGGCCGTCCGGGCCCGCACCGAGCAGGCGCGCGCCAACGGCGAGGCCGCGCAGGCCTTTCTCGCGCAGGCCGCTGCCCGCACCGGCGCCACCGTCAGCCCGACGGGCCTCGTCTCGGTCGTCACAACCCCTGGCACCGGCCCGTCGCCGGGCCCGGAAGACCGCGTCTCGGTGCGCTACGCCGGCCGCTTCGCCGACGGGACCGAGTTCGACGCGTCGCCGCCGGGCGAGACCGTCGAGTTCGGCGTCTCGCGCGTCGTGCCGGGCTTCTCGGAGGCGATCCAGGCGATGAAGGTCGGCGAGACGCGCACGATCTGGCTGCCGCCGGCGCTGGCGTACGGCGAGCGCGGCGCGCCCGGCCCCGGCGGCCAGGGCGGCATCCCGCCCAACACGGCCCTCGAGTTCGACCTCACGCTCGTCGCGATCCTGCCGTGATGCGCCTCACCCTCCTCCTCGCACTCTGCGCCGCGGCCCCGCTCGCGGCGCAGACACCCGACACGACGGCCGCCGACACGACGGTTGCCGACACCGCGGCCGCTGAGGCTCTCTCCCCTGCCGAGGCATCGGCTCGCTTCCTTGCCGAGGTCGCCGGCCGCCCGGGCATCCAGCAGAGCCGGACGGGCCTGCTGTGGACGGTCGAGCGCGAGGGCTCCGGCCAGCGCCCGACGCGCGGCGAGGCCGGCATCGTGACCTACGTCGGGCGCCTCGCCGACGGGACCGTCTTCGACGCCGGCGGGCCGGTCCGCCTGCCTGTCCGCGGCGTCGTGCCGGGCTTCGCCGAGGCGCTCCAGGAGATGCGCCCCGGCGAGCGGCGGACGGTCTACCTCCCGCCGGCCCTCGCCTACGGCCGCCGCGGCGTGCCCGGGCGCGTCCCGCCCGACGCGGCGCTCGTGTTCGAGATCACGCTCGTCCGCGTCGTGCCGTAACGGCCCGCGCCGCGGCCGCGTGTTTCCCCGAAGGCTCACGCGGCGCGCCCGGGCGCCCGTCTACTGTGCACGCTCCGAACCCCGATCCCTCCCCGATGACCTCTCGCCTGTTCCTGCTCGCGTTCGCCGCGTGCGCCCTCACCGTCTCCGGCTGCAAGGGCACCGGCGGCGGGACGACCTCCGACACCGCCAACCTCGACTCGCTCGAGACGGGCGACCCGACGGACCTGCTCGCCTACAACGCCGGCTTCGAGACCGCGGGCCAGCTCCGCGAGCAGGACTCGACGTTCTCCTACGACCGCTTCCGCGACGGCTTCGAGGCCGGCCTCCGCGGCGACTCGGTCGAGATCGCCTACGCGCTCGGCCTCCGCGCCGGCCTCGGCCTGCGCGCCGACACCACGACCAAGATCAACCCGAGCCTCTTCCTGACGGGCATCCGCGCCGGCCTCCGCGGCGACTCGACGCGCGTGACGGCGGACCAGGTCGCCCGCGCGACGGCCCTCTACCAGGACTCGCTCGGCATGCGCCAGCTGCGCCAGCAGGCGGCCACCAACCCCGAGGCACAGGCCATGCTCAGCCAGATCCGCGCCAACGGCGTCGCCTCGGAGCGCTTCCTCGCCGCCGCCGCCCGCGAGCCGGGCGCTCAGAAGACGCCCTCGGGCGTGGTCTACAAGGTCATCACGCCGGGCTCCGGCGCCTCGCCGTCGCCGGCGGACCAGGTCGAGATCCGCTACGTCGGCACGCTCGCCGACGGGGCCGAGTTCGACCGCTCGCCCGCGGGCCAGACGGCGACGCTGCCCGTCGGCGCGGTCGTGCCGGGCTTCTCGGAGATGCTCCGCGCGATGAAGCCGGGCGAGACGCGCACGGTCTGGCTGCCGCCGAGCCTCGCCTACGGCCTCCAGGGCGCGCCGGCGCCGCCCTCGCCGGACGGCACGCCGGGCGACGGCGGGATCCCGCCGAACTCGGCGCTCAAGTTCGAGCTCACGCTCGTGAAGGTCGCCCGGCCGGCGATCCCGGCGCAGGGCGCCTTCATGCCGCCGGGCGCCGGCGGCCCCGGCGGCACGCGCCCGCCCGGCCGCTGAGCCTTTTCCTCCAGCGTGACCTGTGCGTTCGCCGTATGTTCACGCCGGAGACGTCGGACGCACATCCAGTCGCACCTCACCTCGGCGGCGGCGCGGGCTGATGAGGCGGCTCGGGGAACCGGGCCTCAGCCCCACCTGCCGGCCGACGAACGGGCGCACGGGCCGATCGATCCCCCCGGACACCCGGCGCACCGCCCCTCGGGGCTGCGCCGGGTGTCCCATTTTCTCTCCGCCTGATGGCCTTCCAGACGCAGCGC
>JBBSQZ010000122.1:0-9882 GCA_038243565.1 Rhodothermales bacterium | reverse complement strand
GTTCATGGCGATCTACGCCGCCGGGTTCACGCTCAACACGATGAGCCTGCTCGGCATCACGCTCGCGATCGGCATCATCATCGACGACGCCATCGTCGTGCGAGAAAACATCGTGCGGCACGTCGAGATGGGCAAATCCCATCTCCAAGCGAGCCACGAGGGGACGAGCGAGATCGGGCTGGCCGTCGCCGCGACGACCTTCTCCATCGTCGCCGTGTTCGTCCCGATCGGCTTTATCGACGGCATCGCAGGGCAGTGGTTCAAGACGTTCGCGCTGACCATCGCGACGTCGGTCCTCGTGTCGCTGTTCGTCTCGTTCTCGCTGGACCCGATGCTCTCGGCCTACTGGCCCGACCCCGAGGTGCCCGAGGACAAGAAGTTTATCGTCACGCGCGTCCTCGACCGCTTCAACGCGTGGTTCGACCGGCAGGCGCACGGCTACCGCCGCGTCATCGCGTGGGCTCTCGACCACCCGTCGATCGTCATCCTGTGGGCCTTCGCGTCGCTGTTCGCCGCCATCGCGCTGCCCGCGTCGGGCATCGTCGCGATGGGCGTCGTCGTGGCCGTCGCCGCCGTGTTCTCGGTCGTGCTCAAGCTCATGCCGAAGCACTGGTACGTGACGGCTCCGCTCCTGATCGGCTCGCTCGTCGTGATGGGCGCTGCGATCAAGTTCTCCCCGGACTCCGCGCACGTCGGCGGCTCGCTCTTCGGTGTCGACGACCGCTCGGAGATCAGCATGTCGATCAAGACACCGCCAGGCTCGAACCTCGCCGAGACGCGCGCGCTGATCGAGCGCGTGACGGCCCTCGCGCGGTCGCACCCCGAGGTCGAGTACGCCTACGCGACGGTCTCGTCCGCGACCGGCGCCGTCGACGAGGGCTCGATCTACGCGCGCCTCGTCCCGATCGACCAGCGCGACAAGAGCCAGGTGGACCTCACCGAGGAGATCCGCCGCGAGGCGGCCGACGTCGCCGGCGTCGAGGTCGCCGTCGCGCAGGGCTTCGATTCCCAGAAGGCCATCCAGCTCCAGCTCGTCGGGACGGACTCCGAGACGCTCGCCGAGGCGGCGGACGCGCTCCTGCGCGAGGTCCGCACGGTCCCCGGCGCGGCCGACGTCGGCCTCTCGACGCGCGGCCGGCGGCCCGAGCTCGCCGTCGACATCGACCGCGACGCCGCCCTCCAGCGCGGCGTCTCCGTCGCCGACGTGGCGTTCTCGCTGCGCCCGGCCTTCGCCGGCATCGACGCCGGCGACTGGGTGGACCCGACCGGCGAGACGCGCCAGGTGACGGTCCGCTACGCGCCCGAGTACCGCCAGAGCGCGGCCGCGCTCCAGAACCTGCCGCTGCGCGTCCAGACGCCGACTGGCCCGATGACGGTCTCGCTGAGCGAGGTCGCGACGACGCGCGAGGGCCTCGGGCCCGCCCTGATCAAGCACCTCAACGGGGACCCCGTCGTGGCCGTCGAGGCCAACGTCGGGCAGGGCTACGACCTCAACGGCGTCCTCGCCGGCGTCAACGCCAAGATCGCGGCGACGCCCCTCCCGGCGGGCGTCCAGCTGGACCAGGGCGGGCAGGCGGAGAGCCAGAAGGAGATCTTTACGAGCCTCGGCACGGCGCTGCTCTCGGGCATCCTGCTGATGTACCTCATCCTCGTCCTGCAGTTCAACTCGTTCCTGGACCCGCTCGCGATCCTCGTGTCGCTGCCGCTGTCGCTGCTCGGCGTGATGCTCGGCCTGTTCATCGCGGACACGACGATCAACATTATGTCGATGATCGGCGTGATCCTGCTGATGGGCATCGTGGCCAAGAACGCGATCCTGCTCATCGACTTCGCGAAGGAGTTGCAGGCTGGGGGCAAGTCCGCGCGGGACGCGCTGATCGAGGCCGGCGGCATCCGCCTGCGGCCGATCCTGATGACGACGTTCGCGCTCGTCGCCGGCATGGTGCCGATCGCGATCGGCTCGGGCGAAGGCGCGCTCTTCCGGCGTCCGCTCGGCGCGGCCGTCATCGGCGGCGTCATCACGTCCACGATCCTGACGCTCATCGTCGTGCCGACGGTCTACGAGGTCTTCGACAACATGCGCGTCTGGGCCGCGAAGAAGGTCCGCCCGGCCGGCGCGACGGCGCACTCGCACGACGCCGGCCACGGCGACGGCGCAGGCCCGCTCCCGACGACGGGCGACGGCGGCGTCTCGGCGGTGACGGTCTGACGCGGGAAAGACCCCCTGTCTCCGCTCGGGTCGCTTCGCTCCCTCTTCGCTCCGCCTGTCCCCCTTGAAGCGGGGACAGCTTTGCGCGGCGCTCTGACCAAGCATTTCCCTCGTCGTCGCGCCTCGTCGTCGCGCCTCGTCGTCGCGCCTCGTCGTCGCGCCTCGGCGGCCCAGACGGGCAAAATCTGAGCTGTCCCCGCTTCAAGGGGGACAGACGAGCCGCGCGACGCAAGCGCTCCGGATTACCTCGACCCATGCGCGGCGAGACAGGGGGTCTCGGCCACACAGGCGCTATGCCCGCGGTTCGCAGAGTCCGCGCCGAGGCGCCGCGTGCCGCAGCCTAGTTTGGGCGGCCACCCGCCCTGCGCCCCGATGGACGCCGTCCGCTTCCTGTTCGACTTCATCCTGCACATCGACGTCCACCTCGCCGAGATCGTGCAGGCGGCCGGGCCGTGGACGTATGCCGTGCTCGGGGCCATCGTGTTCTGCGAGACCGGCCTCGTCGTGATGCCCCTCCTGCCCGGCGACTCGCTGCTCTTCGCGGCCGGCGCGCTCGCGGCCAAGCCGGAGCACCTGCTCAACGTGCACCTCATGGCTGCGGTCCTGCTCACGGCCGCCATCGCCGGCGACGCGCTGAACTACGCCATCGGCAACCGCTTCGGGCGCGCCATCGCCGCGCGCGGCTGGGTGAAGGCGTCGCACCTCGAGAAGACGCAGGCGTTCTTCGACAAACACGGCGGCAAGGCCATCGTCCTCGCCCGCTTCGTGCCCATCGTGCGCACCGTCGCGCCGTTCGTCGCCGGGATGGGGACGATGCACTACGGCCAGTTTTTCCGCTTCAACGTCGTCGGCGCCGTCGCGTGGGTGACGCTGTTCCTCTACGGCGGCTACCTCTTCGGGACGATCCCGATCGTCGAGGACAACTTCTCGCTCGTCGTGCTCGGCGTGATCGCGCTCTCCGTGCTGCCGGTCATCATCGAGGTGATCCGCGGGATGCGCGCGCCGGCCGTCCCCGAGGCGGTCGAGGACGCCGCGGCGGCGCAGGCCGCCCGCGACGCCGCGCAGGCGGTCGAGATGTCGAACCGCGCTTGAGACGGGCCGGGCGCGTAGCTTCGCGCGCCTCACAAACCTGCCCCGATGGACCCTGCCCCTCCCGCCGCGCCCCGGCGCGGCCTCCGCCGCTTCTCGTTCACGCACTGGATCTTCCTCGGCATGGCTGCCGGCGTGCTCATCGGCGTGCTTTTCCCGGGCCAGGGAGCGGAGACGCCGGGCTTCGACGGCGCCGACCTCAAGATCCTGTCGGACCTGTTCGTCCGCGGGATCAAGATGATCATCGGGCCGATCCTCTTCGCGACGCTCGTCATCGGCATCGCCGGCCACGGCGACGACCTGCGGAAGGTCGGGCGCCTCGCGTTCCGCTCGCTCCTCTACTTCGAGGTCCTGACGACGGTCGCCCTGTTCGTCGGCCTGACGGCCGTCAACCTCGTCCGCCCCGGCGACAGCCCGGCCCTGAAGGCGGCGCTGCTCCACGCCGAGGCGCAGGCGCCGGCCGTGACGCTCGCCGAGCCGATGGGCTGGCAGGACCACGTCCGCAACATCGTCCCGACGTCGATCTTCGACGCGCTCGCGACGAACAACGTCCTTCAGATCGTGCTCTTCTCGATCCTGTTCGGCGTCGCGCTGAGTCAGGTGCCGGGCAAGCCGCGCGAGGCGTTCCTGGCCTTCACCGAGGGGCTGGCCGAGACGATGTTCAAGCTCGTCGGCATCGTGATGCTCTACGTCCCGATCGGCGTCGGCGCCGCGCTCGCGGTGACGGTCGCGCACAGCGGGCTGGCCGTGCTGAAGCCGCTGCTGCTGCTCGTCGGGACGCTCTACGGCGCGCTCGTCGTGTTCGCCCTCCTCGCCCTGCTGCCGGTCGCGCTGATCGCGAAGATCCCCGTCGTGCGGTTCCTGCGGCAGGTCCGCGAGCCCGCGCTCATCGCCTTCACGACGACCTCGAGCGACGCCGCGCTGCCGCTCGCGATGCAGCGCATGGAGGCCTTCGGCGTGCCGCGCCGCATCGTCTCGTTCGTCATGCCGACGGGCTACTCGTTCAACCTCGACGGGTCCACGCTCTACCTCGCGCTGGCGTCCGTCTTCGTCGCGCAGGCAGCCGGCGTCGAGCTCTCGATCGGCCAGCAGATCGGCATGATGCTGACGCTGATGCTGACCTCGAAGGGCGTCGCAGCCGTCCCGCGCGCCTCGCTCGTGATCCTCTCGGGCACGCTCGCCGCGTTCAACCTGCCGCTCGCCGGCATCACGGTCATCCTCGCCGTGGACGAGCTGATGGACATGGCGCGGACGACGGTCAACCTCGTCGGCAACTGCCTCGCCACGGCCGTGATGGCGCGCTGGGAGGGCGAGCTGAACATCCCGGAGCACACGATGCCCGCCGAGGCGCTCCTCGCGACGGGCCCGTCGTCCCCCGCGGACGTCGAGGCGCGCGCCGAGATCGCCGCGATGTAGGGGTTAGGAAATGGGGAAGGGGAATGGTTGGACCGAGGCGCCGCGGTCCGACCCACCGCCACCGCCGAACGGAACCGCCGACGCGTAGGGGCACACCGTCTCGCAGGATGTCGCGGCCGCCCCAGGCGCCTCGGCGCGCGCGCCGCCGCGGCGCGACCGGGCCAGCACGTGGTGTGCCCACCTCCCCGAATGCCGCCGCGCCCGCCTGCAAACCGTGTTTCGCGCCGTTACCGCGCCGCGAGATGCAGCGTCGTCGTGTCCGGCAGCGCCTCGACGGCCATCACCTCGATGCGCGGCTCGGTCTGCAGCGTCAGCCGCACCTTCGTGCCCGGCGCGATCCCGGCGACGACGCTGGAGTCCGGGAGCGGGAAGTCCATCCGCATCGCGTCCATCACACCCGGGATCGCCTCGTGGTCGAACGTCGCCGCGGCGCCGTCGTAGACCGTCTTCTCGTAGACGGCGCGGACTGTGGCGGTCTCCACCGGCGGCGTCTCCGCCGGCGGCGTCTCCGCCGGCGGCGTCTTGGTGGTGCAGCCCGATGCGAGCAGGGCGAGGAAGAGGAGTCGGCGCATGGGTTTGGGGGAAACGGAGCGCGCCCGCCCCGAGACGTCTCGAGGCGGGCGCGCACGCGGGAAGAGCCGGGCTCAGAGCGCCGGCGCGAACGAGCGGCCCGAGGGGTTGAGGACGTAGCGGAAGGTATAGTTCCGGTCCGGCGTGTCGCCAGGGCCGCCCGTGGTGACCGGGTTGGACGGGGCGTCCTTGTAGTAGCTGTCGATCTTGACCTTGGCGTAGCCGCGTCCGTCCGCCGTGCGGACGAGGATCGTGCGGCCCGGGATCGGCGTGATCAGGTTCTGCCCCTGGTTGTACGTGTACCAGCCATTGCCGGAGCCGGTGCAGATCGCGCGCGGAGCGCCCGGGACGGGGCCGTTCGGCGTCTGGACGCCGGGGCACGCGTCCGCCGCGTTGCCGTCGACGCGCAGCGTCGTCGTGTCGGGGACCGACGTGAAGCTGTCGAAGAGGCCCGTCGCGACGAAGGCGGCCGCCTGGCCGGGTCCGCTCGTGCCGCTGTTGAAGATGATCGACGTGCCGCGGAAGCCGAGGTCCCACTTGGTGGTCGCCGAGTCCGCGCGGTTCGGGTTGTCGTAGTTCAGCACGACGCGGTTGTCGCGCAGCGAGTACAGCGTGTAGCGGCCGGTCGACGTCACGACGCCGGTGTTGTTGTCGCGCGTCGCCGGGTCGGCGACGACGTTGGAAGCCGTCTTGACCTCACGCTCGGGGAGCGTGTCCGGCCCGCCGGTCGAGTCGCAGGCGGAGAGGGTGAGGCCGAGGGCGGCCACGAGAACGAGAAAGCGGTTCATCGGGGGGATGGGATGGGTTAAAACGAGAGGTCGAGGCCTGCGTAGACGCGCCGCCCGGCGAGCGCCCGCTGGAGCGTCGGCTGCGTCGTGTCGAAGGCGTTGTCGATGCCGATCTGGAGGCGGGCGGCCCGCGCGACGCGGCCCAGGCGCACGTCGCGGCTGAGCGTCGCGTCCCAGATGGAGAGCGCCGGCGCGAACTCGTCGGCGCGCGTCCCGACGCCGTTGCCGTCGAAGTCGCGGATGTACGTCCGGGTCCGGAGGCGGCCGCGGACGCTCGCCGTCCAGCCGCTCGCCGAGTACGCGGCGCGGAGCGTGCCCGTCGCCGTGGCGCGGCCGACGAGGTTGGTGTAGTCGCCGATCGTCACGAGCGCCTCGCGGCCGGCCTCGTCGCTCGAAAAGACCGTCCCCGCGCGGACCGCGTCGGCGCGGTCGAGGTCGCGCGTGCGGAGCAGCTGGAGGCCCGCGCCGAGGCTCAGGCCCGAGACCGGCGCGGCGCTGAGGTCGGCCGTCACGCCCTCCGTCCGCACGCGCCGGATGTTGCGGTAGCTGAAGACCGGCCCGGCGTCGCGCCCGTCCGCATCGCGCAGCTGCGCGACCGGCTGCGTGTCGATCAGGTCCTTGACGGCGTTGCGGAAGCCGCCGACCGTAATCCGCACGCCGCGGACGGGTTCGGCCTCGACCTCGGCGTTGAACGCGACCGACGACTCCGGGCGGATGGCGCCCAGCGCCGTCGGGTCGAAGTAGATCTGCGAGATCCGACCCTCGGCGTCGAGGCGCCGGATTGCGTCGGCGGCGCGCGTCGCGCCGTAGACGATGTAGCCGCCGGCCGGGTTGGTGAACGAGAGGTAGAGCTGGCGCGGGTCCGGCGCGCGGAAGCCCGAGCCGATGGACAGCCGCGCGCGCAGGCGGTCCGACGGCCGCACGAGGACAGCCGCCTTCGGCGTGATCCGGGCGCCGACGTTGGTCTGGTCGTCGAGGCGCGCCGAGAGGTTGAAGGCGACGAGCCGGCTCGGCTCCCAGTCGTGCTGCACGTAGCCGTAGACGGTCCGCTGCGAGACGGCGTCGCCGTAGCGCGTGCTCTCGATACCGTCGCGCTGCGCGCCCGCCCCGACGAGCGTCCGGTGGGCGCCGCTCCAGAGCAGGTTGACGCGGCCCTCGGCCTTGGCGAACGTCTGGTCGAAGCGGTCGTCGAGCGTGTTCTCGCCCGACGTGCGGTCCACGACGTCGGTGTCGAGGCGGTAGCCCGAGAGGACGGTCGACAGGGCGGTCGAGACGGCGACGCCGCGGACGCGGCCGGCCGTGTGGCGAAGCTCCGGGTGGACGCTCCAGTCGGTCCGCCGCTCGGTCTGGTCGATGGGCCGCGTCACGCCGACGGCGTCCGTGAAGCCGTAGCTCTGGTCCGTACTCCCGCGCGTGGCGCGCGCGCCGAGGCTGAGCGTCGTCCGGTCGCCCAGAGACGCGTTGGCGCGGAGGTCGGCCGTGGACTCGCCGGCGGCGGGCGTCGTCGGTCCGAAGAGGGCCGGGTCGAGGTCGTAGCCGTCCGTCGCGTAGCGGTCCAGCGTGAGGCGCACGCCGAGCGGGCCGCCGCGCCAGTTTCCTGCCGTCTCGCCCTCGGCCGTGAAATCGCGCGTGTTGAACGTGCCGGTGCGCGCGCGGAGGCGGCCGGCCGTGCCCGTCGGGGGGCGCGTGACGAGGTTGACGACGCCGGCCAGCGCGTCCGAGCCGTACAGGGAAGAGGACGGGCCGCGGACGATCTCGACGCGGTCCAGCCCGGCGACCGTCAGGCGCTTGAGGTCCAGCACGCCGGCGTCGCGGCCGATGACGGGCTCGCCGTCGATGAGGATGAGCGTGTAGGCCGGGTCGAGGCCCTGGAGCTGGACGCCCGCGCCGAAGTCCGACGTGATCGTGAGCCCCGGCACGTCCGCGAGCATATCCGAGAGGCGCAGGCGCCCGTCGTCGCGCGCCGCCTGGGCGTCAACGACCGTCGTCGGGACAGGAACGTCCTCGAGCGCCTGGGCCGTCCGCGTGGCCGTGACGACGACGCGGCCGATGGCGCGGTCCTGCCCGAGGCCCGGGGCCGGAGGCGCGGCCGCGGTGACGGTGTCGGCCGGGGCGACCGGCTGCGTGGCCTGTGCGCGGGCTGCCGGGGCGGCGAGCGTCGCGAGGGCGGCGAGCAGCAGGAGGGGCCGGGGGGCAGCCATCGGTGGGGCGTTATCTGGATCGAGTCTACGGTACGGCGTTAACCGTCCCACCGTCCCGCAGATCGGCGTCTTGGCGGCCTCTTCGCGGAGCGCCTCGCGGCGGACGCTGCGAGGCGGCAGTCTGAACACGCGACCGGCGGCGGGCGTCTCGCCGCAGGGCATCGCGCGGCCCTTTCCACACAACCTTCGCTCCTGCCCGACTGGCCGTTCACGGCCTCGAAGGGGCACCTCGGTAGCTTCCGCCCATTCATTCCCGCCCCCACCTCCCGCGATGGAAACCGCCCACATGTCCGGCGCCACCGGCAGCGTCCTCCAGGTCATCGGCCCGGTCGTCGACTGCGAGTTCTCGGCCGGCGCCGTCCCCGAGATCTTCGACGCGCTCGAGATCGCCCGCGAGGGCCAGACGCCGCTCGTGCTCGAGGTCCAGCAGCACCTCGGCGAGAACCGCGTCCGCACGATCTCGATGGACTCGACGGACGGCCTGCAGCGCGGCACCGAGGTCGTCGCGACGGGCCGGACGATCCAGATGCCCGTCGGCGAGAACGTCCGCGGCCGCCTCTTCAACGTCGTCGGCCAGGCCATCGACGGCCTCAAGGAGCCCGACGTGACGGAGTACCGCTCGATCCACGCCGACCCGCCGCCCTACGACCAGCTCGCGACGTCGGTCGAGGTCCTCGAGACGGGCATCAAGGTCATCGACCTCATCCAGCCCTACGCCCGCGGCGGCAAGATCGGCCTCTTCGGCGGCGCCGGCGTCGGCAAGACGGTGCTCATCCAGGAGCTCATCAACAACATCGCCAAGGGCCACGACGGCATGTCGGTGTTCGCCGGCGTCGGCGAGCGCACGCGCGAGGGCAACGACCTGCTGCGCGAGATGCTCGAGTCGGGCATCATCAAGTACGGCGACGCCTTCATGCACAGCATGGAGGAGGGCGGCTGGGACCTCGACGCGGTCGACTACGACGTGCTCAAGGACTCGCAGGCGACCTTCGTCTTCGGCCAGATGAACGAGCCGCCCGGCGCCCGCGCCCGCGTGGCGCTCTCGGGCCTGACGCTCGCCGAGTACTTCCGCGACCAGGGCGGCCGCGACGTCCTCTTCTTCGTCGACAACATCTTCCGCTTCACGCAGGCCGGCTCCGAGGTCTCGGCGCTGCTCGGCCGCATGCCGAGCGCGGTCGGCTACCAGCCGACGCTCGCGACGGAGATGGGCACGATGCAGGAGCGCATCACGTCCACGAAGAACGGCGCCATCACGTCCGTCCAGGCCGTCTACGTGCCGGCGGACGACCTCACGGACCCGGCGCCCGCCACGACGTTCGCCCACCTCGACGCCACGACGACGCTCTCGCGCCAGATCGCCAGCCTCGGCATCTACCCCGCCGTGGACCCGCTCGACTCGTCCAGCCGAATCCTCTCGGCCGACGTCGTCGGCGAGGAGCACTACAAGGTCGCGCAGGACACGAAGGAGCTGCTCCAGCGCAACAAGGAGCTCCAGGACATCATCGCGATCCTCGGCATGGACGAGCTCTCGGACGAGGACAAGCTCGTCGTGCAGCGCGCGCGCCGCGTGCAGCGCTTCATGTCGCAGCCGTTCTTCGTCGCCGCCCAG
>JBBSQZ010000121.1:0-9907 GCA_038243565.1 Rhodothermales bacterium | reverse complement strand
CATGCCGGGCGGGCCGGGCTGGCTGCGCGTGCTCGGCCTCGCGCTGGCCTTCGGGCTCGCCGGCGGCCTCGGCCTGGCCGTCGTGCTGGACCGCCTCGACAACCGCGTCTACAAGCCCGAGCACGTCGCGGCGCTGGGCATTCCGGTGCTCGAGGCCGTCCCCGACCTCGACCCGGTCGTGCGCGACGTCCTCGGTGGCGTCGAGACACTGCCCGTCGGCGGCTTCGACGTCGTCTCGGAGCTGGTCACGCTCCACGCGCCGCTCTCGCCGGCGGCCGAGACGTACCGCCACCTCCGGACGGCCGTCCAGTTCAGCCGGCCCGACACGGTGATCGAGACGCTGCTCGTGACGAGCGCCGCGCCGGGCGAGGGCAAGTCCACGACGGCGGCCAACCTCGCCGTGGCCTTCGCGCAGGGCGGCCGCACGACGGTCCTGATCGACACCGACTTCCGGCGCCCGCGCGTCCACGAGGTTTTCGGGATGCCGGCGCGCAAGGGCCTCTACCAGCTGCTCCAGTCGCAGCCGGCGCGCACCGAGCCGCTGCTGGCCGTGCTCCAGGAGCACTTCTCGACGGGCGTCGAGGGCCTCTTCGCGGTCCCGGCCGGCGCCATCGCGCTCGAGGACCTCGATGACGGCCCGACCGACGGCCGGCCCGTCATCGGCAGCCCGGCCGAGATCCTCGGCTCGCCCGGCCTCCGGGCGCTGCTCGAGGCGCTCCGCGAGGCCGTCGACATCATCGTGATCGACACGCCGCCCGTGCTCGTGGCGACGGACGCCGTGCTGCTCTCGACGCAGGCCGACGCGACGCTGCTCGTGACGAGCGCCGGCACGTCGAAGTCCGGCGACATCGAGCAGGCGCTCGCGCACCTCGACGACGTCGGGGCGCACGTGGTCGGCGCGGTCCTGAACCGCTTCTCGCTCGACAAGGCCCTCGGCTACGCCTACACCTACGGCCACTACTCGCGCTACGGGGCCTACTCGAAGTACGCGTACGGCACCAAGAACGGCGCCAAGCCCGGCCGCAAGAAGCCCCACGCGGCCGCCCCGCCGGCCGTCCTCCCGGCCGCCTCCTCCCAGCCCTCCTCGAACTGATGACCCACCCCTCTCGCCTGCTGCTCGCAGCGGCCGCCCTGATCCTCAGCGCCACCGCCCCGTCCGCGCAGCCGACCCCCGAGTCTGCCTTCATCTCCGGCCCCGAGGCGCGCGGCACGGCGTACTTCGTCTTCGCCGAGCCCGGCGCGCCGACGTTCGAGGTCGTCTTCCTCGGCGCAGGCACGCGCAACGGGATCTACCGCTTCCAGGAGGGCACCACGTTCGTGCAGGCGCTCGCCCTCGCCGGCGGGACGGCCACGTCGGACTCGACCGAGCTGCGCGTCGTCACGTCGACCGTCCGCCTGCTCCGCGACTCGGGCACGGGCTCGCAGGTCGTCTATGCGGGAACGCCCGAGCGGCTGCTCCGCGACCGCGCGCGCCTGCCGGCCCTCCAGGATGGCGACGTGATCGAGACCGAGGTCACGACCGAGATCATCCCGCCGCCGAAAGAGAAGTTCACCTTCCTCAACGGCCTCGACCTGGTCGCCCGCGTCGCGTCGGTGGTCTCGGTCGTGCTCTTCCTCGTGTCGCGGCGCTGACGCGCCAGCTCCGCTCCTCCTCGCCCTCCCGGCCATGCCTCTCTTGCTCCTCGCTGCCAGCGCCCTGGCCGTCGCGTTCGGCGTGACGGTGCTCGCGACGCCGGTCGTCCGGCGGATCGCGCTGGCGCGCGCCTGGACGGACGCGCCGGACGGCCTCCGGAAGCTGCACGCGCAGCCGACGCCCTCGGCGGGCGGGCTCGCCATCTTCGCCGGCGTCGCCGTGGCGACGGCCCTCGCCGCGGCCGCGATGCCGATGCTCGGCCTCGGCGGGCTCGGCCTGTCCTGGACCGTCATTGCGGGCGGCGTCGTCATGGTCTCGCTCGGCGCCACCGACGACCTGCGCGGGCTGGGCTTCAAGACGAAGCTCGCCGTCGAGGTCGGGGTGGCGTTTGCCCTGCTCCACGCCGGGCTCCGGATCGACCTCTCGTCGCTGCCGTTCATCGGCGACGACGTGTACATAGACGTGCTCTACTCGGTCCCGATCACGATCCTGTGGATCGTCGGCGTGATCAACGCGGTCAACCTGCTCGACGGCATCGACGGGCTAGCGTCGGGCGTCGCCGCGATCGCGTTCGCGAGCATGGCCCTCGCGTACGGCATCGAGGGCGACCTGCCGCTCGTCGTCGTCGCGGTCGTCTTCGTCGGGGCGCTCGCAGGCTTCCTGGTGCACAACTTCAACCCGGCGTCGATCTTCATGGGCGACTCGGGGAGCCTGTTCCTGGGCTTCTCGCTGGCCGTGTACACGCTCTCGGGGCCAGTCCACGCGCAGGGCTTCGTGGCGCCGGTGCTGCCGCTGCTCGCGCTCGGGCTGCCGCTGCTGGACACGTCGCTCTCGATCGTACGGCGCGTCGCCGGCCGACGCGCCATCATGGCGCCGGACCACGACCACATCCACCACCGGATGTCCGGCCTGATGTCGACGCGCAAGGCCGTCGGGACGCTCTACGCTGTCTCGGCGACGTTCGGCCTGCTCGCCGTGCTCGCCACGACGATGACGGCGACCGGCGCGCTCATCGCCGTCGCGTGCGCCGGGGCCGTCGCGGCGGGCCTCGTGATCCGGCTCGGCTACGTGCGGCTGCCCTACGCGCCGCCGCGGCTCATCCAGACCGCGCCGCCGCCGGCCGGCGCCGACACTCAGGCGCAGACCGCCGACCTGCCGTCGCTCGCGACGAGCGGCGACGGCGCGGACCGCACGCCCGTCCCGCGCCTCACGCCCCGGTCCCGAACGACCCTCTCCGACTGACGCGCGCTTCCCGCGTGCCGTACCTTTCCGTGAAAGAGAACGCGTACTGACCGTCGGTCCGACGTGGGCCTTCTCAACGTCGCGGTTGGACGGGCGCTGTTTGCCCGCGTGGACCCTGGCGGAGCACCGACGACACGCGGGAGTGCCCCGCCGCTCGCCTCGCAGGGCCGGTTTCTCTCTGCCCCTGGCCCTTTGGAGCCTACTTCTGAGCCTTACCTTCGCCCCCCCCCCCGGCCTCGCCTTTCCACATGACTCTCTCCACCGAGACGCCCGTCGTCATCTCGCAGGCACTGACTGTAGCCGACCTCGGGAATGAGGCGGTGGTGCTGGACCCGGCCTCTGGGATGTACTTCGGCCTCAACGAAGTGGCGGCACGGATCCTGGCCCTGGCTCACTCATCGACGACGGTCGGCGAGATCGTCGGTCAGCTTTACGAGGAGTTCGACGTGGACCACGCGCAGCTCACGGCCGACGTGAGCGCGTTCGTGTGCGACCTCGAGAAGCGCGGCATGATTCGCGTGGGATGATGGCCCCCGCTCCTCCCCTGCCGACGCAGGGCTGTTAAGTTCGGGGCGCTTTGGTTTACTTCGATAAAAATGTCAACGTCATTCCGAGCTTGTCGAGGGATCTCGACGCGCGTCTGAGGGCGCCGAGGTCTGACTCATCGCCCATTCGGCTTCGCTCAGGGCAGGCTGTCGAGATCCCTCAACGACGCTCGCCTGGCGGCTCGCCGTTCGGGATGACGTTGTTGTTGGATTTCAGGAATGCAAAGAACTTAACGGCCCTCCCCTGCCGACGATGATGTCACGTCTCCTCCACTCCGTTCGCACGGTTCCCCGGTTGTCGGGCCTGCAGTGGGTAGCGCTGGGCCAGGCCGTGGCCTGGACGGCCCTCGTGCGAGCCGCGCTCACAGTCGTCCCGTGGCGGCGGGTCGCGGCGGCGTCCGAGCAGCGGAAGGTCCGCTCCGGCGCTCCCGACTGGGCGCGCGCGCGCGCCGTCGTGTGGGCCGTCGAGGCCGTCGCCCGGCGTGTGCTCCCCGAGCGCCCCTGCCTGACCCAGGCCCTGGTGGCCCAACGGCTTCTCCGGAAGCACGGGGTCGACACGCAGCTCTTGCTGGGAGCCGCGCGGATCCCCGGGAAACCTCTCCAGGCGCACGCCTGGCTCGAGCATGAAGGTCAAATCGTGATCGGACGCATCCAGACGGAGGTTCCGTACACCGCATTTCGGCCCGTCTCGTCTCTCCCGACGTCGGCGCGCCCGTGAGCGGGGTCGCGGGGGTCCTGTACTGCGGCGGCAAGAGCGCCGCCCCGGCGGACGCGCAGCGGATGGTGGACCGGATGGGCCACCGAGGCCCCGACGGCCGGCGCGCCTGGGCCAGCGGGCCCGTCGCGCTCGGCCACGCCATGCTCCACACGACGCGCGAGTCGCTCACGGAGACACTCCCGCTCGTAACCGGGCCCTTCACCCTCACTGCCGACGCCCGGATCGACAACCGGGACGTGCTGCTGCCGCAGCTCCGGCCGACCCTGCAGGCGCTGGGGCTCGACCGCGAGGTCGTCCCGGACAGCGCCGTCGTGATCGCGGCGTATGCGCGCTGGGGGACGGCCGGCGTCGAACGCCTCGTGGGCGACTTCGCGTTTGCCCTGTGGGACGACCGCCAGCAGCGCCTCGTCTGCGCCCGCGACCCCTTCGGCATCCGGCCGCTCTACCTCGCACACGTGCCGGGGCGCTTTTTCGCCGTCGCCTCGGAGCCCAAGGCGCTCTTCGAGCTCGACGGCCTCGACGTCCGGCTCGACGAGGACCGCATCGCCGAGTCGCTGAGCGGGCGGCTCTACGACCCCGTCGGAACAGCGTTCGCGGGCGTCACCCGGCTCCCGGGCGGCCATGTTCTGACGGCGACCGAGGAGCGCGTGGAGCAGCGGCGCTACTGGACGCTCGAGCCCGCCGAGCCTCCTCCTTCCGGCCGCTACACCGAGCAGTTCGCGGAGCTGTTCGACGAGGCCGTTCGGTGCCGGCTCCGAAGCGCATTCCCGATCAGCACCGAGCTCAGCGGAGGGCTCGACTCGTCGGCCGTCACGGTCGTTGCGGCCCGGCTGCTCCGCGGCACGGGAACGCCCCTTCACACGATCTCGCTGGCCTACAGCGACCCCGCCAGCGACGAGCGCCCGTTCGGGCAGGCCGTCCTGGACCAGCTCGGCGCGGCCGCCATCCCCCACTACGTCTACCCCGAGCGCGAGAAGATCGTCGACCTCTACACCGAGATCTACCAGACGCTCGACGACCCTCGCGTGCGTGGCAACGGGTACGGCAACTACCTGTCGGCGCGCGAGGCCAGCCGGCACGGCGCCCGGATCCTGCTCACGGGCCAAGACGGCGACACGGCCGTCGGGCACGGGTGGGAGCGGCTCTCCGAGATGGCCCTCGCCGGCGACTGGGCGACGCTGCGCGCAGAGGCCGACCACGTCTTTGCTCGCTGCAAGGCGGACCAGGACCGCTCGCGCTCCCAGTTCGGGTTTCAGCAGCCGTCCCAGCTCGCGAGCGCCTACATCACGCCCGTTCTGCAGTTCTGGGCCGAAGAGAAGGCGTTCGTCCGGTTCGCCCAGGCGTCGCGGATGCTCCGAGAGCACTTTGGTGCGTCCGCGCTGGGTCCGGCCCGGCGCTACTGGAAGCAGCTCTTCCTGCCAGGAGCGGTCCGCCGCGCGCGAGCCCGCCAGCTCGCCGAGGCGACGGCCGCCGGCCACGTCCCGCCGACGGTCGACGCCGACTTCGCGCGCCGGACGAACCTCCACGGCAAGCTCGCCGAGCAGATCCTCGACAAAGAGTCGCGGATGAGGGGCCGCCTCACAGCCCTCGACGCCCAGATGGACGTGCTCCAGTCGTTCGCCATCGAGGCAAACTTCAACAAGTTCGACCTCTATGGCGCGGCCGTCGGCGTCGAGATGAGGCACCCCTTTATGGATGTCCGCCTCGTCCGGTTCTGCCTCGCCCTTCCGAGCCGCGAGAAGCTCCGTGACGGATGGACGCGCGCCGTGCTCCGCGACGCCGTCTGGGACGACCTCCCGGAGACGGTGCGGACGCGGATGAACAAGATGGACCACGGCTCCCAGCAAGACGACTTCATCTTCCAGTCCCAACCGGACCGCGTCGAGGCGCTCCTCGCGGACCTCGGACCCGCGGCGGCGTACGCCCATGCCGAGGCCGTTCGGCGCGTGTGGCAGGCCGGGCGCACAGACGCGAGCCGCCTCGACGAGTTCGAAGGAGCATGGCTCGTGGCCGCCCTCACGCTGGCGCTCTGGTTCCGGGAGTCGCCGCTCGCCCCCCGAGTGGCAACCGGCAGCGCGCCCCGCCTCGACTGACGGCGTGAAGCCGACCCGTCGGCGGATGGGAGAGCAAGGGCGTCTCGGTCACACGCTCTCTTCACTCACTGCGCGGACGCTGCCCTCTGGCGCGTGGCCCGTGCGCCAACTCTCCCTGCTCTGGTTGAGGTCTGGCGTATTCGAGCCGAGAGCGCGGAGACAGGGAACGAAGTGACTAGGATTTGAGATTCTGTCACCCTATCGTGTCAATGCGGCCCAGGATTTCGGTTGCCCGCAGATGCGGCACACTCCTCTCCTGCGTTTCGCATGTGCCCCTAGACGGTCCCTCCCAAGGCTTCTCCAATGAAGAAGACACACAACCCTCCGGTCTCGCCGGACCCGTCCTTCTGCATGTAGGCGAATCCTTGATGCGGTCGTCTTTTCGGACCTGCTTGGTGCTCGAATGAACTGGCCTACTCCAAAGCACGAGAGCACCCGGTAGGTTTGGCGCACCGATCTCCCGTAAGCGGCGCAAAGCCGTTTTGACGTGAGCCTGCGACGGGACATACCTGTATCATGCCCGTAGCAGATCCTGAGGCACCCGTCCGGGAGCCTCGCTCTGTTCTCTCTTCCCCCTCCAACGCCCACTGGGCAACGCTATGAAAAAGGCCTATACCACCCCGGCCCTCGAAGAGGTCGGCGCCGTCTCCGCAATCACCGCCGCCGTCGGCGCGTCGACCCGTATCGACTTCAGCGAGGCTACGGGCACTCGCGGGAGCGGATCGTTCGACATCTGCGACGGCGACCCGACCAACAACCCGCCCGGCGGGGACTTCTGCATTGGCAGTGGAATGCCCTGAGTTTGAAGCACGGCAGCACGACTCTGTCGTCGCCAACCCCGCGCTAGCTTCGGCTGGCGCGGGGTTGGCGTTGTAGCCCGCCACGACTTCCGTCCTGCCTGGTTCTCCGTTCCATGCTCAACGTGCCTGCCGACCTCCCCAACACCTACCGCGCATTTGGCCTGACGATTGGTGCCGACATCGAGCTTGCCGGTTTCACACCCTGCGACTCGATCGAGGCACCCGACGTGGTCGTCCGACAGGGTGTACCACGCCCCGGCCACGACCTGGACGGCCACGTCGGCGCGCGCGCTGAGGGGACCCTTCGAGCCTCCGTCTGGGACGGCCGTGAACTCATCGTCGAGGCGCTGGCCGGGGCGGACCCGCTCTACGTGAGCGCCATCGTGACGGGCGAGCTGTTCTCGGTTCTGTTGCGCCAGCGTGGCCTCCTCGTGCTGCACGGGTCCGGAGTCGCCCGCGATGGACAGGCGATCGGGTTCGTCGGCGAGTCGGGCTGGGGCAAGTCGACGCTCGCCTCGGCCCTCGTCGACCGGGGCTGGAGCCTGTTGACAGACGACCTGCTCGTCATCGCAGGCCTCGGCGGCGACAGGGCCGGAACGCCGTCCGACGCCCCGATGGTCATCCCGACGCACCCCTCGATGCGGCTCTCGTCCGAAGCCATCGAACGCACAGACGGGGCGCCGCGAACGGTCGTCGGCCAGGCGCATACGCTTACGAGCAAGCTGCGCGTCGACCACGGCGCAGCATTTTCGGACCAGCCGACCGCTCTGTCGCACCTTTTCGTGCTCGACCCACGCTTGGTGCCAACTCACCGGGCCGTCCCGCTCTCGGCGCGCGAGGCGGTCCAGGAGTTCGTGCTGCACACGCGCGGGAGTCGGCTGATCCAGGCCGACCGAGCGCTGCGAGAGCACCTTGGGCAATGCGTTCAACTCGCGCGTCGCGTTCCGACGGCCTACCTCCAGCGTCAGTTCGGGCTCGAGCACGTCGAGACGCTGTGCGACTTCGTCGAAGCAGAGGTGGCCGCCCAATGACGCCTCCTGATTCTCACCTCGCCGCTTTCCGGTATCGGATGGGCCATACGGTCCGCGCCACCCGGATGGTGTGGGCGGCGGCGCCCGGCCTCGCGGCTACCTGGTTTGCGCTGCTCGTGGTCCAGGGCATGCTGCCGGCGGCCATCGTGTACACGACGAAGCACGTCGTCGACGCCGTGAACGCGGCCATCGGCGGTGGGCTTTCCGCGGACAACATCAGCCCGGCCCTGTTCTGGGTCGGCGTGATGGTGGCGCTGATCCTCACTCAGCGGGTCCTGCTCGGGGCGGTCGGGTACGTCCAGACGGCTCACAGCGAGATCGTCCAGGACAAGATCAAAGCTCAGATCCACGCCAAGGCTATCCAGGTCGACTACGCGTTTTACGAGTCCGAGGAGTACCACAACAAGCTCCAGCACTCGAACAGCCAGGCGGGAACGCGAGCGCTGAGCCTGCTCCAGAACTTCGGGTCGCTGCTCCGCGACGGGGTTGCGTTCGTGTCCATCGCAGGGCTTCTCGCTGTCCAGTACGCGTGGTGGCTGCCGCTCGCGCTCGTCGTCGGGACGGTTCCGGCGCTGCTCGTCGTCTCGCGCCACAACAAGCGCTACAACACGTGGTGGCGCGGGTCGATGTCGCGGCGGCGGTGGGCGGACTATCTCGACCTCGTGCTGATCTACCCGGACTATGCCGCCGAGGTGCGGCTCTTCGGCGCAGGCCCTCCCCTCGCCGACGAATACCAGCAGGTCCGCCAGGAGCTCCGGGTCGAGCGCCTCCGGCTCATCCGCCGCCAGGGCATGGCCTCGTTCGGGGCGGCTCTGCTCGGGCTCGTCACGCTCGGCGGCGCGCTCGCGTGGATGGCGCGGCGCGCGTTCGGCGGCCCCGGCACGCTCGGCGACCTCGCCCTGTTCTACCAGGCGCTCAACCAGGGCCTCGCGCTCACGCGGTCGCTCATGGGCGGGGCGGGCCAGATCTATGCGGACACCCTCTTTCTTGAGGATCTCTTCCACTTTCTCGACATCGAGCCGGCCCGCACCGACCCCGAGACCCCTGTCCCCGTCCCCGACCAGCTCGCGGAGGGCGTCACGTTCGAGAACGTCACCTTCACCTACCCCGGAGCGACGCGCCCGTCCCTCCGTGGGCTCAGCGTCCACCTTCCCAACGGCAAGATCACGGCCATCGTCGGAGCCAACGGGGCTGGCAAGAGCACGGTTCTCAAGCTGCTCTGCCGCCTCTACGAGGCGAGCTCGGGCCGGGTCCTCGTGGACGGCATCGACGTGCGGGAGTTCACGCACCGGGACCTGCTCGACCACACGTCGATCCTGTTCCAGTCGCCGGTCCACTACCAGGCGCCGGCGGTCGACAACATCCGCTTCTCGAACCCGGCGACGACCGACGACGAGGTGTTCGCGGCCGCGCGGGCGGCCGGAGCGCACGAGTTTCTCTCCCGGCTCCCGAACGGGTACCAGACAAAGCTCGGCAAGATGTTTTATGAGGGCGGCGAGCTCTCGGGCGGGCAGTGGCAACGCGTCGCCCTGGCCCGGGCCTATCTCCGCATGTCCCCCATCCTCGCGCTCGACGAGCCGACGAGCGCCATGGACTCGTGGTCCGAGGCGGAGTGGTTCGAGCGGTTCCGCCGCCTCGCCAAAGGCCGGACCGCTGTCGTGATCACACACCGGTTTACGGTCGCCATGCAGGCCGACGTCATTCACGTCATGGACGACGGGCAGGTGGTCGAGTCAGGCTCGCACCACGAGTTGCTTGCTCTCGGGGGGCGGTACGCCCAGTCGTGGGCGGAGCAGACCCGGCTCGTCGACGAGGCCGGCGGTGAGCCGGCGAAGAGCGAGCCTG
>JBBSQZ010000120.1:0-9921 GCA_038243565.1 Rhodothermales bacterium | reverse complement strand
TCGCCGTGGCGACGAGCGCGAGCAGCAGGAAAAGCCTCGGGGTCGGGAAGGTCAGCATCGGGGCGGCGGCAGGGCTCCAAGGTATCGGATGGACGAACGCGAGTTCAAGCATTCGGCGCGCCCGGCGCGTCATTTTTACCCTTCTGCGTCGACCTCGTTGTCTCTCAGGCACATCGCGAAGGCCTCCTCGACGCCGTCGATGTGGTCGCCCTGCGTCACCACGTCGGCCGCGTCTCGGGCCGCGGCGTCCGCGTTGGACGGCGCGAAGCCGCGGCCGACGGCGCGGAGCGCGGCGGCGTCGCCCACGGTGTCGCCCACGAAGGCGACGTCCGCGAGGTCCATGCCCTCCGCCTCGGCGAGCCATGCGATGGCGCGGACCTTCGTCAATGCCGCCGGCACGACGTCGACCGAGTACGGTGTGTGGTAGGCGACGAGGCCGGGCGCGTGCTCGGCCACGAACGCCTCGACGGCCGGCAGGAACGCCTCGCACTCGCCGACGACGGGGCTGACGACGCCGGCCTGCGAGCGCTTTCCGAAGTCGTACGAGACCGTCGGCGACTGCGGGACGACGTGCTCGAGCATGAACGCCCGGACGGCCGCGAGGTCCGCCTCGACGGCCGGCGTGAGGCCCGGGTGCCACGTGATGCGCGCCTCGTGGAGGTCGAAGCGGCCGCCGCCGCTCTCGAACAGGGCCGGTGCGCGGAGGCCGAGCGCCTGCGCCGTCGCCTCGACGTAGGCGTAGCTGCGGCCGGAGCACAGGCCGATGCGCGGGATGCGCTCGTCCGTCTCGGCGCGCTCGATCCAGGCGCGCAGGCGCGCGAAGGCGTCGAGGCGGAACGGGCGGTACGGCCTGGAGAGGCAGCCGTCGATGTCGATCAGGAAGAGGCGGATCACGGGGCGAAGGGCAGTGGGCGGCCGGGCAAGATGCGGTGCGGGCGGATCCTTGAGGCGCCCCGGCGATCCAACCCGGAAACCAGCGTCCAGCCCGATGCCCCGATTCTCTCGCCTCCTTCTGCTCGTCGTCGCGCTCGGCGCCGTCGCGGGCTGCCGCTCCGTCAGCGAGACGCGCGCGCTCAAGCGCGTCCACTTCGGGCTGGCGGGCGTGCAGGACGCCACGCTCGCCGGCATCGACCTCGACACGGCGACCGACCTGCCCGCCTCGGCCGCCGTAGCCATCGGCGCCGGCCTGCTGCGCGGCGAGCTGCCGCTCTCGCTCGGCCTCGTCGTCGGCGCGCGCAACCCGGCGGACAACCCGCAGGCGCGCCTCACGCGCTTCGACTGGACGCTCTTCCTCGACGACCGCGAGGCCGCCTCGGGCACCTTCGACAATGGCCCGACGATCGCGCCCGGCGACTCGGCGTCGTTCGTCGTGCCCGTCGCCGTGGACCTCGTCGAGGTCGCGGGGCGCAATGCGGGGACGCTCGCGCGGATGGCGCTCGCCGTGGCGGGCCGCCGCGCGGACCCGACGCGCGTCCGCGTCGAGGCGCGGCCGTACATCGACACGGCGCTCGGGCAGATCCCGCTCAAGAGCGAGACGATCGTCGCACGGCCGGTCAGCGGGCCGCGGACGACGCCGCGCGGCGGGACGCGGATCTAGTCGCGCGAGACGCGGAGCACGTATGCGCCGGCGCCACTCGGCTGGTACCCCTGCACGGTGACCTCGTACGTGCCGGACGACGTGAGCTGGAGCCCGTCGATGCGGCTGTTCAGCCCGTCGAAGTCGTCGTTCCGGGCGACCTCCGCGCCGTAGGGATCGTACAGCGCGACCTCCCGATCGAAGTCCGTGCTCGTCAGGGTGATCGTAGCGACGTTGCCCGCGTCGGCCTGGAACGTGTACGTCCGGACCTCGCGTGGACCAATCTGGCCCGTCTGCGGGCGGCCGAAGACGTTGTCCGTCATCGTCTCCTGCCGAAGCGTCAGCGCGAGGTCGTAGCGGCCGGCGCTGTCGGTACCGTAGTCGCGCACGCGGACGCCGTACGTCCCGGACGCCGGCAGGCGCACCTGGATGCGGCTGCCGAGCATCCCGCCGCCGTCATCGTCCGACGCGAGCAGTTCGCCGTCCGGGCCGTAGAGCTCGAGGTAGGGGTCCAGCCCGGTGCTCCCGACGAGCGTGAGCGTGGCGCGCTGCCCGGCGGCGCCCTGGAACGTCCACCCGTGGACCGCCCCGACGGCGAGGTCGCGCGAGCGCGTCTGCCCGCTCGCGAGCGTCCCGGCTGAGACGAACGCCGGGGCGGGAGGTCGGCCGGCGACGAGCGTCACGAGCAGCGCGTAGGCGCCGCCACTGCCGTTGCTGTAGGACCGCACGACGACGCGGTAGCGCCCGCCGTTGCTCAGCCGGACGCCCTCGAGCTCGCTGTTGGTGCTCACGCCGCCGTCGTCGTTGCTGTCGAGCAGCACGCCGGAGGGGCTCCACAGCTCGACGACCGTGTCGAACGCGCCGCTCGTGAGCCGCGCCGAGAGGAGGTCGCCGGCGCGGGCGTCGATGGTCCACGCGTCCTGTCTGCCGGGCGCGAGGTTCGCCGCGCGGACGACGCCCGAGCGGAGCGTCCGGCTCTGCGCCTGCACGGCGGCAGGAAGAAGGAACAGCAGCAGCAGACAGAAGGCGGCGCGGGCGTTCATCGAGGCATCAGGGCAGATGAAATCGGCCCGGAACATACCGTGCGCCTGTGCCTGTCGGCTCCGCTTCTGTCAGCTCACGGCGCGGTTCGCACAGACCAGCGCGAGGCCGACGGCGGCGACGTCCTCGAGGATGGCGACGGGCATGTCCGACGTGCCGAGCAGCTCGGGCAGCGCCGTCCGCACACGCAGCATCACGAACGTCGACGCCACGGCCGCCGCCGCGCCGACGAGCGCGCCGGGCCACAGGCGGTCGCGGCGCGCCGCGGCGATGCCCGCGCCGACGAGCACGCCCGAGCCGATGCGCCCGGCGAGGACCGGCGGCGCCGTCCGGTCCGGCGTCGACGGCAGCTTGTCGGCGACGACTTCGCCGGCCGCGGCGAGCTTGGAGAGGGCGGAGACCGAGTCCATCGCGAGGAAGCGGGCGGGCTGGCGGACCGTGCTGTAGCGGTCTGAGAGGACGTGCGAGAGCGCGGCCGGGGCCGTCATGCTGCGCATCCCGGCGGCCCAGCCGAGGCCGGCGGTCGCGAGGAAGGAACGGGTCGTCATGGGAGGTGGGGAGGGAAAGGACGGCTGATAGCCGGGCAGAGGCTTCGGCGTTCCAGAAGAAACCAGTTTGGAGTTTGAAGTTTGGAGAGGGCGACCCGTCTCGCTCGCCCACAGATCTCCGCCCACTCCAAACTCCAAACTTCAAACTGCAGCCCGAGTGCCCGAACGTGCCGCCGGCACCCGTTACCTTTCCATCAAACCCATTGCGAGGCACTCCTCTCCCGTCTATGCGCGCCCTTCTGCTCACCGCCGCCGTCGCCGTCGCCGGCTGCTCCACCGTCTCCGACGTGACCGACACGACGACCGAATCCCCCGCGGCGCCCGTCGCCGCGAACCCGCTCACGGCCGAGTGGGCCGGCCCCTACGGCGGCGTCCCGCCGTTCGACCACGTCCGGATCGCCGACTTCGAGCCGGGCGTGCGGTCGGCGATGGCCGAGCACCTCGCCGAGATCGACGCCATCGCGACGAACGCGGCCCCGCCGACCTTCGCCAACACCCTTGCCGCGATGCAGCGGTCGGGCCGCGCGCTGGACCGCGTCGGCACCGTCTACGGCGTCTGGGGCTCCAACTACTCGACGCCCGAGTTCCAGGCCGTCGAGGCGCGGCTGGACCCGCTCTTCGCGGCCCACTCGGACCAGATCTCGCAGAACGAGGCGCTCTTCCACCGCATCGAGGCCGTCTACGAGACGCGCGAGACGGCCGGCCTGACGCCCGAGCAGCAGCGCCTCACCTCCGAGACGTACACCGACTTCGTCCGCGGCGGCGCGCGCCTCGACGCCGACGCCAAGGCGCGGATGTCGGCCATCAACCAGGAGCTCGCGAGCCTCTACACCGGCTTCTCGCAGCACGTCCTCGCCGACGAGACCGACCTCGCGCTCGTCCTCGACTCCCAGGCCGACCTCGCCGGGCTCTCCGCGGGCCAGATCGCGGCGTACGCCGCCGAGGCGGAGCGCCGCGGGATGCCTGGGAAGTGGGTGGTCGCCAACACCCGGTCGTCCATCGACCCGTTCCTCGTGGCCTCCGAGCGCCGCGGGCTGCGCGAGCGCGCGTGGCGGATGTTCGCCAGCCGCGGCGACAACGGAGACGCCAACGACAACAACGCGGCCATCACGCGCATCCTCGCCCTCCGCGCCGAGCGCGCCAACCTGCTCGGCTTCCCGACGTTCGCGCACTACCGCCTCGACAATACGATGGCGAAGACGCCCGAGCGCGCCCTCGAGCTGATGGAGGCCGTCTGGGCGCCCGCCGTCGCGCGCGTCCACGAGGAGGTGGCAGACATGCAGGCCGTCGCAGATCGAGAAGGCGCCGACCTCACGATCGAGCCGTGGGACTACCGCTTCTACGCCGAGAAAGTCCGCGCCGAACGCTACGACCTGGACCCCGAGTCCGTCCGGCCGTACCTCCAGCTCGAGAACCTCCGCGAGGGCATGTTCTGGGTCGCCGGCGAGCTGTTCGGCTTCGACTTCGCGCCGGCGGCCGGCGTGCCCGTGCCGCACCCGGACGTCCGCGTGTGGGCCGTGAGCGACCGCACGACGGGCGCGGCGGTCGGCCTGTGGTACTTCGACCCGTACGCGCGCCCCGGCAAGCGCTCCGGCGCCTGGATGTCCGCCTACCGGAACCAGGAGCGCCTCGACGCGCCGGTGACGACCATCGTCTCGAACAACTCCAACTTCACGAAGCCCGCGCCCGGCCAGCCGGTCCTGATCTCGTGGGACGACGCCGAGACGCTCTTCCACGAGTTCGGCCACGCGCTCCACGGCCTCAACTCGGACGTGACGTACCCCGGCCTCTCGGGCACGTCCGTCGCCCGCGACTACGTCGAGTTCCCCTCGCAGCTCCTCGAGCACTGGCTCTCGACGCCCGAGGTGCTCCAGCGCTTCGCGCTCCACGCCGAGACGGGCCAGCCGATCCCCCTCGAAACGGTCGAGAAGCTCCGCGAGGCGTCGACGTTCAACCAGGGCTTCGGGACGGTCGAGTTCCTCGCGTCGGCCCTCGTCGACATGCGGGCGCACCTCGCCGGCACGACGCCGGTCGACCCGAAGGCGTTCGAGCTCACCACGCTCGCCGGCTACGGGATGCCGCGCGAGATCGGCATGCGCCACCGGATGCCGCAGTTCCTGCACCTCTTCTCGTCGGACGGCTACGCCGCCGGCTACTACAGCTACCTCTGGGCCGACGTCATCACGGCGGACGCGTTCGAGGCGTTCGAGGAGGCCGGCGGGCCGTACGACCCGGCCGTCGCGCGGCGCCTGCACGACCACGTCTTCTCGGTCGGCAACACGGTGGACCCGGCTGAGGGCTACCGCGCCTTCCGCGGCCACGACCCGTCCGTGTCGGCGCTGATGCGCGACCGCGGCTTCCCCGTCCCCGCCGAGTAGCCGGGCTGTTAAGCACTCGTACAGGACATTCCGACTACGCCGTCATCCCGAACGGAGCGAGCCCACGGCGAGCGCAGTTGAGGGATCCCGACGCGTCGGATCTGATTGCGGCGGCTCCGGATGGGCGTCGAGATCCCTCGACAAGCTCGGGACGACGTCGATTCTGGGGAGGTGGCGAGCCGACCGAGGTGGAGCTACCGGACGCCGAGCAGGAACGCGGCCGCCTCGCGGACCAGCTCGGCGTCGAGCGGCAGGTCGGGCGTCGTGTAGGACGCCATCTGCGCTTCGAGGTCGCCCGAGGCGTCTTTGAGGGCGTGGTTCATGCCTGCGACGAGGACGAGGCGCGCCGCGGGATCCGCCGCTGCGAGGCGCCGCGCGTCGGCCTCGGTTACCTGGAGGTCGGTCGTGCCCTGCACGATCAGGACCGGCCCGCCGAACGCCGCGACGGCCTCGGCCGGGTCGTGCGCGAACCACGAGATCATGTACGGCTGGACGACGGGCGGGAAGATCTGGGCGAGCACGCCCGGCGGCTCCGGCACGAGCACGCCCGCCTCGAGCGAGTCGACGAGCGCGAGGGCGCCGGGGCGCATCGCCTCGGGGAGGCGCTCCGAGAGCTGGCGGCGGAGCACGGCGGCGGCGGGCTCGCCTGCGCCGGAGACAGAGACGAGCGCGTCGGCGCGGCCATCGGCGCCGGCGAGCGCCCCGATGAGCGCGCCCTCGCTGTGGCCGACCACCGAGACGGCCGCGAAGCGCGGGTCGGCGCGGAGGTGCGCGAGCCACGTCTCAGCGTCCGTCACGAGGTCGTCGAACAGGTCCGTCGGTCGGTACGCCGCGGAGCTCTGGCCTATGCCGCGCTTGTCCGCGCGCAGCGTCGCGACGCCCCGCTCGGCGAGGGCGTGCGCGAGCAGCCGGTACGACGCCGCGGCGACGCCCAGCGGGTTGTTACCGTCGCGGTCGGTCGGGCCCGTGCCTGCAATGATGAGCGCGACGGGCACGCGCCCAGAGGCGCTCTGGGGCATCGTGAGCGTGCCGTGGAGCGTGCCCGAGGCGACGGCGATCGAGTCGGGCGCCTCGGTGAAGGCCTGGGACGAGGCGGGCACGGCGAGGCAGGCAAGCAGGACGAGTGGAAGCAGGCGGGGCATGGGCGGGTCAGGCGATCGGTGGGAGGCGGCGCGAGAGGAGCCACGAGTAGGCGACCGCACCGACGCCAAGAGACAGCGCAACGGCGCCGAAGACGGTCTCGAAGGCGTCGGCGCCGAGGAGCGGCCACAGCGCGGCGAGGACGGCCATCGCGCCGACGAGGAGATGCCCGAACGTGCGGTGCGTCTGCGCCCAGACGCGGTCGTCGCGGAGCGTCCACGGCGTGCGGATGCCGAAGAAGGCGTTGCGGCGGGCGGCGGGAAAAACGTTGCCCGCGACGGCGAGCACGACGACCAGCACGAGCGCGTGGAGCCGCTGCGCCTCGTCCGCGCCCGCCGCGGCGAAGGGGCCGGCGAGCAGGAGCGCGCCCGCGGCCGTCGCGAGGGCGATGCCGAGGCGCGCGCGCGGCAGCCCACGGTCGTCCCATCGCATCTTGCGGATCGGGTCCACGGCCGGCAGCACGAGCATCACGCCGACCACGGCGCCGCCGAGCGCGGCGACGTGCGCCGCCTCGGGGCGCGCGCCGGCCCGGGCGGCGGCGATCCCGGCGACGCCGAGGGCGACGAGGGCGGCGCCGTCGAGGCGGAGCACGCGGCGGAGAAGGCGCATCATGGCAGGTCGGGGCTGAGAGGGGCGGCGGGGGTGGACGCGGCGCCCGTCGCCGCGTCGGGCGCCGCAGCGGCTTCCGCGTCGGCGGAGACGAGGCCGAGCAGCCAGCCGGCGGCCTCCTCGAGGACCGTCGTAGCGAGCGTGTAGCGGACGAAGCGGCCGTCCTTCTCGGCCGTCACGAGGCCGGCCTGCCGGAGCAGGTCGAGGTGGTACGAGGCGCTCGGCGCCGAGAGGCCGGCAGCGTCCGCGACCTCGCCCGCCGTGCGGGAGCCGCCGCGGAGGACATCGAGCAGGCGCCGCCGGGCCGGGTCGGCGAGGGCTTTGAACAGAGACATCGTTTCAACGATTGCTGAACTGTTGAAACGAGAGTACGGCGCTGACAGGTCTGGTGCAAGCCCTGCCTCCAAAAAGGCGTCGCCGCTACGCGCCGGGCGTCTCGGAGCGCGGGACGGCGCGTAGCGTGACCGAGCCAGGGCCACGAGGCGAGCGCGGCGCCTCCGCTGGCGCGCCCGTCTCGATGGGGACGGCCTCGCCGCTCTCGGTGTAGTACAGCTCCTCGTGGAGGTGCGGCTCGTCCAGGCCGGCGCGACGCAGGATGCCGAGCACGTTGCCGATCATGGTCGGGTTGCCGCAGGCGTAGCCGGCCGTCGCCGCCGGGTCCCACGCGAGGCGGTCGAGGTGTTTGCGGAGCACGTCCTCGACACGCCCGCGCTCGCCGGCCCAGCCGTGACCGGCCCACGGACGGCTGATCGTCGGCACGACAGCGACGCGGTCGCCCGCGAGCGCGAGGAGTTCGTCGCGGTAAGGGCCGTGCTCGGGCGCGTGGCTCGCGCCGTAGAGCACGAGGAAGCGGTGCGTCTCGTCTCCGGCGTGGTGGCGGTCGCGCAGAATGGACAGGAACGGGGCGATGCCCGTGACCGTCGCCGCCATGACGTGGCACGTCCGGCCAGCGTCCAGGACGAACCGGCCGGCCGCGCGGGCGCGCATCCAGACGTCGGCGCCTGCCTCGAGGTCGAACAGCGCCGGCGTGAGCGCTCCGTCGGCGACGTGCTCGACGAACAGCTCGACGAGCTGCTCGTGGGGGGCACTCGCGACCGAGTACGCCCGCTTGACGGTCGCGCCGCTGTGGCCCGTGAGGGCGAGCGTGACGTACTGGCCGGGCACGAACGGGACGGGCGTGTCCGGCCGGAGCCAGAACGTCGCCAGGTCGGGCGCGTGGTCGGTGCGCCGCTCGATTCGGGCACGGACGAAGCCGCGGGGAGGCCAGGTGTCCATGCCCGAAGGTAGGCCACCCGAGCCCGTGCCGCCGCCGGGCGCATGGACGGGCGCCGCGCGGCGCGCGCCCCCGGCGTAGGTTTTGGGGTCCCGCCCGCCGCCCGATGCCCGTCGGCCTCGCCCTGCCGTTTGCGCTCCCGCCGGGCGGCTTCCCGCCGGTCGTCCACACCGTGTTCGAGGTGCTGGCCGTCGCGGCCGGCGTGCGCCTCTACGCCGCGCGCCGCGACCGCTCGGGCGACGTCGTCTCGGATTCGCGCCGCGTCTCGGTCCTCATCGGCGCCGCCGTCGGCGCGCTCGTCGGGTCGCGGGCGCTGGCTGCGCTCGAGCACCCCGCGCTGTTCGCGACGGCGACGCCGCTCCAGACGGCCGTGCTCTTGATGGGTCTCAAGACGATCGTCGGCGGATTGCTCGGCGGGCTCATCGGCGTCGAGGCGACGAAGGCGGCGCTGGGCGAGCGGACGCGGACGGGAGACCTCTACGTCTTCCCGCTGATCCTGGCGATTGCCGTCGGGCGCGTCGGATGCCTGCTCGCGGGCGTCCGCGACTCGACCGCCGGCCTGCCGACGGGCCTGCCGTGGGGCATGGACCAGGGCGACGGCGTGCTGCGCCACCCGACGGCGCTCTACGAGATCCTCTTCCTCGGCGCGCTCGCGCTCGTGCTGCGCGCCGTCGCGCGGCGCGTGCGCCTCGCGCCCGGGGCGCTGTTCGCGCTCTTTCTGGCGTCGTACCTCGCGTGGCGCCTGGGCGCCGAGTTCCTCAAACCCGTCGAGGCGCTGCACGTCGGCGGCGTCTCGCTCGGCGTGTCCGCGATCCAGGCGGCGTGCGTTCTGGGCCTGCTGCACTATGCGCGGCTCGCGTTCGGCGGCCATCTTCGGGTTCAGCCCGCCGAGGTGCTCCGGGCGTAACGTGGCGCTCGGTAGCGGACACGGCAAGCCGTGTCCCTACGGGTGCTCCGACGTGGCATTTTGCCGCCCTTCGCCTTCCGCCCTCCGACATGCCCGAACACCGCCACCGGCCGTACACCTACTACGACTTCACGACGAGCCTCTGCCCGGCGTGCCTGCGCCGCGTCGAGGCCAAGATCGTGCTCGAGGACGGGCAGGTGTGGATGCACAAGCGCTGCCGGCCGTGCGGCGGAAAATTGCAGCGCGTGCTCATCGCGTCCGACGCCGCGTACTACCGCCGCATCCGCGACTACATGAAGCCGTCCGAGATGCCGCGGCGCTTCTCGACGCCCGTCGACTTCGGCTGCCCCTACGACTGCGGGCTGTGCTCGGACCACGAGCAGCACTCGTGCCTCTCGATCCTCGAGGTCACGGACCGCTGCAACCTCACCTGCCCGACGTGCTACGCC
>JBBSQZ010000119.1:0-10052 GCA_038243565.1 Rhodothermales bacterium | reverse complement strand
CTCGGCTACTCGCACCGCATCTCGGTCGGCTACCGCCTCTCGGCGCCCCGCTTCGCGCGGCCCGGTATTTGATGCGGGATTGGCCTGAGCGGCCACCCGTTCGCCACTTCTCGCCGGACTGCCCGTAGCTTGCGGGACCTCCGATTTTCTGGCCCTCCCCCCAGGCCCGATGATCTCGCTCAGAAACCCCGCCCGCACGCGGCAGGACAACGACCGTCTCGCGCGCGGCCTCGGCGGCAGCGCTGCGATCCACGTCGCGCTGTTCCTGCTCTGGTTCTCCACCGGCCCGTCCCGCCCGACGCCGAAGATGGACGCGCTGCGGACCTACCCGACGGAGGTCCTCGAGCTCACGGACATCCAGATCATGGACGCTGCGCCCGCGTTCTCGGACATCCCGGGTCCGCCGCAGGCTGCCGCTGGCGGCGCCTCGTCCGAGGGCGGCCCGGCCGGCGAGGAGCCGCCGTCCGAGAAGCCCGTCCCCGAGCGCGTCACGCCGCCGGCGACGGCGCGCACGCGCGCCGAGCGCCCCGACGTGACCCGCGAGGGTATCCCGACGCCCGCCCGCGTCCCCGAGACGCCGCCCGCACGCCGCTCCGAGGCGCCGACGCCCGGCCGCGCGCAGCCCGCGCCGCGCCCGACGGGCGCCAACCGGCCCGTCGCGCAGCAGGGCACCGGCACGGAATCGGGCACCGGCCAGGGCGTCGGCACAGGATCGGGCCGCGGCAATGGCGGTGGAAGCGGCACGGGCGCCGGCTCCGGCACGGGCTCTGGCTCCGACGGGACGGGCACGCGCGAGGTCGGCTTCGCCCTCGGCAACCGGACCTTCAACTGCACGCCGCCACCGTTCGAGGGCGTCCCCGGCGATGTCACGCTCACGGTCACGTTCCGCCCGGACGGCGGGTTCGTCTCGGCCTCGGGCCGCGGCGGCAACGCGGACCTCGTGCGCTCGGCGCGGTCCGCCGCCCGCGGCTGCCGCGCGCAGCCGCTGCCACGCAACGCGGCGCAGACGAACCAGTCCACGCAGGCCACCTTCCGCTTCGTCGCGGGGTGAGTCGGAAGGGGCATGGGGCATGAGGGAAAGGCATTCCCTCATGCCCCTTTCCCCAAGCCCTTCCGTTGCAGCGTCCGCGCCTCGTCCGCGACAGCACGTGCAAGCGCACCGAGGACGAGGCGGACCGGGCCGCGCGGGCCGGCGAACACGTCTGCCACGGCGGCGAGGGTCGTGATGCCGACGCGGCGGCCGCGCGCGACGAGGTACAGCGGCTCCCACGCGTCCGGCCGGTACTTGGCCTTGAAGCGCTCGAGGCCGTCGAAGCGGTAGAAGCGCCGCGCGTGCGCGCGCGTCCACGCGAACAGCAGGCGGACGAGGCGCGCCGGGGCAACGTCGGACGCCGGCGAGGCGCTCGAGAGCGGGACCATGCCGAGCGTCAGAAACTGCGCGCCTTCGGCGGCGACTGTCCGCGCAGCGGCATCCAGGAGGCCGTCCGTGACGCCGTTCGGGGCGCCGCGTCCGCGCCAGATCCACTCGGCGAGCCAGCCGTCGCGCGCAGGGATCGGCGAGAGCCACAGCGCGCCGACGACCCGGCCGGGCGCCTCGTCCGCAGCAGGGAGGCGGGCGACGAAGGCGCGGCGGTCGCCGACGCGGTCGAGGATGTGCGGGTCCGCGAGAAATCCCAGCGCGGCCATGCCGCGCGTCGTGAGCCAGAAGGCGAGGACGTCGGCGACGCCCGGATCGCGCGCCGCCGCCTCGGCCGGTTCCTCGGCCATCGTCACGCCCTGCCGGCCGGCGCGGCGGACCTGCGAGCGCAGCGAGGCGCGCCCGTCGACCGTCGCGGCCCAGCCGGCCGGGTCCCACACGGCCTCGGCCCCGACGACCGCCGCGGCGTGATCGGCGCCGAGCGCCTCGACCGTTGCCCGGTCCACGCCGAACCACGCCGGACGCGCGTGCGCGGCCCGAGCGGCGGCCTCCCACGCGCGCGCCGTCTCGGCGAGGCGCTCCGGCGCGCAGATCGGCCCGCCGGCCGCCATCCACACGCGTCGCCCGAGGCGCCGGCTCACGGCGTACGCCACGCCCGCCACCGCCTCGTCCTCGACCCGCAGCACCCAGTGCCGGATGCCGGCGTTGAACGTCTGCTCGACCGTCGCGTCGCGGCCGAAGCGGCGCACGAGGTGTCGAAAGTCGTCCGCGGTCACAGCGACAGGCCGCTCGCGAACCGGATCCGCGCGCCGGCCTCGACGATCCCGACGAGGCGCGTCGAGCTGGCTCCGAGGACGTTGCGTTCGTTAGTGACGCGGTTCACGCCGAGGCTGCCGCGGACGAAATACCACGGCATCGAGAGATCGGCGCGGACGCCCAGACGGAGCGTTCGCTGCGCGTCGCCGATCAGGATCGTCGGCGCCTCGTTGGGCGGGTACGGCGTGGCGGGGGCGCCTTCGCCCTGCCAGACTGCCCGCAACTCGGGCCCGACGGTGAGGCCCGGCAGAAGGTCGTCCACGGACGTATCGGCGAAGAGCCGGAGGTCGACCGTGTCCGAGAACGGCGCCCCGATGCTCCGCAGCGCGTAGACGTAGGACTGCTCCAGAGAGGTCGAGTTGTAGACCCGCGCCGTCACGACCGTCAGGTCCACGCCAGCGTCGACCCGGTCGCCGAGGCCGGCGACGACGGCCTGTCCCGTCAGGGCGACCGAAGCGGGCTCGCGGCCGTTGAAGAGGTCGAAGTCGTCGAAGGCGAGCTGCCCCGTGACCGTCACCCGGCCACGCTGCACCCACAGCAGGCCGCCGACGATGCCGTTGTTCTCGGTGTTGCGCGGCGCGCCGTCGTTCAGAAACGACAGGACCGAAGTCGAAAGTAACGCTGGAAGAGACAGGCTAGCTCCGTTGCCCGAGTACAACATCGTCTCAATTCCTGCGACGGTGATCCACGGCTTCGGCCGCCAGTCGATGCGGTGGCCGGCGAGGTAGCGCTGGAGCTGCGGCTCGCGCGAGCGGTCGCCGGCGCGGCCTGTGAACGACACCCGCTGGTCCACGAAATCCAGCGTCGCGGCGTCGAGCTGGGCGGCGATGGAGCGTACGGCGAGGCGCTCGCCGCCGATGCGGAGCGTGAGCGCGTCGAACGGCTGCGGGTTGTCACTGAGGAAGACGCCCGTCCCGGACGGCACGCCCCACTGCCGCGCCACGGCCCCGAGGCGCACCTCGCCGATGCGCCCGACGGCGCCGACGTGCGACTCCTCGTTGCGCAGAAAGACCGACACGTTGCCGACGTTGAGGCCGTCGGGGTCGTCCGGGTAGAACGTGTCCAGCCGCGCGCCGAGCTGCGCCACGAGCGGCCCCGCCTCGAGGCTGCCCTGGAAAACGGCGAGCGGGAACAGGCGCACGTCGCCCACGGAGACGGTCGCGTCCGTGTCGCCCGTCGGCCGCGCCGGGTCCAGGCGCCCGTTGTTGACGGCGCGGACGCCACCGCCGACCTCGAGCGTCGCCGCAGCCTGCTGCCCGCGGAGGGGGGGGCGCTCGGGCGTCGGTCGGAGACGCCGGCGGAGGCGGTCCGCCCAGCGCGCTTCGAGGGGCGAGAGGTCGGCCGGGACGAGCCGGGCGAGCGCCTCGCCGAGGGCCGCCTCGTCGTACGGGAGGACGGTCGGGTTGAGTCCGAGCAGGTGGCCGCGGCGCTGCAGCCGCTCGATCATGACGTAGGCCGGGTCGCCGAGAGGGATCAACCGGTGCGACTGCGCCGCGGCGGTGACGGCGCCAAGGGCGACGAGGAGCAGAAAGGCGCACCGGAGCGCGTGGGCAGGGCGGAGCACGGGCGACGGGAATGCACTCAGGTAAAGTACGAGACAGGCCCGGCACGGCACCGGGCGCCTCGGGGAGCCTTGCGCGCGCCGCGCGCCCCGCCTACCTTCGCCCCGAACCCGATCCTAACAGACAGGCTCTTCGCTACGCTCTCCTCCGCCGAATTCTGGTGACGCGACGCGTCGAGCTCCTGGCCCTCCTCGTGGCCGACGCCCTCGGACTGGGCGTCGCCGCGCTGCTGTTCGAGCGGGCCTGCGCCCGCTTCGGCTGGATGCCGACGCCCGCCGAGCCGGCCGTCGTCGCGCTGTTCGTCGTGGGCTGGCTGCTCCTCTTCGCCTTCTCGGGCCTCTACGGCGAGCGCTACGCCGGCGGCCGCTTCGACGAGCTGGTAACGCTCGGCAAGGTGACGGCCTTCGGCGTGCTCGCGCTGTTCTTCAGCTACTACCTCGAGCGCCTCGCACCCGGGTCGGTCCGCCCTGCGCTGGCCGGTTACGCGCTCGCCCTCGTCGGCTGCGTCGGCGTGGCCAGGCTGACCGTCCGCGCCGTTCAGAAGGCGCTGATCCTGCGCGGCTACGGCCGCCACCGCGCCGTCGTCGTCGGCTGGTCGGACCGCGTCGAGGCGCTCTACCACGACCTCGCGCGCTACCCGGCGGCCGGCATCGAGGTCGTCGGGGCGGTCCGTCTTCGCCCCGCCGTGCCGATCACGGTCCGCGCCACGCGCGGCAGCCACGACGGCGGTCGCGACGACGCCGACGAGGCGCCACGCTACGCCGAGGGCGACGCGCTCCCGATGGGCACGGTCGAGGTCACGGCCGCCGGCGCGCCGCACGCCGCCATCGCCGAGCTGCCCGGCCTCATCGACCGCCTCGGCGTCCGCGACGTGCTCATCGCGCTCGGCACGGACGACCACCACTACCTCGACGAGGTCCTGCGCGTCTGCGACGGGCGCCCGGTCACGCTCAAGCTCGTGCCGGACTTCTACACGGCTGTCGGCGGCATGGCGCGGACGGAGCACATCTACGGGCTGCCGCTCATCGAGGTGCTCCCGGAGCCGATCCCGGCGTGGGAGAAGCGCACGAAGCGCCTCTGGGACATCGTCGCCGCGTTCTCCGTCCTCGTGGCCGGGCTGCCGCTGTGGCTGGCCCTCGGCGCGCTCGTCCGGATGACGTCCGCCGGCCCGGCGATCTACCGGCAGGTGCGCGTCGGGCAGGGCGGGCGGCCGTTCACGATGCTCAAGTTCCGCACGATGGTCGACGGCGCCGAGCGCGAGACGGGCCCCGTCTGGGCCGGCAAAGCGGACACGCGGGCGACGCCGCTCGGCAAGTGGCTCCGCCGCCTCCGCCTCGACGAGGTCCCGCAGCTGTGGAACGTGCTCGTCGGCGAGATGAGCCTCGTCGGGCCGCGCCCCGAGCGCCCGCACTTCGTCGAAATGCTCGTCCGCGAGATCCCGCTCTACAGCCGCCGCCACCGCGTCCAGCCCGGCATCACCGGCCTCGCGCAGGTCAAGTGGCGCTACGACGCCGACATCGAGGACGTCCGCCAGAAGCTCAAGTACGACCTGTTCTATATCGAGAACATGAGCCTGCGGACGGACACGAAGATCCTGCTCCAGACCGTGCGCACCGCGCTGATGGGGAAGGGGCAGTAGCGTGGACCGTGGACCGTGGACCGTGGATCGGTCGAACGAGGTGCCGCGGTTTGGTCCGACGTCCACGTCCGCCCGAACCGCCGACCGACACGTAGGGGCTCGGCTTGCCGTGCCCTCGTTCTCGTTCCAGGGTGCCGTCGGTCCCCATTCGCGCCGCCCGGACCCGCAGATCGCGCCGTGGCGCCTCGGCGAAGATTGCACGCCGGGTTGACCCGCCCCGAGGCGCGCGGCACCTTCCGCGACCCCCGCCGCCGACCCGATGGAACCGATCACCGCCGCCGCCCCCGCCCGCAGCCTGCCCGACGACGCGCTCTCGCTGTACCGCGCGCTGCGCCTGCCGCGCGCCGTCGAGGACAAGATGCTGCGCCTCATCCGCCAGAACCGCCTCTCGAAGTGGTTCTCCGGCTACGGGCAGGAGGCCATCGCCGTCGGTTGCGCCTCGGCGCTCCGCGAGACGGACTGGCTGCTGCCGATGCACCGCAACCTCGGCGTCTGGACGACGCGCGGCGTCCCGCTGCGGCCGCTGTTCTGCCAGCTCATGGGCCGCGAAGGCGGCTTCACGAAGGGCCGCGACCGGACGTTCCACGTCGGCCTGCCCGAGCGGCACATCGTCGGCATGATCTCGCACCTCGCCGCGATGCTGCCCGTCGCCGACGGCTTCGGGCTCGCCGCGCGCCTGGGCGGGACCGACAACACGCCGGCCGACGGCGTCGCGCTGGCCTTCACCGGCGAGGGCGCGACGCGCGAGGGCGACTTCCACGAGGCGCTGAGCCTCGCCGCGGTCTGGAAGCTGCCCGTCATCTTCGTCGTCGAGAACAACGGCTACGGGCTGTCCACGCCGACGGCCGACGCCGTCCCGGTCGAGAACATCGCAGACGCCGCAGCGGGCTACGGGATGCCCGGCGTCGTGGTCGATGGAAACGACATAGAAGCCGTTATTGCAGTAATAAAGCACGCCGCATGGCGCGGGCGCCAGGGCCTCGGGCCGACGCTCGTCGAGGCCAAGACCTTCCGGATGCGCGGCCACGAGGAGGCATCGGGCACCAAATATGTCCCCGAAGCGCTCTTCGCCGAGTGGGCGCCGCGCGACCCGCTCGCCCGCTTCCGCGCGCGCCTGCTCGAGGGCGGTGTCGCCGAGGCGGAGCTCGACGCGATCGACGCCGAACTCGTCGCCGAGATCGAGACGGTCGCCGAGTGGGCGCTGACGCAGCCCGAGGTCACGAGCACGCCCGAGGCCGAAGCCGCCGACCTCTTCGCCGCGCCGGCCATCGGTCTGCCGACGACCACGCCCGAGGCGCCGCGCGCGGAGCAGCGTTTCATCGACGCGCTCTCTAGCGGCCTGCGGAACGCGATGGACGCCGACCCGCGGACGGTCCTGATGGGGCAGGACGTGGCCGAGTACGGCGGCGTCTTCAAGCTCACGGCCGGCTTCGTCGAGCGCTTCGGCCGCGAGCGGGTCCGCAACACGCCGATCATCGAGTCGGGCGCGCTGGGCGCGGCGCTGGGGCTCGCCGTCGCCGGCTTCACGCCGATCGTCGAGATGCAGTACGCGGACTTCATCACGTGCGGCTTCAACCAGATCGTCAACAACCTCGCGACGACGCACTACCGCTGGGGGCAGGCCGTCAACGTGACGATCCGGGCGCCGTTCGGCGGCGGCATCGGCGCCGGCCCGTTCCACTCGCAGAGCCCCGAGGCGTGGTTCTGCCACGTTCCGGGCCTGAAGGTCGTCGTGCCGGGCTCGCCCGAGGACGCCAAGGGCCTGCTCCGCGCGGCCATCGCAGACCCCAACCCGGTCCTCTTCTTCGAGCACAAGGCGCTCTACCGCGGCCTCAAAGGCGCCGTCCCGGAGGGCGACTACGCGATCCCGCTCGGCGAGGCGCGCACGGTCCGCGAGGGCCGCGACCTCACGCTCGTGACGTGGGGCGTCGGCGTGTCGTGGGCGGAACGTGTGGCCGAGACGTTCGCCGCGCGCGGCGCCGAGATCGAGATCCTCGACCTGCGGACGCTCGTCCCCTACGACCGCGCCGCGGTGCTCGAGAGCGTCGGGAAGACGGGGCGCCTCGTCGTGCTCCACGAGGCGGCGCGGACGGGCGGCTTCGGCTCCGAAGTCGCGTCCGAGGTCGCCGAGGCGGCGTTCACGCTCCTCGACGCGCCGCCGGCCCGCGTCGGCGGGGCGGACCTGCCGATCGCGTTCTCGAAGCAGATCGAGGCGGAGGTCTACTCGGCGCGCGCGCGCCTCGAGGCGGCCATCGAGCGGACGCTCGCGTTCTGAGGCAGCGTCTTGCGCGGGCAGATCCGGGTCCCTACCATTCCCGAAACCTGCCCTGACGCCGATGACCATTTCGCGACTCCTCGCCGCCGTCCTGCTCCTCGCCACGAGCGCCTCGGCGCAGACGTTCCAACCGGCCAACGGGCCGTGGACGCGCGCCCACGAACTCGTCGGCTCGACGCCCGACGGCCGAATCTTCGCCCGCGTCGGCCAACGTCTCGGCGTGACGGCCGACGGCGGCGCGACGTGGACCGTCGTCTCCGAGACCGTCGCCCCGACGCGCATCGCTGGCGACGGCCGCGCGCTCTACGGCGCCTTCTCCAACGGCGTCCGCCTCTCGACCGACGGCGGCGCTACGTGGACGCCGTTCGGCCTGGATGGCATCGACATCCTGGATCTGGCAGTAGACGAAACGGCCTATGCGCTGACCACAACGGCCGTCTACCGCCTCGGCGACCTGGCGTCCTGGCAGCAGACGACTTTCCCAGGCGTGCCGGGCGCCTACCTGTCGCGCTTTGATGCGAGCGGCGGAACGGTCGCCGTCGGGGGTATGGAGCCGTCTTGTACGGGTTTCAATACCGTGACCGGGCTCTACCGCTCGCGCGATGGCGGCGCGTCGTGGGTGCGAACGCGCGGCACCGGCTACGTCGCCGACGTCGCGGTCGCGCCGGACGGGACGGCGTACTTCGCCACGACCGACGGCGAGGGCTGCGCCAACTCCACGATGACCGGCGGGCTGTTTGCGCAGGCTCCGACGGCAACTGCGGCCGTGCTCCGGTCCGGCGGCGACACGGGCGCCGTCGCGGTCGATGCGGCCGGACAGCCGGTAACGCTGCGGGCGACCTCAGGCCCGGCCGCGCAGGTGTCCGACATCGCCATCACGAGCAGCGGCGTCGTCTTCGACACGCGCCCGTTGTACGGCTCCTGCTTCGATCCGCCGTGCGGGTTCACGTCGGCGTCCGGCCTGTACGCCCTCCGAGGCGGACGCTCGGAGCCGGTCGGATTCGAGCGCCCGGTCGTGCGTGCCCTCGCTCAGGAGGCCGGGACGCCGGTCGTCCCGTCCGACGGCGCCGTGTACCGCCTCGCCGAAGACCGTTTCGAGTTCGCCGTTCCGCTCGGCGACGTCCGCGCGTTCGTCACGCTCCCGTGGATGCCCGCCACGACGCTCGCACTCTCGGGCGGAGGAAATTCGGGGCCAATGCCATCACCGCTCCTGGCGTTCAGCTACCCGCTCGCGCTCGCGCTCACCGGCACGACGCCGTACGAGCTGTACAGCGTCGCCTCGGCGTCCGCCACCAGTTCCGGCGTCCGCGTCCTGACGGCGTCGCAGCCGACGTACGGGCCCGGCGGCATCCTCGTCACGACCGAGACAGGGAGCCACTTCCGGCTCGAGTACGACGGCCTCGGCTCGGTCGGCGCCGTCGGCGCGACGACCGTCTACGCCGGCGCAATCGACGGCATCACGCTCGGCAGCACGCCGCCGCCCGCGCGGCTCTTCCGCTCGGACGACCGCGGCGAGACGTGGGACCCGGACGCCGCCGGCATGACCGCCCGCGACGTCTTCGCCTTCGCCGAGGCGGGCAGCCTCCACCTCGCCGGCACCTCCAACGGCGTCTTCGCGCGCATGCCCGGCGCCGCGTGGCAGCCGGACGGCCTCGCCGGCCGACCCGTCTTCACCTTCACCGCTGCTCCCGACGGCCTCCTCGCCGGCACCGACGACGGCCTCTTCCGCCGCGACGCGACAGGCACATGGACGCGCTATGGCGACGGCCTCGCCGGCCGCAGCGTCTACGCCGTCCTCACCACGACCGACGCCTTCGGCGCGTGGACGGGCGTCGGGACGGACGCGGGGCTGTTCCAGACGCGCGCCTTCGGCGTGGCGTCCGAGGCGCCGGCGCCCGCGGCGCTCGGCGCGCTGAGCGTCTCGACGGCCCCGAACCCCGGCCGCGGACTCCGGACGGTTCGCCTCGCGGGAATGAGCGGCCGCGTCTCGGTCGCCGTCTTCGACGGGCTGGGCCGGCGCGTGGCGGACCTCGGAACGGATGCGAGCGCGGAGCGGTCGTGGGACGCGTCACGCCTGCCGGCCGGCGTCTACGTCGTCCGCGCGACGGCCGAGTCGGGGACGGTGGCGACGGTCCGCGCCGTCGTGGTCCGATAGGCCGCGGCTTCCCGATCTGGTCGTCGGCTGCGCCTTTCCAGAGACACGTTCCCCGATCCCGATGCCCCGCCTCGCCGTCGTCCTCGCGCTCGTCCTGAGCGGCTGCGTTCACACACGCCCCGCCGATTCCAGCGGGCCGAGCCCGACGTTCTACGGCACGTGGACCGGCACGGCGGACCAGTACGACT
>JBBSQZ010000118.1:0-10176 GCA_038243565.1 Rhodothermales bacterium | reverse complement strand
GCGGGCATCCGCGCGAAGGCCGAGAAGTCCGACGCGATGCGCGAGAGCGTGTCGATCTGGTCGATCAGCATGTCCGTCGTGCGCCCGAACTGGCCCGCAAACCGGACCTCCTCGGGGCGCGCCTCCTCGGGCGCGGGCCGGAAGACGCGCTGGAGGTGCTGCACCGACAGCTTCATCGGCATCAGCGGGTTCTTGATCTCGTGGGCGACCTGCCGCGCCATCTCGGACCACGCGATCTCGCGCTCCTGCTCCGCCAGGCGCCGCCGCGACTCCGCGAGGTCCGCCTGCATCGCGTTGAACGTCTCGACGAGCTCGCCGACCTCGTCGTGCGTCTCGACCGGGATCGGCGCCTCGGTCCCGCCCGCGCCGACGTTCTGGAGGCCGGCGCGCAGGCGCCCGAACGGCCGCGTGAGCTGCCCCGCGAGCAGGATCGCGAGGACGACGATGGCGACGAGCAGCACGAGCAGGCCGCCGAAGAGGTACGCGACCATGCGCGCTTGCCCGACCTCGATCGTCGCCTGCTCCGAGAGCGTCGGCATGGCGAGCGCGCCCGAGGGGCGCCCCGAGGCGTTCGGGAGCGCCTTGTAGCCCGTCGTGTACGTGAACGTGCCGATGCGGTCCTCGGCGAAGGCGTAGGGCTCGCCGTCGAGGAAGAGGGCGGCGTAGACCGGGCCGGGCAGGCGCGGCTCGATGAGGCGCTGCCGCACGAGCTGGCGCCGGCTGGACGCCTCGAGCGTCGTACCCTCGTAGAGGTGGACGTCCGTGCCGAGGGCCTGGGCGACGGCGTCGAGGCGGACTGAGGGGGTCGCGGCCGGCACGCCGGCGTCGGGCGCCGTCGCGTTCAGCGCCGCCTCGGCGCGGCCCAGGCGCTGCCGGAGGCCATCGCGCACGGCCTGCCGGTTCTGCTCCACGATCACGCGCTGCCCGACGAGCCCCGTGAGGACGACCGAGGCGAGGCCGACGGCGAGGAACCGGCTCAGGACCTTGTCCCGGAAGCGCGTCCGTGGTGCCGGGATGAGGCCGATCTGGTGGCGGATGCCCAGCCCGAGCGCGTAGACGAGCGCGCCGGCGGCGAGCGCCGAGAGGCACAGCCGCAGCAGCACGAACAGCACGTCGAGGCCGTCGTTGGCCGGCCCGCGGACGACGACGACGTCCTGCGCGTCGGCGCCGGTGCCGCCGTAGTAGGCGCGGCTGAGGGCGCCGCCGAAGCGCTCCGTCCGGTACAGCGACCGGCTGCTGCCCTGGAGGCGCTCGTAGACGGTCGAGTCGAGGCGCAGCGCGGCGTCGCCGCGGGAGCGGACGAGGACGCCGTCGTCGTACTCGGCGTAGGCCAGCGCCTCGTCGTCCAGGCCGAAGAGGCCGGCGGGGGCGAGCACGCGCGGGAACGGCGTCTCGGTGGCAAATCGGGCCGGCCGCGGCGTCGTCCTCAGGTAGACCCAGGCGACGGGCTGCCCGTCGTCGCCGAGGAGCGGGCCGACGGCGGCGGTGCGCGAGAGGCCGCGGCGGCCGGGCAGCGGCTCCGAGCGGCGGATGAAGCTCTCGCCGGTGCGGCCGGCGAACGTCGTGCGCATGGCCTCGTAGCCCAGCGGGTCCTGCGGGACGGCCGCCGCGGGCGCGCCCTCAACGTGGCTCCCGAGCGTGTCGCCGGCGGGGCTCACGAGGCGCACCTCGACGGCGACGTCGGCGAGCGAGCCGAGCAGCGACGACGTGAGCAGGCCGGCGGCGAGGTCGTCCAGCACGATCCGCGTCGAGTCGCCGCGGGCGGCGCGGCCGGTCTGGCGGACCGAGTCGGCCTGCGCGACAGCGTCCAGCAGGGCAGGGCGGAGGGCGTCGTCGGCGCGCGCCTCGGCGAGGACCTGGTCCACGGCGAAGGCGACGCGGCTGTCGCGGGCGTCGGCGAAGGCCTGCGCGGCGTCCGAGAGCTGCGCGTCGGCGCGCTCGCGCAAGCCGCCCTGCATCATGCCGTAGAGGACCGGCGCGAGCACGAGCGCCCCGACGAGCGCGCCGCGGAACGTGAGCGGCCAGACCCACCGCTCGGGGCGCCCGACGAGCGCGGCGGCGAGCGCCCCGCCCAGCGCGGCCACGGCGACGACCGCGACGACGGGCACGGCGCCGAGGCGCGGCAAACTCTCGGCGCCCTGCGCCGCAAGCACGAGGGCCGCGATCGTCGTGGTGACGACGCCGAGCACGACCGGCGGCGCCCAGCCGCGCCACCCGTCGCGCTCCATCCCGGCCCGCGCGACCACGACGACGGCCGCGACGAGGCCGATCGCCGCCGCGAGGATCGCCGCGAGCGCCCCCAGCACGACGATGAGCACGCCGGTGAGGACGGGCCCGGTCCGGTCCGTGTACCCGATCGTCGCGTCGAGGACGGCCTGCCGGGCGAGCGCGGCCACGACGAGCGACGCCACGGGCGCGACGGCGGCGACGACGGCGAGCCCGAGCGCGCGGCGGACGGGCGAGCGGGTCCCGCTGATGGCCGCCGCCGCGGCGTAGCGGAGCGCGAACGCGAGCACGAGGCCCGCCCCGACGAGCGCGGCCAGCGCCGTCAGCGCGAGGTCGCCGGGCGAGCGGAAGAGGCCGTCGCCGGCGTCGAGCGCGAGCACGGCCGGGTCGAACAGCGCCGCCGTGCGCTGCGCGCGGTCCAGCCAGCGGACCGGCACGTCGAGCGCGAGCAGCCCGTAGCGGACGGCCACGAGCGCCGCGAGGAGGGCGGCGAGGGCGCCGCCGGCGCGGACCCACCGCGCGCGCGTGTTGTCGGCCTCGGCCGCGCGGATGAGAAACAGCACGGCCGCGACGAGGCCGCCGGTGCCCCAGAGCATCAGCAGCGTCGCGAAGAGCGCCTCGGCCGAGCGCGGCCCGTTCCGGGCAAGGGCGTCCAGCGCCCGCGCACTCGGCAGCGCGGCCGAGACGCGCCCGACGACGCGGCCGTCCGGCCCGCGCAGCGCCTCGGCATCCGGCACCGCGCCGGGCGTCCCGAACTGAACCGTGAACGGGACGGCGATGCCCGGCCGCCACTCGTCGGCGACGTCGTAGTCCTGGAGGTAGCGGTTGCGGACGGGAACGGCGGCCTGCGCCAGACGCACCACGCGGACGGCGCCGACGACGCGGCCACTGTCGCTCAGGACGGGCTGCCACAGGACGAGCGCGCGCCGCCCGGCGCCGTCGCGGACGGTCCGCGAGACGAGCGTGTCGGGCACGCCGCCGGGCACGCGCGGGAACGAGAAGCCGGCCCACGCGACGAGCGCGCCGCCCGGCGCGACGGCCTCGACGGATGTCGATGCGGGAAGGTCGAGGTCGGCCACGGCGTCGATGGCGCGCGCGTCGGCCCGGGTGTCGCCCGAGGCGAGCGCGCGGCGCACGGCCGGGTCGTCGGCGGCGCGGTCAGCCGTGCGGTCCATCTCCTCGAAGACGTCCGCAAGCGCCTCGCGGACCTCGGCGACGGCGCGCGCCTGTGCCGCCGCGGCCGTCCCGACGTGCTGCGCCTGCCACGCCTCGCCGCCCGCCGCTACGCCCAGGCCGCCGAGCAGCACGAGGACGCCCACGGCGAGCACGGAGACGGATCGGGACACAGAGGTGAGAAAATGCAGTTTGGAGGGTGAGGTTTGGAGAGACCGTTGGACGGAGCATGACTCCAGCCCTCCCCGAACTTCAAACTCCAAACTATCCCCTCCTACCGCCCGCCGCCGCGGATGAGCGGCTGCCGCTCGATGCGGATCGAGGCGAGCTCCCAGTCGTCGCCGGCGGCGCGGTGCAGCACGCGGACCGTCAGCGGCGCGGCGCCGTCCTGCGTCCAGTAGCGGCCGATGGCCGTCCGACCGTCGTCCGACGACGCGCGCTCGGTGAGGGCGACGCGCTCGGGCGGGTAGCGGCGGAAGAAGTCGCGGAGCACGTGGACGGCCTGCGCCCGGCGGTACGTGCTGCCCTGCCCGAAGAGGACGACCTCGACGCGCGGCGCGGAGCCGGCGAACACGGCCTCGGCGTCGCCCGCCTGCAAGCCGGCCTCGACGCGCGCGACCTCGTCGCCGGCGTACGTCTGGGCCATCGCGGCGCCGGCGAACAGCGCGAGCGCGGCGAGGAGGAGCCGGGGCGGAAATCCTGCAGTCATGCGAAGCGTGGGGGACGGACTCGGACGTGTGCAAAAGGTAGGCCACGGCGTGGGGGAGGACCAACGGCCCGGCCCGCCCGTCTGGCGTGTCGGCGCTGGTGGACACGCCGCGGCGCGGGATGGACGGCGGCCGGGGTCTGGAGTGACGGGGCGCCGCGGTTTGTTCCGACGCAAACGCCCACCCGAGCCGCCGACCGATCCGTAGGGGCACAGCGTGCTGTGCCCACCTCTTCGGATGCCGCCGGCCCCATCCGCGCGCCGCGCCGCGCCGCGTCACGCGAATCGGACGACCGTCACGCCGTCGCCGCCCTGCTCGACCGGCGCCACGGCGAAGCCCGCCACGTCGCGCCGACGCCCGAGCGCCTCGTGGATCGCCTGCCGCAGCGCGCCCGTGCCCTTGCCGTGGACGATCTCGAGCGCGTCCACCCCCGCCACCAGCCCCGCGTCCACGAACTGCTCGACGTCGGCGAGGGCCTCGTCGACGCGGGCGCCGCGCAGGTCGAGGCGCGTGCGGACGCTCAGCGCCGGCGTGTGGCCTGCGGCGCCGCGGCGCTCGCGGCGCTCGGCGCGCCTGGACACGGCCCCGCCGCCCGTGCCGCTCGCCATCGGCCCGCCGACTTTGGAGAGGCGCGACAGCTTCACGCGGCTCACCAACTGCCCGAACGCCACGACGGCCTCTCTGGCCGTGAGCTCCATCACCTCGCCAACCGGGCCGGACTCGTCCACGCGGACGTGGTCGCCGGCCTCGATCGGACCCGTCGCCGCGGCCTGCGGCGCGGGCTTCCGCTGCTTCTGCCGCTTCCGCACCGCCCCGGTCCGCTTCTCGACGATGGCGCGGGCGGCGTCCAGCGCCTCGCGCGCCTCGCGTGTCGCCTCGGGGTCGGCCTGCGCCTCGCGGATCTCGCGGACCGCCCGCTCGACGGCGGCATTGGCGCCGGCCAGGATCTCGTCCGCCTCGGCGAGCGCGGCGGCGCGTCGCGCGTCGGTATCCGCTCGCAGGCGTTCGAGGCGCTGCTCGTAATCCTTGCGGATGCGCTCGGCATCGACGAGGCGCGCCTCGGACTCGGCGAGGCGCGCGTCGGCGGCCGCGAGGTTCGCCTCGGCGTCCTCGGCGCGCTTCTCGACGTCCGCCACGAGCGCATCGAGCCGGACCGTCCCTTCGCCGACGCGGGCACGGGCGTCCGTCACGACCGGGTCGGGGAGGCCGACCCGCGTTGCGATCTCGAACGCGTACGACGAGCCCGGCACGCCGGCGCGGAAGCGGTACGTCGGCGCGATCGTCTCGCGGTCGAAGGCCATCGAGCCGTTGGCGACGCCGCGCGTGTCGTGCGCGAACGCCTTCAGCGCCCCGACGTGCGTCGTCGCGACGACGCGCGTGCCGCGGCTCGCGAGGCGCCGGAGGACGGCCTCGGCGAGCGCGCCGCCCTCGGCCGGGTCGGTCCCCGTCCCGGCCTCGTCGAGGAGGCACAGCGAGCGGTCGTCGGCGTGCTCGAGCATCGCCGCGACGTGCGTGAGGTGGCTCGTGAACGTCGACAGGTCGTCCGCGATCGACTGCTGGTCGCCGACGTCGACGAAGATCTGCGTCGGCAGCGGGATGCGCGTGCCGGGCGCGGCGGGCACGGGCAGGCCGCAGGCGGCCATGAGGCTCGTCAGGCCGACGGTCTTCATCACGACCGACTTGCCGCCCGCGTTCGGGCCGGTCACGACGAGAACCGTTGCCGCCTCGGGACGGTCGTCCTCGGGGCCGTCGCCGTCGCCCATCGAGAGCGTGAGCGGGACGACCGGGCGGCGCTCGTCCGCCGGCTTCAGCGCCTCGCGGAGCACGAGGCCGACGTGGCGCGCGCCGATGAGGCGCAGCGCACCCGCTTCGCCGACCTCGGGCACGAGCGCGCCCGTCTCGAGGCTCAGGCGGGCGACGGCCGCCGCGGCGTCGAGGCGGCCGAGCGCGCCGATGCCGTCCAGCACGTCGCCGCCGTGGTGGCGGGCGTGGCCCGAGAGCTCGCGGAGGATGCGCTCGACCTCGCGCGCGCGCTCGATCTCGAGCTCGCGGATCTCGTTGTTGAGGTCGAGGACGGAGGCGGGCTCGATGAAGACGGTCTGGCCCGAGGCCGACACGTCGTGGACGAAGCCCTGCACCTTGCGCTTGGCCTCGGCGCGGACCGGGATGACGGCGCGGCCGCCGCGGATCGTCGGCTGCGCCTCGGTCGCCCAGCCCTTCGAGATGGCGTCGCGGAGGGCCGCGTTGAGCGTCTCGCGCAGGCGGCCGTTGCTCGAGACGAGGCGCCGCGTGAGGTCCGACAGCAGCGGGCTCGCGTCGTCGCGGACGTGCCCGCCGTCGTCGATCGTCCGCGCGATGCGGTCCTCGAGCGCCTTCAGCACGACGATCCGCTCGGCGACGGTCCACAGCCCCGGCGCCTTCGCCTTGCGCGCGTGCAGGTAGTCGTGAACGAGCCGCAGCACGGCGAGCACGCGGCCGAGCGCCGCGAGGTTCGCACCGTCGACGAGCGCGTCGTGCGGGCGCAGGCGCGCAATCGTCGGGCGGACGTCGTCTGAGGTCGCGAGCGGGAACGGGTCGTCGAAGCCGATGAGGTCGGTCATCTCGCCGGCTCGTCCGAGGCGCCCGCGGACGTCCGCTTCGTCGGACGACGGGCGGAGCGCGGCGAGCACGTCGGCACCGTAGGGCGTCCGCGCGTGGTATGCGAGGCGCGCGCGGACGACGTCGAAGCCGAGGCGCTGCTCGGCGTCGGCGGGGTAGAGGGTCACGTCAGAGGTCATGCCCGAAGAACGCCTCAGCGCGGCGCGGGTGCACTCCGCGGAGCCATCGAACGCCGAATCCACACGGCCAGCTCAGCCTCGCCCAGCTCGCCCGAGGCGACGCCGAGGATGACCGTCACAGCCTCGGGCTCCGTCGCCGTGAGCCGCTGTCCGTTCAGATCGAGAAAGACGATGATGGCTTCGAACGCGACGCGCTTGTTGCCGTCCGAGAAGCCGTGGTTCCTGGCGAGGCCAAACCCGTAGGCCGGGTGAGATCCGCAAGATCGGGAGCCCCGTATGCTAGCTTCTGGCGGGGGCGCGCAATGGCCGATTCGATCGCATTCGCGTCGCGGACACCGGGTAGTCCGCCGAACCGGCGAATCTGTCTGTCGTGCAGGTAGGTGGCGTCTTCGAGCGTCAGCCAGTGAGGCTCCGTCATTTTGCCAGCTCGCGAAACGCATTCTCGTACTGCGCCTCGGCACGGTCCGCGGCGCGGCGACCGCTTGCTCATGAGCCGTCGCCTTTTTCAACAGCAAACCCTCAGGTGTCGCAACGAGGAGCGTCCCCTCGGTGATACCGAACTGGTCCAGAATCTCCTGCGGGAGTGCCAGCCCGACCTCATCACCTCCGGTCGACTCGGCGCGGAGCAGGCGAACGTCCAGAAGTGTCGTCATGAGAACCAAGGCACGGTGAGAGGACAGTGTAGCGCCGCCCTGCCTCTCGTTCCTATCTGCGCACCACCGCGTGCTCGCCGACGTCGAGTGTGCCCGATACGCGACGGCGATGAGGGGCCACCGACAACTCGTAGTGCCGGCGCCTCGCTGCCATAAGGGCCGGTCGAACACCCTCACAGAACCTCTGCCTGGTCACTGTGTTCATGCCCATGTGCGCGCCTCGACGCGCCGCCGCGTTCTCCTCGTCCGCCTCCAGTTTCATGCCTCTCGATCCCCCCGGCCTGTCCCCCGGCGCGCTCGCCGAAGAGGAGGCCCGCACCCGCGGCGGCGTCGACGCCAATGGCCTGCCGCAGGTCGTGCCCGCGCCGGACCGCGACAAGCTCTCCCGAGGCGCTAAGGGAGTGCTCGATTGGGAACACAAGGCAGAGGAACTCACCAATGGCCGTTATCAAGACCCCGAGGCGGCGCGCGCCAAGCTACGCGGGCTAGATGAGGCTGGGCAGGATCGCCTTAGAGCTGACGCTACTGAGATTGGTCCACTACGTCGCGGCGTCGATGTATCACAGGAGGATCGGGAGAAACTGGCAACGCTTGGATATTCGCACGAGAGCGTTACAGTGCAGGATCAGCGAGAGGCAAACGGATATACTCGCCAGCATGAAGCACATGACAATAGCCTTCAGGCGCGAGACGCTGCACTGCGCGCTAAATCGCCGGAGGCACAGATGAACAACATGCTCGGCGGTGCGCCGATGAGCATCCAGTCCATCTCAATCTGATCATTACCAAAATGAAAAACCTCCTCAAAACGAGCGCCTCCTGCATTCTGCTCACAGCCGTTATTCTCTGCGCGCCCGCAGCGTCGGCTCAGCGCTCACACAGCTACGATAACGACCATGTGCGTGTGCTCGACCGCGGTCGCGGCTTCCTCGTAAGTGTACAGGACGACAATGGGACAAGCCCGGAGCACGCTGGGTTGAAGGCGATGGAGTGGGCGTGCCGGGTCTCGCTCGAGCGCGGTTTCTCACACATGGGAGTGGTGGCGTTTCGGAAAGGCACAGCCTCAGTAGATATCCAGACGAGCGAGGCTCGAACAGATTACGCACAGGATGTCAACGGACGCTATGTTGAATCAGGCACACGCCCGGCGCAAGTCGAGACGCGTACTCGCGGGACGGCTATGCTGAACGTCGTCATGATGACTGAGGAGGCAGCTGCTGGCATGACAGACGCGTACCAGATCATAAATGCGACCAGCTGCTCGGTAGTGAGCTGAGGCGTGCAACGGCAAGACGTAAGCACCTCTCAGCGCCCATGGCGTTGAGGGATGTTATTCTTTCGTTATATCACTACGTGGTCGCGGCGGTGTAGCGGAAGGAACGTAGTAGATCGCTACGCCTTGCCGACCGTTGCGTGGTCGCCGATGTTGAGCGTGCCGGCGAAGCCCGAGACCCGCGCGCTGTGCCCGACGAGCGAGTCGTGCAGGTCCGAGCCCGTCACGACGCCGTCGGCGAAGACGACCGAGTCGCGGACGGTCGAGCGCTCGACGACGGCGTTCTCCTCGAGCGCCACGTTCGGCCCGACCGTGCTGCCGGCCGAGATGCGCGAGCCGCGCGCCATGAAGACCGGCTCAACGAGCGTCGCGCCGTCCTCGACCGTCCCGTGCTTGCCGTTCTGGCCGGCCTGCCCGAGGACGATCGTGTTCGTCTCCATGAGCGCCGGGATCGTGCCGCAGTCCAGCCACTCGGTGACGGAGGCCGTCGTGAACGTCTGGCCGGCCTTGAGCATCCGGTCGAAGGCGTCCGTGATCTGGTACTCGTCGCCCTTGCCGGTCACGTTGTTGTCGAGGAGGTACTGGATCTCCTTGCGCAGCGCGGCGCCGTCGCGGATGTAGTAGATGCCGACGATGGCCTCGTTCGAGATCGGCGTGTCCGGCTTCTCGACGAAGTCCGTGATCCGGTCGCCGTCCTGCACCACGACGCCGAAGCGGCTGGGGTCCTCGACGGTCATCGTCCAGATGACGGCGTCGGTCGTGAACGGCGCGATGTGGTCCATCGTGAACAGCGTGTCCGCGAAGACCACGACGACCTCGCCCTCGAGGTGTCGGCCGGCCGAGGCGACGGCGTGGGCCGTGCCGAGGGCCTCCTCCTGCACCTCGAAGTGGGCCGTGATGCCGTGGCGCGCGCAGATCGCCGAGAGCTCGTTGCGGACCTCGGGCCCGAAGTCGCGGCCGAGGATGAACACGGCGTCGTCGAAGGGCGTCGGGAAGGCGGCGACGAACGTCTCGATGATGCGCTCGACCATCGGCGTCCCGGCGACGGGCAACAGCGGCTTCGGCGTGACGTGCGTGTGCGGGCGCAGGCGCGTGCCGCGGCCGGCCATCGGGACGATCAGTTTCATGCGGGAGGGGCGGTGAGGAGAGCGGGAAAGATACCGAGCGGGTGGCAGGTGACAGGTGCGCAGGTGGCACGTGGAAAGACACCTGTGAACCTGCCACCGGCACACCTGTCACCCTTTCAGCCCTGTGACGACCATCTCGACGGCCAGCGCCGTCAGGACCATGCCCATGAGGCGTTCGAGGGCGATGAGGCCGCGGCGGCCGAGGACGCGCGCGAGGCGCGGCGCGAGCATCAGGATCGC